>NZ_DBHLAR010000004.1:0-374990 GCF_057314075.1 Aggregatibacter sp. | reverse complement strand
GGTCATAGGAAAGGAAAATTGAAAAAAGCAAAGCGGAATATTTTAGAGTGGAACCAGCTAATTTACGTTGAGAGATCTTGTGCTAATTGTTATTCTTTAAAAGATAACTGTTGATGTTTTAAGGAGAAAATTATGTATTTTTTAGATGGATTACCAATCGCCGCTATTATTTTTGTCGTGCTTGTTGGTGTGGTGCTTTATTCTACGCTCAAGACTGTCCCTCAAGGCTATAACTGGACTATTGAACGTTTTGGCCGTTATACCCGTACCTTAATGCCTGGTTTGAATTTTGTTGTTCCATTCGTTGATCGTGTTGGTCGTAAAATTAATATGATGGAACAGGTTTTAGATATTCCATCACAAGAAGTTATTTCAAAAGATAATGCTAATGTAGCTATTGATGCGGTATGTTTCGTTCAAGTTATTGACGCACGTAATGCTGCTTATGAAGTAAATCATTTAGAGCAAGCTATCATCAACCTTACTATGACAAATATTCGTACTGTATTAGGTTCTATGGAATTGGATGAAATGTTATCTCAACGTGATTCAATTAATAGCCGATTGCTGTCTATTGTGGATGAAGCGACAAATCCTTGGGGAATTAAGGTTACCCGTATTGAAATTCGTGATGTTCGTCCTCCACATGAATTGATTGCTGCGATGAATGCACAAATGAAAGCAGAACGTAATAAACGCGCGGATATTTTAGAAGCAGAAGGGGTGCGTCAAGCTGAGATTTTACGAGCAGAAGGGGAAAAACAATCGCGCATTCTGAAAGCCGAAGGGGAAAGACAAGAGGCATTCTTACAGGCTGAAGCCCGTGAACGTGCAGCTGAAGCGGAAGCGAAAGCAACGCAAATGGTGTCTGACGCGATTGCTCATGGTGATACGAAAGCGATTAATTACTTTATCGCACAAAAATATACTGAAGCATTGAAAGAAATTGGTGGTTCGGATAACAGTAAGGTTGTTTTAATGCCTTTAGAAGCGGGTAATTTAATCGGTTCAATTGCAGGAATCTCTGAGCTATTAAAATCTGATAAAAAAACAAATTAATCATAAAGTAGAGGTTGGTATGGAATGGTTAACAGACTGGGGTGTTTGGCATTGGCTTATTCTTGGTTTTGTCTTGCTTATTGCTGAAATTTTAGTGCCGGGAGTTTTTCTTTTATGGTGGGGATTATCTGCCATTGCGATTGCAGTTATTACAAAATTGATTCCTACGCTACCTTTTTCTTTTCTTGCGGTAATGTACGCCCTTATTGCCAGTATTCTCAGTATTATCTGGTGGCGTTATCAACATGGCAAAGATCAAATTGATCAAGCACAAAGTGCTCTTAACCAACGGGATCATGCAATGATAGGAGCGCAGGGCAAGGTTTTGGAAATTGGTGAAAATGGTATTGGTAGGGGCGCTTTTGGCGATACTACCTGGCGAATACAAGGACGTGATTTAGCTGTCAATGACATTGTTGAAGTAACGGCTGTGGATAGTATTACATTAAAAGTTAGCAAGATTTAAGGATATTAATGAAGCATTTAATTATTTTTGCTCACCCTAACCAACAAAGTCTTAATCGAGCTTTAGTAGAACGTATTGTTCAGGCATCGCATGAAATGAATGTCGAAACGATAGTACGAGATCTTTATACGTTAAATTTTAATCCCATTTTATCTTGGGATGAATTAGGTGCTTGTCAGGCAGGTATTGTACCGGCAGAAGTGAAATTTGAACAAAATCAGATAAAAGAAGCTGATTTGATTACGTTGGTCTATCCTCTTTGGTGGATGGGATTTCCGGCAATTTTGAAAGGCTATTTGGATCGAGTGTTGAGTTATGGCTTTGCTTATCAAACTGAAAATGGTTGTTCGGTAGGTTTATTGAGCGATAAGAAAATGCAGCATTTTATCACCATGGGAAATAATCTTGAGCGTTACCAAAGTCTGAATTTTGATAAGGCGTTGCAAACCTGTTTGGTTGAGGGTTTATTTAATTTCTGCGGTATTACGGATATTCAGCATGATATTTTTGGCGATATACATTTATTAAATGAAGCAGGTTATTTGAATATTTTGAATCGTGCGACACAAAAAACGCGAGAAAATCTGACCGCACTTTTAGCGAAAGAGGATAAGGCATAATGCAAGAAAATCTACAATTAAATAACTTTTCTTTGATTAGTCGATTATTTGGTAATTTATTTTATCGCCAGCCGACAGATCCTATTTTATCCGGTGTATTTGCTTGGTTAAATCAAGGTAACTTATCTCAAGTTTGGGCATTAAACGAAGATAATGACAGCCAAAAGGCGTTAGATTCATTACAAATGGCTATTGATTTAACCTTGTTAGATAAAGAATACCAAAAGCTTTTTGGTGAATCCGGAAATGTTGCAACAGAAATTTCTGCGTATGACATTTCTGTTGAAGAGTTTCATGATTTTCGCCAAGTTCGTGGTTTGCCTGAAGCCGAGAATGTCGATCATTTTGCCATGTTATTGTTAACTGCATCTTGGTTGGAAGATAATGCGGATTCTTTAAGTGCCCAACAGGAGTTATTTGAACGTTTTTTGCTGCCTTGTGCAGCTAAGTTTTTAGTGAAAGTTGAAACACAGGCTACACTGCCGTTTTATCATTCTTTGGCTTATTTAACGCGTGAAATTCTCTCTGCGATGGCGGATGAGTTAGATTCGGAAGCATGATAAAAAATTATTAAAAATAAAGGCGAGCTGGCGGCTCACCTTTTTTTATCTAGTCTTTATATAAATGATTGTCTTCATTCGGTTGTGTCTTAAAGCGGCGATGGAGCCACATATACTGTTCAACGCCTTTCATAATTTCTGTTTCAATTACTTTGTTCATTCTTGCCGCAATCTCAGCCTCATCATGTAAATCGGAAAAATCGACCGGCGGAGAGATGGTGACCGTATAGCCGGAATTATCTGCGTTTTTAAGCGGTGCGAAAGGAATTACTTTACTGTTTGGAGAAGACTTTAATAAGTAATAACTGCCGGTTGTTGTTGCAGCGTGAGGAACCGCAAAGAACGGCACGAAAACAGCATTTTTTCGACCATAGTCGTGGTCCGGTGCATACCAAATAATATCGCCATTTCGTATCGCTTTAATCATGCCACGGAGATCTTTACGATCCAGCATCGATTTATTGGAACGTAATCTCCCTTTTGTTTGAACCCAATCAAACAATGGGTTATCGTTCGGGCGATAAACCCCAATCCCCGGTTGATGAATACCAACAATACGAGCGCCCAATTCCAGTGTTAAGAAATGTATGCCGACGAAAATGATACCGTCTGCCAAATTGTCTTTTAAATAGTCAAGCCCTTCAATTTTTGACCATTTTTTTATACGACGATCAGACCAAAACCACGCCATACCGGTTTCAATAATCGCCATTCCGGTGGCACGTAGGTTGGCTTGTAAAATTTGATGAATTTGTTGTTCAGACCAGTCAGGAAAGCAAAGTTCCAGATTGCGTTTCGCGATTTTAGCGCGACGTTTGCCCACACCGGTTTTTGCAAAGAGCCAACCTAAGCCATTGCCAATTTTGCATAAAATAGGGTAAGGCAGCAGTAGAATTAAGCGGAAAATACCGAGAGCGAGCCAAAAGCCCCAGTGTTTTGGATGGAGAAATTCAATTTTAAATGTCGGAAGAACGGATTTTGCCATAAGGATTACAGGGTGACTTCAATTGGTTTTTAGTTTAACGGAATTTTTAGGAAATAGCATTTCCCCTGTGGTAATATTAGCAAAATTTTTTATTTCAATAAGTTAAGAGAAAATCAAATGGCTCAATATTCTGCACAATTTAATCAGGCAAAAGTTTTGGTATTAGGCGATGTGATGTTGGATCGCTATTGGTTTGGTGCGACCAACCGTATTTCGCCGGAAGCACCGGTGCCGGTGGTACGCGTTCAGAAAAATGAAGAGCGTGCAGGCGGTGCAGCAAATGTGGCGATGAACATCGCGTCATTAAATGTGCCGGTGCAGTTGCTAGGGTTGACCGGTCAGGATGAAGCTGGGGCAGCATTGACGGCATTATTACAACAACAAAAAATCGATTGTAACTTTGTTCAATTATCGACCCATCCAACGATTACCAAGTTACGTATTTTATCCCGTCATCAGCAGCTTTTACGCCTTGATTTTGAAGAAGATTTTCAAAATGTAACCAGTGAAACCTTATTACAAAAATTAGAAAGTGTGGTCAAAAATTACGGTGCTTTAGTGCTTTCGGATTACGGCAAAGGCACCTTAAATGATGTACAAAAAATGATTCAAATTGCGCGTAATGCCAATGTGCCGGTATTGATCGATCCGAAAGGAACGGATTTTGAACGTTATCGCGGTGCAACCTTGCTCACGCCGAATATGTCGGAATTTGAAGCGGTTGTGGGAAAATGTCATTCCGAACAAGAGATTATCGACAAGGGGCTGAAACTCATTTCAGACATCAATCTCACCGCACTTTTGGTGACACGTTCTGAAAAAGGCATGACCTTATTGCGTCCAAATCAACCGGTATTCCATTTACCGACAGAGGCCAAAGAAGTGTTTGATGTGACCGGGGCAGGTGATACGGTGATCAGCGTGCTAGCAATCGCGTTAGCGGATGGTCGTAGTTTTGAAGAGGCCTGTTATTTATCCAATGTTGCCGCTGGTATTGTGGTGGGTAAATTGGGCACATCAACCGTTTCAACTGTCGAGTTGGAAAATGCGATTCATGGGAGAACGACAGCCGGTTTTGGTGTGATGACTGAAGCTGAATTGAAACAAGCCGTGAAATTGGCAAAAGATCGTGGTGAAAAAATCGTGATGACAAACGGGTGTTTTGATATTTTGCATCCTGGTCACGTGTCTTACTTAGAAAATGCCCGTAAGCTAGGCGACCGTTTAATAGTTGCTGTGAATGCGGATGAATCGGTAAAACGCTTAAAAGGGGAAGAACGACCGATTAATCCTTTAGCCTCGAGAATGGCCGTGCTTGCCGGTCTTTCTTCTGTGGATTGGCTGGTGGCCTTTGATGAAGATACACCGCAACGTTTAATTGGTGAGATCTTGCCTGATTTATTGGTGAAAGGCGGCGACTATAAACCGGAAGACATTGCCGGCAGTCAAGAAGTCTGGGCAAACGGTGGCGAGGTGAAAGTGCTGAATTTTGAGAATGGTTTTTCTACATCGAACGTGATTAAGAAAATTAAGCATTTGGAAAAATAACACAAACAAAAAGCGCGGTTTATCCGCGCTTTTTTATTTATAAGTTATGCAACATTTTTTCAATATGCTTCAAGCCATTTAATCGAGTAGAACTTAACCGTTGAGCAATGCCTAATTCATTGAAATAAGCGGTTAGGTTAAATTGGCGCAAAGCTTCCGCAGTTTGATTTTCAATGCGCTGCAACAAAATCCATAACAAGCCATTCATAATGCGAGCTTCGCTATAGGCCTGAAAGTGAAAAGTGCGGTCTGTTTTTTCCGTGAATTTAAACCAGACTTGCACTTCACAGCCCGGAATGCTGTGCATCGTTGCAAATTCCTCTTCACTTGGCTCAGGAAGGTTTTTTCCAGCTTGAATAATCAAGCGATAGCGATCTTCCCAATGTTTTGTTTCAACTAATTGTTGTTCAATATTCATCTTAATAATTCTAAACTTTTATCTAATGCGTTAAAGAAGATTTCGACCTCTGAGGCTACATTGTATGGTGCAAAAGATAAACGCAACGTAGCCGTTTGTCCTAAACGCGCCAAATAAGGTTGGGCACAATGCTCTCCAACGCGTAGCGCAATGTGTTGTTCTGCGAGTAAGGTGGCTAAATCGGAAGCGTTAATGTCTTCAAAGATGAAACTAATCACAGAGCTTGGTTCTGGCGAATTAAAGAGGTGGCATTTTTCATAATAGCTTAAGCGTTGGCGAGTGATTTCCGCTAAATGTACAGCGGAGGATTCCATTTCTGTAATATCCCATTGGCTCAGCCACGCTAATACTGCGTTGAAACCAATGACGGCGGCAATATTGGGAGTGCCGGCTTCTAAACGGTAAGGCAACGCTGAAAACGTAATTTTCTCTTTGCTGACTTTGCTGATCATTTTACCGCCATATTGTAGCGGTTGTAGTAAATTGAGTGAGGATAATTTTCCGCTTAACACGCCAAGTCCGGTTGGTCCGTAAATTTTATGGGCAGAAAAAGCAATAAAATCCACATCCAATTCGGCTAAGTCGATTTTAACGTGGCTAATTGCTTGCGCGGCGTCCAACAAAATGAAGGCAGAACTTTTGTCTCGAATATGCTGAATCAGTTGTTTGACAGGTTGCTGAGTACCGGTGACATTCGAGGCAAAATTTAACGCCACCAGTTTAGTGTTTGAATTTAATTGTTTTAGCAATGTTTCGGTATTAATTAACCAATTGTCATCAATCGGCAATACATGAAGTTTTGCCCCGCTTTTTTCGGCAATTTGATGCCAAGTAACGAAATTGGCGTGATGATCCGCTTCACTAATAATGATTTCATCGCCTGTCTTTAGATGTGGCAATAAGCCATTTGCAACGGTATTAATCGCTTGAGTAGTGCCTGATGTCCAAATGACCGATTGTTCATCTTCCGCATTAATGAGGTGTTTTACACGAGTACGAGCTCGCTCGTAAAGTGCGGTCTGTTTTTCATCATATTGGCTACGATGCACCGAACCGGCAGACTGGTAAAAATCTATCGTGGCATCAATGAGACATTGTGGTTTTAATGTTGTTGCAGCGTTATCTAAATAGACTACTGCATAGTTATGCGTGAAATAAGGAAAATATTGACGAAATGTCATAGGCTCAAAATTCATGTAACTTACCTTTTGGAATGACGCCATAAGTGCGGTTCAATTGGAGAACGATCCTGCCATAAACCAAGGCGTTTATTTCGGGCAATTTGTTCGGCTTGGGCATAAATAGGTGTCGTTGCATATTGTTTATATGCCCAGGCCATGCCTTGTTGCACCATGATTAAATTGACATTTTGCCCTTGGGAATTATATACCGTGGCTAACGTGCGATGATAACGCTCTTCTCCTGTTACTGCCAGTTTGACATGTCGTTGGTGAATGAGTGAAGCAAGTCGTTGACGAGATTTTTTACCGAAAGGTTGATGATGTTCAGGTGCGTCAATTTCGGCTAAACGTACTTTTATCTGTTGGTTATTTGTGGTTAGGCAGGTAAAGGTGTCGCCATCAGTAATGCTTACAACACGACAGGCAAGCATTTTTGCCTGAAGCGTAAAAGAGAACAGCAACAGTAGAATGCAGAAAAATCCTTGTGGCATAATCATTATCGCATTAAAAGTGCGGTCGTTTTTCTCGGTAAATTTTAAGTGGAAAGGAAGATTCAATTACAAAAAAAGCTGCGTTTTACCGCAGCTTTTATTCTTCAGAAACTTATCGTTGGTGCCTAGGGTCGGACTCGAACCGACACGTTTATTCAACGGCGGATTTTGAATCCGCTGCGTCTACCAATTTCGCCACCCAGGCAACACTGATAAGTCTCGTAAAAACGAGCGGTATTATAAGGGATCGTATTTCAGTTGCAAGTAAAAACTTTGTAATTTTATTTAACTGTATAAAATTCAACACATTTGATGATTTTTATCTGTGAAATGTTGATCGCACTTTTCCTTTTTCTGGCTTTATTTTCCCTTATTTTGAATAAAAAACTCCCCCTAAGTACTAAAATAGGCGTAGAATGACTTTGCATCTTTATTTTAAAGTTTAAAAAAAAGTTGAGTTTATTTATGTATCGGAAAGCGTTTGAATTAGCAAGATCGTTGCTCATTCTTTATCTTATGCTCTATCTTGGCGGTTTAGTCGCCCATTACGTACCTATTGGTATTCCATCGAGTATTTGGGGGTTATTACTGCTGTTTACCTGCTTAATTTTGCGTATCGTCAAAGTGGAGTGGGTGATATTTTCCTCTCGTCTTTTAATTCGTTATATGGCGCTTTTGTTTGTGCCGGTCAGTGTGGGAATCATCAAATACTCCGGTTTGCTCATGGATCAAATGAAAGAATTGTTGTTGCCGAATATTGTCAGTACTTGCGTCACCTTGGTTGTAATCGGTTTACTTTCTGATTATTTGTTTTCCCTCAAATCCTTTACGCACCTCAAACATAAAATCATGAAAAAACGGGCGAAGGAGGAATGATGTCTTATCTTGTTTATGCATATACGTTATTGACAATTTTAGCTTTCACGTTGGCCGTGAAAATCAATCAACGCTGGAAATCGGTGGTATTAAATAGCTTTGTGTTAACCGTATTAATGTTAGTGGCTGTCTTGCTGGTCTTTCATTTGCCTTATGATAACTATATGGTCGGTAATGCGCCGCTGAATAATTTGTTAGGCGTTAGTATTGTGGCATTGGCAGTGCCATTATATGAGCAACTTCGACAAATTAGTCGTCACTGGCAGATTATTTTAATTACCACTGTGTCCGCGTCTCTCTTAGCCATGTTTAGTGGTGCGGTATTGGCGTTACTTCTTGGCGCGAAACCGGATATTGTGGCGACCATTTTACCGAAATCCATTACCACACCGATTGCCATGGCAGTATCTGAAAATTTGGGCGGGATTCCTTCCGTTGCTGCGGTGGGTGTCGTTGTTGCAGGTCTGCAAGGATCGATTTTTGGCTATTTACTCTTGAATAAAATCGGTTTAAAAAATCAAGAAGCGATCGGTTTATCCGTCGGGGCGATTTCACATGCGCTAGGCACGGTAAGTTGCATGGAAAATAATGCAAAAGCAGGGAGTTACAGTTCCATTTCTTTAGTATTGTGCGGTATCATTAGCTCAATTTTGGCACCTCTTGTCTTCAAATTGATCTACGCGTTGGTATAGCATGAAAAATCAAATTAATCCCCGTTGGCAGCAGCGTTTTATCGATGATAAACCACGGGAAAAAGACCACCGTCCGCCATTCCGTCGTGATCGCGGGCGTATTCTCCATTCCGCCGCTTTTCGCTGTTTACAGGCAAAAACGCAAATTCATGCTGTGGGCGAAAATGATTTTTACCGCACTCGATTAACCCACTCTTTGGAAGTGGCACAAATCGGCAGCAGCCTTGTGGCGCAACTCAAATTTGCTGAAGCCTTTGTCACCTTGGCACAACAACTGTCTTTGGATAAAAGCGAGTTGCAGAAGCAACTGAGCCCTTTGTTACCCACCAATGATTTAATCGAAAGTTTATGTTTTGCGCACGACATCGGCCATCCGCCTTTTGGGCATGGTGGCGAAGTGGCACTCAATTATATGATGCGCAATAATGGCGGTTTTGAGGGGAACGCACAGACATTTCGCTTGCTTACTAAGCTTGAACCTTACACGCCCAATGCGGGGATGAATTTAACCCGTCGCACCATTCTTGGCATTGTGAAATACCCGACTATTTTGGATCTCTCTTCCGCGCAATATGATCAATTCGCGGAAAGTCAACACAGTGATCCTCGTTATGTCAAAATCGCTGACTGGCGACCGGGGAAAGGATTATTCCGTGATGATCTTGACATGTTTAACTGGTTGCTCGAACCGCTTTCTGAACGTGATCGTGCGTTATTCGGTTCACTCCAAAAAGTGCGGTCAGATCCGCAAGAGATTTTAAAGACTCGTTTTAAATCCCTCGACTGTAGCATTATGGAGCTGGCGGATGATATCGCTTATGGTGTGCATGATTTGGAAGATGCCATCGTCGTTGGTGTTGTCAATGTGCAGCAATGGCAAGAGGCCTTGAATGCATTGAAAGACTGTCAATCAGATTGGATGCGACAACATATTGACGATATCAGTGCAAAACTGTTTTCTGATCAACATTACTTACGTAAAAACGCTATCGGTGCGTTAGTGAATTATTTCATCACCAATGTGCGTTGGAAAACTCAACCTGAATTTAGCGATCCGCTGTTGCGTTATAACGCGGAATTACCGTTGGAAGTGGTGGGCGTGCTAAAAGTATTCAAAAATTTTGTCCAGAAATACGTGATTAATAACGTGGAAACGCAACGTGTAGAATATAAAGGTCAGCGTATTTTGACGGAGCTGTTCCAAATTTTTGATTCGGATCCGCAACGATTACTCCCAACCAACACCGCCAACCGCTGGCGGAATGCAGAAGAAAACGGTAAAAAACGCGTGATTTGCGATTACATTGCCGGCATGTCGGATGCGTATGCATTGAAGGTGTATCAGCAACTTTAAAGTGCGGTCGTTATTTATCATTAATATGAAATGACGCTTGCTGAGCTTGTCGATGCATAAGCTATTTCATCACTATTTTTTCATTTTTATAGGATTTTTTTGTGGCACTTATTAGTTTAACTAACGGATATCTTTCTTTCAGCGATGCTCCTTTATTGGATCATGCCGAACTACATATTGAGCCTAATGAGCGCGTGTGTTTAGTCGGTCGCAATGGCGCCGGCAAATCTACGTTGCTAAAAATTATTGCCGGTGATGTCATCATGGATGACGGCAAAGTACAGTATGAAAAAGACTTGGTTGTGTCCCGTTTAGAGCAGGATCCGCCGCGCCATGCGGAAGGCAATGTGTTTGATTATGTGGCGGAAGGGATTGAGCATTTGGCGGATTTATTGAAGGAATACCATTATATTTCCGTGCAGCTAGAGCAGCATTACAGCGAGCAGACGTTAAACCAACTCGCTCAAATTCAAGCGAAATTGGAACACGCCAACGGCTGGCAGTTTGAAAATAAAATCAATGAAGTGTTACAAAAACTTGAATTAAATCCGAATACGAAACTTGCTGATTTATCCGGTGGTTGGTTGCGTAAAGCCGCTTTGGCGCGCGCCTTAGTGTGTAACCCGGATGTGTTGTTGTTAGATGAGCCGACTAACCACTTGGATGTGGATGCCATCGAATGGCTGGAAAATTTCCTGATGGAATTTGGCGGGAGCATTGTGTTTATTTCTCACGATCGTTCTTTCATTCGCAAAATGGCGACTCGCATCGTGGATTTAGATCGCGGCAAATTGGTGTCTTACCCCGGCAACTACGATTTATACCTTACCGCGAAAGAAGAAAACTTGCGGGTAGAAGCGTTACAAAATGAGTTATTTGATAAACGCTTAGCGCAAGAGGAGGTCTGGATTCGCCAAGGCATTAAAGCCCGTCGCACCCGTAATGAAGGACGCGTGCGCGCGTTAAAAGCCATGCGCGAAGAACGTCGCCAACGTCGTGACGTGATGGGCACCGCAAAATTGCAATTAGACACGTCCAGCCGCTCCGGCAAAATCGTATTTGAAATGGAAAACGTCAGTTACGACATTGACGGCAAACAATTACTTAACGATTTTAGCACCACCATTTTACGCGGCGACAAAATCGCTTTAGTCGGCCCGAACGGGTGTGGTAAAACCACCTTTATCAAATTGCTACTCGGCGAAATTCAACCTACAAGTGGATCCATACGCTGTGGTACCAAATTAGAGATTGCCTATTTTGATCAATATCGTGCCGATCTCGATCCGGAAAAATCCGTGATGGATAACGTTGCCGACGGTAAGCAGGACGTGGAAGTCAACGGCATCAAGCGCCATGTGTTGGGCTATTTGCAAGATTTCTTGTTCCCACCGAAACGTGCTATGACGCCAGTAAAAGCCCTTTCTGGTGGTGAACGTAATCGCTTGTTATTAGCAAAATTATTATTAAAACCAAATAACTTATTGATTCTCGATGAACCGACCAATGACTTGGACGTCGAAACCTTGGAGCTTTTGGAAGAAATTCTCACCGACTACCAAGGCACATTACTCATCGTCAGCCACGACCGTCAATTCATCGATAACACCGCGACGGAATGCTACATCTTTGAAGGCGATGGCGTGTTGAATAAATATGTTGGTGGCTTCTTCGATGCCAAACAGCAACAAGCCAATTATTTTACTCAAAAAGCAGAACAGAACGCAGAAAAACAGAAAAAAGTTGAGTCGAAAAAAGAAGAAAGTGCGGTGGAAAATAAAGCTGTTTCCAATAAACCCAAATCCGTCAAACTTTCTTACAAAGAACAGCGTGAACTGGAACAACTCCCGCAACTGTTGGAAGAGTTAGAAGAAAAAATCACCGCACTTCAAACCGAAATTGGTGATCCGAGTTTCTTCCAACAAGCTCACGATGTGACGGATGGCAAGCTGAAAGCCTTGGCTGACGCTGAAGCCGAACTAGAAACAGCATTTATGCGTTGGGAAGCATTGGAAGAAAAGAAAAATGTGGCGGAAGGGAAATAGCTAAATTGTTTGATATGAAATAAAAAAGTGCGGTGGATTTTCACCGCACTTTTTTTGTTAAATCAGATTACTAATAAAAATCACCAAAATAATAAACGGCACGACAAATTTCACGTAGTTAAACCAAAGTTTGGTAAAAGTAGAATCTGGCGTTGGCGACAGTTCTTTTTTTGCGTCGTCTTTTAACACGAAACCCACGAAAAACGCGCAACCAAGGGCAGTAAGCATAAACAGAATATTGCCACTAACGAAATCAAAGGCATCGAAAATGCTTTTGCCGAAGAAGGTGACGTCTTTCCAAAGATTATCCCCTAAAATAGACGGCAGGTTGCCTAAGAGAAAAATTCCGCTGAGCGTTAGAATAATGGCTTTGCTACGGCGCATTCTGAGTTTTTCTTGTAAGGCCGTGATGATCACTTCATAAATGGTGATAGACGTGGTCAATGCGGCAATCAGCAATAAGCCAAAGAAGATAATCGCAAAGAATTTACCCGCCCATAAATGGGAGAACACAATCGGCAAACTTTGGAATACCAATGTTGGGCCGGCATTCGGTTCAATGCCAAAGGTAAACAAAGACGGGAAAATCATAAAGCCGGCTAACACGGCGATAATGGTGTTAGTGAAGCCGGTGATAACGGCGGTTTGGATTAAATTTTCTTCTTTATTTAAGTAGCTGGAAAGGGTGATTAACACACCGAAACCTAAGCTTAAAGCGAAGAAAACTTGTCCCAACACGAAAACAAATAATTTTGGAGTAATTTTAGAAAAATCCGGTTTGAGGTAAAAGGTGATACCTTCCATTGCCCCCGGCAAGGTAATATTACGAATAACCATGCCAATCAAGAAAATAAACAGCAATGGCATTAAGTATTTCACGGAGCGTTCAATACCACCGATAATGCCTTTTGCCAAAATAATGTAATTGACGAGTACAAAAAGTGCGGTGTAAATAATGATTTCAACCGGGCTGTTACTGATGTGTAAATCGTAGAAATCTTTTGCGACATCTTTGGTGATGGGCGTAGAAATATCAAGCGTACCACTGATGAGATTAATGATATAGGTAATCACCCAACCGCCAAGTACCATGTAATACGCCATGATCCCGAACGCACCGAGAAGCCCCATATAACCAAGCAGTTTCCAAGATTTAGAAATTCCTTTGCCTTTATCTAAAATTTTATCGCCAAAGGCATCAATGGAGTTGACCCGTAAACGACGACCAATCACGTTTTCTACTAAAATCATTGGAATACCAATGACAATCATCGCAATGCAAAATAGCAATACATAGGCACCGCCACCGTTTTCTCCCACCAAATAGGGAAAGCGCCATGTTGCGCCAAAACCGACGGTTGCGCCGGCAACGGTAAGTACATAAGTTAAACGACTGGACCAGGTTTGTCGTTCTGATTTTGGTGTTGTCATAAGTTTTCCTGTATTTTTAATATTCTGTTTTATTTTTATATTCGCACAAATCTTCAATGATGCACGCACCGCAGCGAGGTTTGCGCGCCACGCAAGTATATCGTCCATGCAAAATTAACCAGTGGTGTACATCCACCTTAAATTCGGCAGGAACCACTTTTATCAATTTTTCTTCGACTTTCACCACATCTTTGCCGGGCGCAAAGCCGGTACGGTTACAGACGCGAAAAATATGGGTATCCACGGCGATAGTCGGATGTCCAAATGCGGTATTTAATACCACATTGGCCGTTTTTCTTCCTACGCCGGCAAGGGCTTCTAACGCTTCGCGATCTTCAGGCACTTCACCGTGGTGTTTTTCAATTAAATCACGGCAGGTTTTGATGATATTTTCTGCTTTGCTATTAAATAGGCCAATCGTTTTGATGTATTCTTTTAAGCCATCCACGCCCAACGCCAAAATCGCTTGCGGTGTATTGGCGATAGGAAAGAGTTTATCTGTCGCTTTATTTACCCCTTTGTCAGTGGCTTGTGCTGACAAAATCACGGCAATTAATAATTCAAAGGGCGAGCTAAAATTCAGTTCCGTGGTTGGGTGCGGATTGGCAGCACGCAGACGTCTTAGAATTTCAATTCTTTTTTCTTTATTCATTATTTTTTACTGTCTATGAGATTTTTTAAGGCTAATAACAATGCCAGTCCGATAAATGCACCCGGTGGGAGAATGGCCAATAACAAATTGCTGTCGTTGTGGAACAATTCAATGCGCATAAAGGTTGCCCAGTTGCCCAATAAGTTTTCGATGCCGTCAAATAACGTACCGTTGCCGATCGCTTCACGTAGGGCACCTAATGCGACCAAGCCGCATAACATCCCTAATCCCATGGAAAAACCATCAAAGGCAGAATGGGCGATACTGTTCTTTGAGGCAAAGGCTTCCGCCCGCCCGATCACAATACAGTTGGTCACAATCAGCGGAATAAAAATACCGAGTGATTGGTAAAGCGGGTAAGTATAAGCATTCATCAGTAACTGCACCACAGTAACCGTCGTGGCAATGATCATGACGTAAATCGGAATCCGAATTTCGTTGGGAATATGTTGACGAAAAATCGATATGACCGTATTGGTACAGGTGAGCACCAGCATGGTGGCTAAACCTAAACCCAGGGCATTCGTTGCCGTATTGGACACAGCAAGTAGCGGACACAATCCCAGCAATTGCACCACCGTGGAGTTATTCGTCCAAATACCTTGAACGAAAATGGTTTTCCAAATGCTTTTTTCATTTGGAATTGTCACCGCACTTTTATTTTCGACAGATTGGCTTTCTGCCGGCGCTTCAGTTATTTCATCTCGTTTATCCATTATTCTTTCTCTTTCGGTAAATTATCCAACATAGCAAGTGCAGCGCGTTTTACTTGATTGACCACAGCGCGCGGCGTGATTGTCGCCCCAGCGAATTGATCGAATTTACCGCCGTCTTTTTTGACTGCCCATTCTGCCGCTTTCTCTTGGCTGATGACTTGATGATCAAAGCTCAAAATCCAATTGGAAATACGCGTTTCGATTTTATCGCCTAAGCCCGGCGTTTCATGATGTTCTGTAATGCGCACACCAAGCACTTCGCCGTCCGGTTTCATGCCGACTAAAATACGAATGTCACCGGAATAACCGTCATGTGCCACACTTTCAAAGGCATAAGCGGTAATCTTGCTGTCTTTTTTTGCCATACAGATTTTCTGAATATCCACGTTTTGTAAAGCGTGGTTTTTCGGCGTGTAGCAATCTTGCGTTAAATCATTCGTAAAATAATCCTGTGGAATCACTTGTAATAATAACGCCCGTTGTTGCGCTTGCATTGCCTGATCGATTTTATCTTTCGTGAGAAAATAAATGCCGCTCGAAATTGCTGTGCAACAAAATGCCACAAAAGCCAATAACACGCCGTATTTGGAGGTAATTTTAATTGTTTGCATGATGTCTCCTTATCCACGATGACCGGCGACCCGTGGACGGGTGTAATGATCGATTAACGGCACGCAAATGTTGCTGAGCAAGACGGCAAATGCCACGCCGTCAGGGTAGTTGCCATAAAACCGAATTAAATAAACGAATAATCCCACCAATGCACCAAATACCAATTTGCCTCGTGGCGTAATAGAGGCGGTAACAGGATCAGTGGCGATAAAAAATGCACCGAACATCATGGCACCGCTGAATAACTGTGCCGGTGCGGTTAAGTGCGCACCGTTGCCGAAGAGTTCGGTGAGCAAGCTCAATAGTGCAAAACTGCCTAGCATCGCGACCGGAATTTGCCAGTGAATCACCTTTTTCAGTATTAAAAAGATGCCTCCCAGTAAAAAGGCCAAGTTAATTTGCCACCAACCTTGCGCGAAATCCCAACCGTTTTGTGTGAAAATCGGTAAGTTAGTCAATTCATAAAATGCCGCTTCGGAACATATCGCATCGGTTATGCAGGAGCCTGCAGAAGAATAAAAGGTTCGTACGGTATCTAACGGTGTCGCTTGCGTAATGCCGTCAATGGACGCCGTTAATTGATGCAGGCTAAAACCATCGGTGGTTAATCCGGTAAAAATTAATTGCCATGCATCCTCCAGTGTAGGGGGCTCTGCTAATAAGGCAATGGGCGGCATCCAGCTGGTCATTTGTAATGGAAAGGAGACGAGCAACACGACATATCCCACCATCGCAGGGTTAAAGGGATTTTGTCCTAACCCGCCATAAACATGTTTGCCTAAAATAACCGCACAAAATGTACCAATAAGAATAATCCAATAAGGCGCATAAGGCGGAATCGCCACTGCAAGAATCAGTGCGGTCAAAATTACACTCAAATCGGAAAGGTAACTTAAGGGCGGTTGTTTGCGCAAAAAAGTCACCAACAATTCCAGCACCAAAGCAAAACTGATTGCCAAGGCGGCTTGAATCAGCACGCCAACGCCGAAGTAATGCACTTGTAATGCCATCGCCGGCAGCATGGCTAACATCACCCAAAGCATAATTCGCATGGTGAGTTTTCCCGAATGAGTATGGGGTGAACTTATCATCTTAAACATGGGTTATTCCTTAATGCTGTTCATTTTGTTGGGCTTGCTGAGCTGCTTTTTTGGCTTTAGCGCGGGCGATAGCGGCGGCAATGGCGGCTTTGCGTGGATCCGTTTCTGCTGGATTTTCATCGGAAATTTGAACCGCACTTTGGGCTGTTTCAGAGGAACTTGAAGCGACCGCATCTCCTTGCTGTGCTGCTTTTTTCGCTTTAGCACGGGCGATAGCAGCCGCAATGGCGGCTTTGCGTGGATCCGTTTCTGTTGGATTTTCATCTGAAATTTGAACCGTACTTTGAGCAGTTTCAGCCGCACTTGAAACGACTACGTCCCCTTGCTGTGCTGCTTTTTTCGCTTTAGCACGGGCGAGTGCGGCGGCAATGGCGGCTTTGCGCGGATCCGTGTCTGCCGGATTTTCATCGGAAATTTGAACCGCACTTTGAGCAGTTTCAGGTGCACTTGAAACGACCGCGTCCCCTTGCTGTGCCGCTTTTTTGGCTTTAGCACGGGCGATAGCGGCAGCAATGGCGGCTTTGCGTGGATCTGCTTCCGCTGGATTTTCATCTGAAATTTGAACCGCACTTTGAGCAGTTTCAGCGGTACTTGAAGCGACCGTGTCCCCTTGCTGTGCCGCTTTTTTGGCTTTAGCACGGGCGAGTGCGGCAGCTATGGCGGCTTTGCGTGGATCTGCTTCTGCTGAATTTTCATCGGAAATTTGAACCGCACTTTGGGTAGTTTCAGCAGTACTTAAAGCGGCAGTCTCCGCCTGTTCTGCTTGACGGGCTAATCGGCGCGCCTTGCGTTGTGCCATGATGTCGCTATTGTCAGGCTGGATATGACCTTTTTCATCAATAAGGGTTTTTTGCTCAGTTGGCGCATTTTCTGCAGCTTCCGCTTTTTTCGCTTTTAAACGTTCTAAGGCGGCGGTGACCGGATCGACGCCTTTTTGTTGTGCTAATTCTTCACGGCGTGCTGCGGCGGCGCGTTGAGAGCGCGCTTTGCGTTCTTGTTCTTCCCGTTCTAGGCGGGCTTGGCGTTGTTCAAAACGGATCTTCGCCTCTTCGGCTAATTTTGCTTTATGTTTGATTTCCCAAATTTTGGCTTTTTCTTGACGGAAATATTGAATCAGTGGAATGTGGCTCGGGCAAACATAGGCGCACACACCACATTCGATACAGTCTTTGAGAGAATATTCTTCCGACTTTTCGTGATTTTCACTGCGGGCAAACCAATAGAGTTGCTGCGGCATCAGTTTTACCGGGCAAGCATCGGAACAGGCAGAACAACGAATACAGCTTTTTTCCGGTTCCGGTGGTGCATATTCAAAATGATCCGGTGCCAATAAGCAGTTTGCGACTTTAGACATCGGCGCATTTAAATCCGGTAAAATCACGCCCATCATTGGGCCGCCCATAAAGACCGGAAAGCGATCGTCATATTGGTAGCCGGTTTCACGCAATAGATGATAAATCGGGGTGCCGAAGCGCGCCCAATAATTGCCTTTGTTTGGAATTTTATCACCGGTGAGGGTAACAACACGTTCAATTAAAGGCTCGTCATCAAGTACGGCGCGTTTAATAGCAAAGGCGGTTCCCACATTTTGCATGAGGACGCCAATGCTGGAAGAGCGTTGTCCGCTTGGCACTTCCATACCTGTTAGCACTTGGATAAGTTGTTTTGCCGCACCGGACGGATATTTTGTCGGAATGATACGGATGTCAATGTCATTTGCGCCATGTAAAGCGTGTTCTAAGGCGGAGACGGCCTCTAATTTATTGTCTTCTACGGCGATAACGACTTTTTCAGGGCGTAAAATATAACGCAGAATACGCACACCCTCGATGATTTCATCGGCACGATCGCGCATTAAGCGATCATCGCAGGTGATGTAGGGTTCACATTCTGCCCCGTTAATAATCAACAGTTTGACCTGTTTTTCAGCCGAATGAATTTTCGCCGCAGTGGGGAAAACTGCACCACCTAAGCCTGCGATGCCTGCCTGATAAATTTTTTCAATGAGCTGTTCCCGCGTTTGGGTGAAAAAATCTTCGATTGGCACTTGTGGACGCCATTGATCCAAGCCGTCTGCTTTGATATGCACGCAGGTTTCTGTCAGCCCGGATGGATGTGGCGCGACATAAGGCGCGATATCAATCACTGTACCGGAGGTAGGTGCATGAACAGGTAAGCTTTGCAAGCCATTGCCTTGCGTCAGAGGTTGCCCTTTGAGAACCTGATCTCCAGGTTTTACCAACAGGTTTCCTGCAGTACCGGCGTGTTGTTTTATCGGCACATAAAAATCATCGGGTAGGGGGAGCGTGCGAATGGGCGTACCATTAGATTGGGCCTTCATATCCGGCGGATGAATGCCACCGTCAAATTCCCAAAGTTTGCCACTGTTGAAACGTGTTAATACATCCGCCATTTATTTCCCCACAATGATTTTCTTCTCTGCCGATGTGGTATCAACAATCGGAATCACTAGATTAGGATCGAATTTCCAATCCCAAGTATCAATATTTTTTTCGACTTTAATCATGGAAATACAGCTGGTCGGGCAGGGCGCAACACAAAGCTCACAGCCGGTACATAAATCGGGAATAATCGTGTGCATGAGTTTATTGCTGCCGATAATGGCATCTACCGGACACGCCTGAATGCATTTGGTGCAGCCGATACACATATTTTCATCAATAAAGGCGACTTTCGGCGCAGGATCTTCGGCTAAATTATCGGTTTCCGGCGGTTCAACGCCAAGCAATTCGGCGATTTTAATGACGGTGGGTCTGCCGCCGGGAATACATTTGGTAATCACATCGCCGTTGGCAATGGCTTCAGCATAAGGTCTGCAACCGGGATAGCCACATTGGCCACATTGGCTTTGCGGTAAAATCGCATCGATTTTTTCGACAATGGGATCTGCTTCAACTTTTAGTTTTACGGATGCAAAGCCCAAGATGGCGCCGAAAATCAGCGCCAATATGACAATGGCAATGAGAACGTAATAGAAAGTTGCCATTATAGTTTCACCAATCCGGTAAAGCCCATGAAGGCGAGCGACATTAAGCCTGCCGTAATCAAGGCAATAGAGGCACCACGAAACGGCATCGGCACACTGGCGGCAACCAAGCGTTCACGCAATGCGGCAAACAAGACTAAAACTAAGGCAAAACCGGCAGAGGCACCAAAGCCGTAAGCCACCGATTCCGTTAAATTATGCGCAAGATTCACGTTTAACAACGCCACACCAAGTACCGCACAGTTGGTGGTAATAAGCGGCAGGAAAATACCCAGCAAACGATATAAAGTTGGGCTGGTTTTGTGAATCGCCATTTCAGTAAATTGCACCACTACGGCGATGACTAAAATAAAAACGAGTGTGCGTAAAAATATTGCGTTTAATGGCGCGAGAATATAATGATCCACTAAATAAGAACAAAGCGCCGCCACCGTTAGCACAAAGGTTGTTGCCAAGCCCATGCCGATAGCGGTTTCGATTTTTTTTGAGACCCCCATAAAAGGGCAGAGTCCGAGAAATTTGACCAGCACGAAGTTATTAATCAATGCAGTGCCGATAATCAATAAAATATAATGTGTCATAGTGTTCAATTCGTTCGTATAAGCGGTGTATTATCGCTATTTATGGGCTTAAGAACAATAAAAAATTGGGAGAAATTCTAGCAAAAACCACCGCACTTTTTTATACGTCAAAAAGCGTATTTTGGAAAAGTGCGGTGGAAAATTCGAGAGATTTTATTTAACGGCGATTTCTTTCAGGATGAATTGAGCAAGATTAGGGTGTTCAAACTGAAACCCTTGAGCTAGCAAATGTTGCGGTACGAGATTTTGACTGTCGAGCAATAAATTTGCACGTTCGCCGAGTAACAGTTTCAGCATAAACGCAGGCGCGGTTGCAATGTGAGGACGGTGTAACGTTTTGCCTAATAACACATTAAATTCGGCGTTACGTATTGCATGTGGTGCAACAAAATTAAATGCGCCACGGCAATCGGCATTTTCCAATAAAAATAAAATACCACGCACCATATCTGCTAAGGCAATCCACCCCCAGAACTGCTTGCCGGAGCCCAATTTGCCACCCAGTCCGCAACCATATAACGGCAACATTTTCGCCAATGCACCGCCCTGAGTACCAAGAACTATGCCGGTGCGTACAAGGCATACTCGCGTATTTGCTTTTAAAGCTGCAGTTTCCCAATGCTGGCATAAACAAGCGGCAAAATGATCTGCCGGCGGTGTATTTTCGTCAATCAGTTGCTCGCCACAATCACCGTAATAACCGGTGGCTGAACCGGAAATAAAACATTGCGGCGGATCATCGCTACGATTTATCAGGTGTGCCAGTTTTTCTGTTAATGAAATGCGGCTAGATTCTAACCGTTCTTTTTGGTGGGCTGTCCAGCGACGAGAAAATATTGGTTCTCCGGCTAAATTAATGACCGCATCAAATTGATTAAAATGCTGAAAGTAATCCAACGTATTAATGAATTCAATGGGATAGGGGAGTTGCTGTTTGGCTTTTGCCGGATGGCGCACCAAGGCGGTAATTTGATGATTTTTCGCCAATAACGAAGGAATTAATGCACTTCCGATAAAACCGGTAGCCCCAGTAATGAGAATTTTCATGTGGTTTTTCTGTTTTGCTCGAACTTAAAGGGTATTTTCAAATAAATTTTGAATACGCAACACTAAGTTATTGATGTCGGTTTCTTTAGTTGGTGTCACAAAAATAGTGTCATCCCCGGCAATATTGCCCAGAATTCCTTCCATTTTACTCACTGAGTCTAAGAGACGTGCGATAAGTTGTGCTGCGCCCGGCGTCGTGCGGATGACGATCAGCATATTGTTATGATCAATGTCTAACACTAAATCTTTTAAGGAACTCCGCGTATTTGGCACACTTAACTCACTTGGTAGGCAATATACCATTTCCATGCGGGTATTACGGGTGCGAACTGCACCAAATTTACTGAGCATACGGGACACTTTAGATTGATTAATCGTGCTAAATCCCATTTTGTGTAATTCGGTGACAATTTCACTTTGTGAACCGTATTTTTCTTGACGCAATAGCTCTTTGAATGCTCTTGTTAAGCTATCGGGATTTTCGTTTAACATGAGTCTTTCTCTTATCAGATTAAAGTGGTTGAATTTTGCATAAAAATAGCGTTTTTAGCAAATAAATATTTGCTTTAGGAGGTGAAAGTGCGGTGGAAGTTTAAGATGTTTTTTATGGTCCTTTTTACGGAAAAAAAGAAAAAATTTGAGTTAGATCGCACATTTGAATTTGTCTGTTTGAATTTGAAAGTTGGTAGGCGTACAATTTTTACAAATTTTTAACTATCCATTTCTTACGACATGAGGAGAATGAAATGAAAGTTGCAGTTTTAGGTGCCGCAGGCGGTATCGGTCAAGCATTAGCATTATTGCTGAAACTACAGTTGCCGGCAGGTTCCGAGCTATCACTTTATGATATTGCACCGGTAACTCCGGGCGTTGCTGTGGATGTTAGCCACATTCCAACCGCGGTTAAAGTGGAGGGATTTGCAGGGGAGGATCCAACACCTGCATTAAAAGGCGCGGATGTTGTGCTGATTTCTGCCGGCGTAGCCCGTAAACCGGGAATGGATCGCTCAGATCTATTCAATATTAACGCAGGCATCGTACGCAACTTAATTGAAAAAGTCGCAGCGACCTGTCCGAAAGCTTGCATTGGTATCATTACCAACCCGGTAAATACGACCGTGGCGATTGCGGCAGAAGTCTTGAAAAAAGCCGGTGTTTATGACAAACGTAAATTATTTGGTGTTACTACACTTGATGTTCTTCGTTCTGAAACCTTTGTGTCTGAATTAAAAGGCTTAAGTGTGTCTCGTACAACCGTGCCGGTGATTGGTGGACACTCCGGTGTGACCATTCTTCCTTTATTATCTCAAGTGCCATACGCTGAATGGAAAGAGGAAGAAATTGAGCCATTAACTAAACGTATTCAAAACGCCGGTACTGAAGTGGTGAATGCCAAAGCCGGTGGCGGTTCTGCAACCTTATCCATGGCTCAAGCGGCAGCACGTTTTGCAAATGCGGTAGTCCGTGGATTACAAGGCGAAACGGTGATTGAATGTAGCTATGTGGAAGGCGATGGCAAATATGCCCGTTTCTTTGCACAACCGGTTCGTTTTGGTAAAGAAGGCGTAGAAGAAATTCTGCCAATCGGCAAACTCAGCGCCTTTGAGCAACAGGCATTAGAGGCGATGCTGCCGACATTACGTGCAGATATTGAATTAGGCGAAAAATTCGTTAATCCATAATTCAACCAAAAATTTAAAATCCCCGTATTTTTAAGGTTATGGGGATTTTTTATCGGATGTAAATAAAAAGTGCGGTTAAATTCGACCGCACTTTTATCCTTTGGAAAGCAGAAATTAGTCCACTTTTACAATCCAGCCTTCAGGCGCTTCTACATCACCGAACTGGATGCCGGTAAGTTCTTCATAAAGTCGTTTGGTGATTGGCCCCACCTCGGTTTCTGAATAGAAAACGTGGAAGTCATCGCCATATTGAATACCCCCGATTGGTGAGATGACTGCTGCCGTGCCACAAGCGCCCGCTTCGGCGAATTGATCTAATTCATTGATATAGACATCACCTTCAATGGTTTCCATGCCTAAGCGTTCTTTGGCTAAATAGAGCAGCGAGTATTTGGTGATACTTGGTAAAATAGATGGCGAAAGTGGCGTGATGAATTTGTTATCGCGCGTGATGCCGAAGAAGTTTGCTGCGCCCACTTCTTCAATTTTGGTGTGGGTTTTCGGATCAAGATAAATGGCATCGGCAAATTTGCGTTCAGCGGCAAGTTCATGTGGTAATAGGCTTGCTGCGTAGTTTCCGCCGACTTTGACGCCACCAGTACCATGCGGTGCTGCACGGTCATAATCGGTTACCAAGAAATTAGACGGTTTCATACCACCTTTGAAATAAGCGCCTACAGGACAACAGAACACACAGAAAAGGTATTCCGGTGCAGGACGTACACCAATGTTTTCACCAACGCCGATAACGAATGGACGCAAATAAAGTGTGGCACCGGTGCCATAAGGAGCAACCCATTTTTCGTTGGCTTTAACCACTTCTTTACAGGCGCGAATAAATAACTCTGTCGGCACTTGTGGCATTAACAGGCGATCACAGGTGTTTTGCATACGTTTCGCGTTTTGATCCGGACGGAAAAGGTTGATTGACCCGTCTTTGCAACGGTACGCTTTTAAGCCTTCAAAACATTGTTGTCCGTAATGCAGTGCTGTAGAACCTTCGTGAATATGTAATGTGCTATCTGTAGTTAATTCACCGTTGTCCCATTTGCCGTCTTTCCAACGGGCGATAAAACGATAATCTGTTTTGATATAACTGAATCCGAGATTTTTCCAATCAAGTAAGTCTGACATGCTATTTCCTTAATATAGGTTGCGATTTAAATCATTTTTAATCTACACCATTCCATCGGGATTGAAAATATTTTAGTCATAAAAACAAATGAAAAGTTTAAATAGGAAGACTCCCGTTTGGATGATATGAATAGGGCAGGAAATGGCGGCAGAACTATGTTAAAATCACCTATAAAAAACACCGCTCTTTTTGGGAGCGGTGTCTGGCAAAAATGCCGAATATACAGGAAATGAAAAGAAAGAGTAACTTTCGTTACTTTGGTTTGGAAAAACCAAATAATATGCAAACACAACATCATACTTAATTCGAAAATCTTAACAATCAAGAAATTGTGACTTAAGTATGGTCTCATTTTAAGTAGAATACACATAACGGGCAAAAGAGATTTTTTTATTAGCTTGATAAAAAAAAATAATCTGATCTAAATTTTTTCTAAGAAATGAATCATTGGGAAATAACATGTATAAACGTTTGCCTCCTTTAAATTCGCTCAAAGCATTCGAATCTGCCGCCAGATTTTTAAGTTTCACAAAAGCGGCAGATGAATTGTTTGTGACGCAAGCAGCGATTAGCCATCAAATAAAAATTTTGGAAAATTTCTTAGGCGTTGCGTTATTTAAACGCAAAAATCGTGCGCTGGAATTAACGGATTTTGGCAAAGCCTATTATGCCGATATCACGAAAATCTTACATCGTTTGGTTGAGGCAACGGATAAATTGCTGGCCTTAAAAAATGATAAACATTTAACCATCAGCGTGCCGCAAACCTTCGGTATTCAATGGCTGGTACCTCGTTTGAGCGAATTTAATAAATTGTATCCCGACATTGAAGTGCGCTTAAAAGGGGTCGATCAAGATGAAGGCTTGCTCAGCCAAGATATTGATATTGCGATTTATTACGGCAAAGGCAACTGGGATAACTTACAAGTGGATCCCTTGGTGGAAGAAGATTTGCTCATTCTCGCCTCACCGAAGTTATTGGCACAAAAGCCAATTCATCAACCACAGGATTTAAAACAGCATACCTTGTTGCACATTCATACCCGCGATAATTGGCAACATATGGCGAATTCTTTGGCGTTGGAGGAATTAAATATTCAGCAAGGCCCAATCTTTAGTCATACGTTCATGGCGTTGCAGGCGGCAATTCATGAACAAGGCATCGTGCTTGCCAATCGTATTTTAGCGCAACAAGAGTTGGACAACGGCAATTTACAACCGGTATTTGATCCCCATTTGCGGGATCCGAAATCCTTTTATGTGGTCAATCATTTAGATAACAGTAATGATGAGCGCATTGTGGCGTTTCGTTCCTGGATTATTCAAACCATTAATCAAGAAGAAAATAAACAAGAAAATGAATAAGTTGGCATTATATTGTCGGATGGGATTTGAGCGCGAGTTGGCGGCAGAAATCACTGATAAAGCAGCAGAAAAAGGCGTCTTTGGCTTCGCCCGCGTCACCGAAAACAGCGGCTATGTGATTTTTGAATGCTATCAGCCCGGTGAGGCAGATTTATTGGCGCGAGAATTGCCCTTTCAACAGCTGATTTTTGCACGTCAAATGATCGTGGTTTCTGATTTGCTGACGGATTTACCGCAACAGGACCGCATTACCCCGATTCTTCAACAATATCAGCAAATTGCGGAAAGCATTCCATTAACAAACAGCAATGAATTATGGGTAGAAACCGCCGATACGAATGAAGCAAAAGAATTACTGGGATTTTGCCGTAAATTCACTGTGCCACTGCGCCAAGCGTTGAAAAAGCAAGGCTGGCTGAGTGCCAAAAATCACCTAAAGTGCGGTCTGACATTACATGTTTTTTTCTTACAAAATAATGCTTGTTATGTGGGCTACTCTTACAATCACAATCATGCTGCGCACTTAATGGGCATTCAACGTTTAAAATTTCCTGCCGATGCACCAAGCCGTTCGACATTAAAATTGGAAGAAGCCATTTTGAATTTTATTCCGCGCCAAAAAGAAGCCGAATTACTTAACGAAACCATGTATGCCGTGGATCTTGGCGCTTGCCCGGGCGGTTGGACGTATCAGTTAGTGAAACGTGGTTTATTTGTATATGCCGTTGATCACGGCAAAATGGCAGCTAGTTTGCATGATACGGGACGCATTGAGCATTGTGCGGAAGACGGTTTTAAGTTTCAGCCGCCGAAACGACGTAAAATTGATTGGCTGGTGTGCGACATGGTAGAGCAGCCAAGCAGAATTGCCGAGTTAATGGTGAAATGGCTGTTGAACGGTTGGTGTCACAGCATGATCTTTAATTTGAAGCTGCCGATGAAAAAACGCTATGCGGAAGTGCAACAATGTCTGCAATTGATTGCGGATAAATTGTCCCAACAGGGGCTAAAATTCCAGTTACAGGCAAAACACCTGTATCACGATCGAGAAGAAATCACGGTTTACTTGCGTTTGCTATAAACGATTAGCGTGAAGTAAAACTTAAAAATTTTTGTTTTTTATACCGCACTTTGTGCAAATAATTTGTAAAATAACCGCGCTATTTACGCCAAAGTGCGGTTGTTTTTTTCGCTATTTATGATGGGAGACAAGTATGCGTTGTCCTTTTTGTTCGACAGAAGAAACCAAAGTGATCGACAGTCGTTTGGTGTCTGACGGTTTTCAGGTGCGTCGCCGTAGAGAGTGCGGTCAGTGTCACGAACGTTTTACGACCTTTGAAACGGCAGAATTGATTGTGCCGAAAGTGATTAAAAATAACGGCAATCGAGAGCCGTTTAATGAAGATAAATTACGTCGTGGTATTCAACATGCCTTGGAAAAACGCCCTGTGAGTGCAGACGATGTGGAAAAAGCCATTAGTCGCATTATTCATAAATTGCGTGCGACCGGCGAGCGCGAAGTGCCGAGTCAACTGGTGGGCACGTTAGTGATGGAAGAATTAAAGCATTTAGATAAAGTGGCGTATATCCGTTTTGCCTCCGTCTATTTGAGTTTTGATAACATCAACCAATTTAGTCAAGAAATCGAAAACTTAAAGGATCATTAATGAACGAACCATTTAGCCCGCAAGATGTTGCTTTTATGCAACTGGCGCTTGATTTAGCCAAACAGGGCGAGTTCACTACAACCCCAAATCCTTCCGTGGGCTGTGTTTTGGTGAAAGATGGCAAGGTGGTCGGCAAAGGATTTCATGCGAAAGCCGGTGAGCCACACGCAGAAGTCATGGCATTACGTGAAGCCGGCGAAAATGCCCGTGGCGCAACCGCTTATGTCACCTTAGAGCCTTGTTCGCATTTTGGGCGTACGCCGCCTTGTGCGAAAGGCTTGGTTGAAGCCGGCGTGAGTAAAGTGATTGCAGCAATGTGCGATCCTAACCCCCAAGTCGCCGGTAAAGGGCTACAGATTTTAAGCGACGCAGACATTCAAAGTGCGGTGGGATTATTAGAAGAAAATGCCGAACAGCTGAATAAAGGCTTTTTAAAACGCATGCGTACAGGCAAGCCTTTCGTACAGTTAAAACTGGCCATGAGTATTGACGGCAAAACCGCCATGGCAAGTGGTGAAAGCAAATGGATTACCGGCGCACAGGCAAGGGCGGATGTCCAGCAATATCGCGCCAAGGCTTCTGCGATTTTATCGACTTCACAAACCGTGCTGGCGGATGATCCAAGTTTAAATGTACGTTGGGAAGAATTACCATCTAACGTAAAAGCCGACTATCCACAAGAAAAATTACGCCAACCGGTGCGTGTCATTTTGGATTATAGTCATAAAGTGCGGTCGGATTTTAAGGTGTTTTCAACGGAATCACCGGTTTGGTTGGTGGGCGAAGATGATTATCCCCTTGCGGGCTTTCCGGTCTTTACCGAGTACTTACAATTAGACCGAAATCAAGGTGAAACTCGTTTACAAGCCTTGATGTCGGCATTAGGCAAACGCCAAATTAATACCCTTTGGGTGGAAGCGGGCGCGACGTTGGCGGGCGCATTAATTGCTGAAAATCTGGTGGATGAACTGATTATTTATATGGCGCCAAAATTATTAGGCGATCAAGCCAGAGATTTATGCCATTTGCCTAATTTAACTCAACTCGTTGATGCGCCTTTATGGCAACTGCAATCTTGCGAGCCTGTCGGAGACGATCTCAAGTTAATTTATATAAGAAAATGAGGAACTGATGCTAAAGAAACTTTTTCATTCGGCGATTATCGGCTTGGCTTCTGCTGCCGTGATTTTGTATGTCATGCCTAAAATTACTGACTCTCAACATGATGTTGTTTCCTATCGGGATGCTGTGCGTATTGCTTCGCCTGCCGTGGTGAATGTTTATAATCAAGCCTTTACTTCCTCTTCCTCTCAGTTCCAAGTGAATAACTTGGGGTCCGGCGTGATCATGTCGAAAGACGGCTACATTCTGACGAATAAGCACGTGATTCAAAATGCCGATCAAATTGTGGTGGCATTGCAAAACGGCAATATTTTTGATGCCGCATTAATTGGTTCGGATGCGTTAACGGATTTAGCTGTGTTAAAAATCAAAGCGGATAATTTATCCACGATTCCACAAAATCCCAACCGACCTGTGCATGTGGGCGATGTGGCGTTAGCCATTGGTAATCCATACAATTTGGGGCAAAGTGTGTCGCAAGGGATTGTCAGTGCGGTAGGACGTAGTGCGGTCGGTGAAGCACTGGGTCGCCAAAACTTTATCCAAACTGACGCCTCCATTAACCGAGGCAATTCCGGCGGTGCGCTAATTAATTCTGCCGGTGAGCTATTGGGTATCAGCACGTTGAGTATCGGCAAAACCGCCAATGAAATTGCGGAAGGCTTAAATTTTGCGATTCCCATTGATTTAGCCAATGACGTCATGAAAAAAATTATTCGTGATGGACGTGTTATTCGTGGTTATTTCGGCGTACAAACGGATATTTTATTTAGCAATGGACAAGGCGCATCTTCGCAAGGTGTGCTCATCACCAGCATTATTCCGAATAGCCCGGCAGCAAAAGCTGGGTTACAGGCAGGCGATATTATTCTGAAAATTAATGAGGTCGAGGCACGTTCACCGGCAGAAATGATGAAACTTATCGCGGATGTGCGCCCGAATACACAGGTTCAGGTTGAAATTTCCCGCTTGGGACAAGAGTATAAGATTCCTGTGGTTATCGAAGAATATACCTTTAATTAATAGGTTGTGGCATGGAACAAATTAAAACCAGTCATTTTTTCGCTTGTTTGGATCGCTTAAGATTGATTCAGCGCTGGTCGCTCATGCGCAATATTGAACGAGAAAATTTAGCAGAACACAGCTTGCAGGTGGCATTTGTTGCCCATGCGTTGGCGTTAATTAAAAACCGTTTTTACGGTGCCCGACTGAATGCAGATCGTATTGCCGTGATGGCGATGTATCACGACACATCAGAAATCTTCACCGGTGATTTACCTACACCCATTAAGTATTTTAACGAGGAGATCACGCATGCCTATAAACAAATTGAAACGGCGGCTGAATTGCATTTAATGAGTTTACTGCCGGAAGCATTACAAGCCGATTTTTTACCCTACTTGGATAAGCAATGTTTTGCTGAGGAAGAAAAGCACATTGTGAAGCAGGCGGATTTAATTTGTGCTTATATTAAGGTGAAATTTGAGCTGGAAAACGGCAATCAGGAATTTAAATCGGCAAAAGTGCGGTTAGAAAAATTGATGGATCAATGGCAAAGCCCTGAAATGGATTATTTTTTGCAGGTGTTTGTACCGAGTTTCGGCAAATCCATTGATGAAATTACGTTGTAAATTTTTATTGTCTTTCTTACAAAAGTGCGGTGAAAAATCACCGTACTTTTTTGTCTTTTGGCATTAATAAAGCGTCGCAATAATCACTTGCTCCGGATCAACAGAAGCCCAAACGGACTGATTGATTTCTACGCGTTGTTCTTTTGTAATCGTTGCACAGAACTCAATGTTCGAGCCTTCTAACACTAAAATCGCCTCACCGGCTTCACCTTTATCAATAATGGATGTGACTGTCGCTTTAAATTGATTTGGCAAATTTTCTTGCGGATTGGCGGTAATTTTGACCCATGGTGCTTTAAACATCACCATCACTTCTTTATCAAATTCAAGTTTTAAACGCACCGCACTTTTTTCAGTGATAGAGACAGTTAGCGGTTTGTTAAAGTCTTCTAAAAGAATGTCAACAAAACAGTGAACATCTTCAAATCTTAATGCTTGTACTTTACCGAAAAATTGGTTTCTGGCACTGGTTTGTAAGGAAAAGCGTGCCATGGCAGAGAGTAAACTGTTTAACGGCACTTTTTCATCATGCAAAATATCAAAGGCTTTTTCTTGGGTTTGTTCTAACAAATCGTAGAGTTTCAACAAACGTTGCGCATAAACGGTTAAGGCTGTTCCGCCACCATTTCGACCACCGATATTACGTTCTAACAACGGTTTTGGGCTAATTTGGTTCATGGCTTCAAGGTGATCCCAAGCGCTTTTATAACTGACATTGGCATTTTTAGCCGCTTGATTGATGGAACCGCATTTTTCAATTTCTTGTAATAAACGGATGCGTTTAGGATCGGCGAAAAGGGTCTCTTTCAGTTTGATAGTGAGTAAAATTTCTGTTCCGTTCATTGTGTTCCTCAAAATTGAGCTGACGATTATATACAGCACATCATACTATATTTCTAAAAGAATAAGAATGGTTAACGCTACCTCTTAAGGGCTGTGCCATTGTTTGTTCTTTAAATAGTCGGTGATATGCCTTTTATTTCTTCATTTTCGCTGTATAATCTGCGCTATATATAATTTATTCACTAACCAAACGGAGTTTTTACTATGTTTAAATATTCAAAAATCGCAGCCGGTTTAGCCGCGGCTTGCTTAGCATTCTCTCTTTCTGCACAAGCAAAAGTGACAGTGTTTGCTGCAGCGTCAATGACTGATTCACTAAAACAAGTGGCTGAAGATTACAAAAAAGTAAATCCAAAAGAAGAAGTGGTATTTTCTTTTGCGTCCTCTTCAACTTTAGCAAAACAAATTGAAGAAGGTGCGCCTGCGGATTTATTTATTTCAGCCAGCACAAAATGGATGAAACACCTTTCTGATAAAGGCTTAACCGTTAAAGAAACTGAAAAATTATTAGTGGGTAATGAACTGGTTTTAATCTCACAAAAAGACAGCAAATTACAAAACGTGGATGTTGCGAAAGGCGAATGGATCAAGCAATTAAAAGATTCTTATTTGTCTGTGGGTGACCCGGCACACGTGCCAGCTGGTCAATATGCGGAAGAGGCGTTAACCAAATTAAACTTATGGGATCAAGTCAAAGACAAATTAGCTCGTGCCAAAGACGTGCGTGCGGCATTAGCCTTAGTTGAACGTGGTGAAGCACCTTTAGGTATTGTGTACGCAACTGATGCGAAAGTGAGCAAAGAAGTGAAAGCGATTGGCGTGTTCCCACAAGATTCTTACAAACCGGCAGATTATCCGGTTGCGATTTTAAAAGAGCACAACAATGCAGAAACGCAAGCTTTCTTGAAATACTTAGAATCACCTGAAGCGAAAAAAGTATTTGTGAACTACGGTTTCTCTGTAAAATAAGTAAATCAACGTTGACTCATTAAGCGTAGCCATTGTGCTACGCTTTGTTTATATAGGGAATTAAATTTTGCTTACCGAATTTCTAGTATTATTAGGCTTAAGCCCATTAGAAATCGATGCCATTCGCTTGAGTTTGGAAGTCTCCGTCAGCGCGATGGTATGGAGTTTGCCTGTTGCTGTTTTGGTGGCATGGCTTTTGGCACGAAAAGATTTTTATGGCAAATCCATTGTGGGCGGGATTATTCACTTGCCTTTGGTGTTGCCACCGGTCGTCATTGGTTATCTTTTATTGGTTGCTATGGGACGCAATGGCTTTATCGGTAAATATTTATATCAATGGTTCGGATTGACCTTTGGATTTAGCTGGAAAGGGGCGGTGTTAGCTTCTGCCGTAGTAGCATTTCCTTTGGTTGTGCGTGCCATTCGCCTTTCCCTTGAAAGTATTGATTTAAAATTGGAACAGGCTGCCAGAACACTGGGGGCTTCTGCGTGGCGGGTGTTTTTAACCATCACGTTACCGTTATCTTTGCCGGGCATTCTCGCCGGAATTGTGCTCGGTTTTGCCCGCTCTTTAGGGGAATTTGGCGCGACTATCACCTTTGTTTCCAATATTGCCGGCGAAACCCAAACCATTCCCTTAGCGATGTATTCCTTTATTCAAACACCGGGAGCGGAACAACAAGCGGCTCGGTTATGTGTTTTTGCCGTGATTTTATCGCTGATTTCTTTATTGTTATCAGAATGGTTGGCAAAACGTATGCAAAAAAGATTAGGACAAAGCGATGCTGCACATTGATGTAAAAAAACAGTTAGGTGCTTTACCCCTCGAAGCGCATTTAGATATTCCATCGCAAGGCGTCACCGCACTTTTTGGTTTGTCCGGTTCAGGGAAATCTTCCCTCATTAACCTTGTGAGTGGGCTGATTACTCCGGATGAAGGCGTGATTGCGTTGAATGAACGTGAATTGTTTAATTCTGCAGAAAAGATTTGTGTGCCGATTGAGAAACGCAATATTGGCTATGTTTTTCAGGATGCCCGTTTATTTCCTCACTATACGGTGAATGGCAATTTGCGCTATGGCATGAAAAATACCAGTAAAGATGAATTTAACTATATTGTTGAGTTGCTCGGTATCGGCCATTTATTAAAACGCTATCCAATAACTTTATCCGGCGGTGAAAAACAACGTGTTGCTATCGGGCGGGCGTTATTGACGGATCCGGAAATTTTATTAATGGATGAACCCCTTTCCGCTTTAGACTTACCGCGCAAACGTGAGTTGATGAATTATCTGGAACGCTTATCAAAAGAAATTAACATTCCGATTTTATATGTCACTCACAGTCTTGATGAATTATTGCGTTTAGCTGAACGGGTAGTGTTGCTCACTAACGGTAAAGTCGAAGCTTATGATGTGTTAGAAAATATTTGGGAAAGTCCGCTGTTTCTTCCTTGGAAGCAAGAAAACGAGCAAAGTGCGGTGCTTTCTTTGCCTGTTTTTATGCATAATCCATCTTATAAAATGACCGCACTTTCGATTGGCGATCAGCGCATTTGGATTAATCAAGTTGAGGCGCAGATCAATGACAATGTGCGAATTTGCATTCATAGTTCTGATGTGTCGATTAGTTTGAATAAAGTAGAACAATCGAGTATTCGTAATACGTTGTATGGACGGATTGTTAAGATTTTAGAACTGGAAAATCGCGTAGATTTAAAACTGGATATTGGCGGAAAACATCTTTGGGCAAGTATCAGTAAATGGTCGTTCCATGATTTAGCGTTACAACTGGGACAGCTGGTTTATGCGCAAATTAAAGCGATTTCTGTGATGTCAGCATAGTTTTTTTGATACATAAAAAAACAGCACCTTTTAGGTGCTGTTTTATTTTCTTTAATAGCTTGCTTCAACAAGAAGTGCGGTCAATATTTATTGCGTTTTTTAACCGCACTTTTGGATTAGCTAAACTTCTTAAAGATGACTTTTGTATTTTCGCCGTTCTCTTCCCGTATAACGTCTTTTTCTAACTCAGGAAGTACTTCTTCACGATACCATTTCGGGTGGTGTTTTTTCGCCCAGCGAACAGTTACCCAACCCTCAACAATGCCACGAATAGATCCTTTCACCCAAAATGCCATATACATATGCACTAAGATACCGGTGAACAACATGAATGCACTCGCAGAGTGAAGAAGAATCGCAATTCTCAATACTGGGATAGAGAAATAATGTGAGAAATATTGACGCCACATAATGACGCCGGTCACAAGCAAGGTCGCCATTGCCAAATTTAATGTCCAGAATAACATTTTTTGACCAAGGTTATACTTGCCGTTATCCGAAACAGCGTGCTCATTTCCCTTTAAGACTTCCAACATCCCTTTTGCCCAACGAATATCGTTCTTCTCCGGAATATTATGATCCCAGTAAAGATAGCCGAGATAAATAAAGGCAAAGAACATTAAGATACCGGTGAACGGGTGGATTGCCCGAGCCAATTGCGGTGTCCCTAAAATCTCAGTTAGCCACGCAAAGTCTGGGAAGAAAAATGCCACACCGGTGAACATCGTCATAAAGAAGCAGATAACAAGTAGCCAGTGGCTTAAACGCGCAGGCGTTCTATGACGAATGATTCGAGTATCATTGCTAATCTCAATCTTACTCATCTTTGTCTCCTTTGTCTGCTTCTTCAAATTCATGGTGATGATCTTCCACATCTTCTTCTACGTTTGGACCCACCGTTAAGTAGTGACCAATTTCAGCCAAGGCTAAACCGCCCATGGCAACCGCAGCAACCGGTTTCAAGATATCTTTCCATAAAGTAATACTTGGGTCGATTTGCGGATCTTTCGGAAGACCTGAATACAATTCAGGTTTATCCGCATGATGTAACACATACATCACGTGTGTGCCACCCACGCCTTCCGGATCGTAAAGACCGGCATTTTCATAGCCACGTGCTTTAAGATCAGCGATGCGTTTTTCCGCATAGACCTTCATTTCTTCTTTAGAGCCGAAACGAATTGCACCGGTTGGACAGGTTTTCACACAAGCCGGTTCTTGTCCCACAGAAACACGGTCAACACAAAGGGTACATTTGTACACACGATTGTCTTCCGGATTCATACGTGGAATGTTGAACGGACAGCCTGCGATACAGTAACCACAACCAATACATTTATCAGATTGGAAATCCACAATACCGTTTGCATATTGGATAATTGCACCCGGTGCCGGACAGGCTTTTAAGCAGCCCGGCTCTTGGCAGTGCATACAGCCATCTTTACGAATTAACCATTCTAAACGATCGTTTTCTTCTACTTCGTTAAAGCGCATTACTGTCCATGCTTTTGCATTAAGATCTACTGGGTTATCGTAGATCCCCACACATTGTGCATTAACGTCAGAACGAATATCATTCCACTCTGAACAACCCACTTGACAAGCTTTACAACCGATACAGGTTGTTACGTCAATGAGTTTTGCCACTTCAACTTTATGATCACGCGCACGCGGTGCCGGCGTTAAACCGGACGTTGCGGAGATCTTAATAATATCTTGCGTTTGAACGCCTTGAGCAGTTCCTGCCATATTATGCCTCCGCCTTCTCAATATTAACTAGGAATGTTTTGTATTCCGGGGTTTGTGTGACTGATTCACCCCAAGATGGCGTTAAGGTGTTGGTGGAGAAACCACGGTTACCTTTACCATTTAAGGATTTCATATTCCAGTGAATCGGAAGACCCACATGGTGTACTGTTCTTCCGTTAACTTCTAACGCTTTCAAACGTTTTGTTACCACTGCAACAGCTTTGATATAACCACGACGAGAGGTTACTTTTACCATATCGCCTTTTTGGATACCTTTTTCTGCCGCGAGTGCCTCACCGATTTCCACGAATTGTTGTGGTTGTGCGATGATGTTTAACGCAGATTGTGCTGTCCAGCTGTGGAAGTGCTCGGTTAAACGATAAGTTGTTGCGACAAACGGATACTCTTTATTTGAACCGATAAACTCACGGTCTTCTTTATAAATACGTACCGTTGGGTCGGTTACAACACTTGGGTGTAACGGGTTCGTATCAATCGGACTTTCAATCGGCTCATAATGCTCCGGTACCGGTCCACTGTTGACTTTATCAACAGCGAATAAACGACCAACACCTTCAGCAGACATGATAAACGGACCTGCATCAGAACCTGGTGGTTGTGTGCCATAGTCAGCAATATCAAACCAGTTCCAGTTTTTGCCGTTCCATTTGATTAACTGACGATGTTTATCCCATGGATTACCGTTAATGTCTAAAGACGCACGGTTATAAAGCACGCGACGGTTTGCCGGCCATGCAAAGCTCCAACCTAAGTTACAACCTAAACCGGATGGATCGGAATTGTCACGGTTTTCTGTTTGGTTACCTTTTTCAGTCCATTGACCTACATAAATCCAGTTACCGGAGGACGTTGTACCGTCATCACGTAAGTGTGCAAAGGAGTTAAGTAGTTGACCTTTTTTATACATTAGGTTGCCATTTGCGTCATAAAGATCTTCCAAAGCATAGCCGTTAACTTCTTTAGCCAGTTCAGATGATGATGGCGCATGTGGAATATTATAGTTCCATGTCATGGCTTCAAAGGATTCAATACCGCGACCACCTTCTTTCTTGTAAAGCTCATGCATTTCTTCACGGAGCATAGATAAAATCTCTACATCCGGTAAGGCTTCGCCTGGTTGATCGCAAGATTTTTGGTGCCATTGCACCCAACGACCGGAGTTAGCGATAGAACCATCTTCTTCCGCGAAACAGGTGGTTGGTAAACGGAACACTTCTGTTTGGATTTTGGACGGATCTACATCGTTCGCTTCCCCAAAGTTTTTCCAGAATTCGGAACTTTCGGTTTGCAATGGATCCATAACGACTAAGTATTTCAACTTACTCATACCTGCAACAGTTTTGTTTTTATTCGGTAATGAGTTTAATACGTTGAAACCTTGCAAGATCCAACCGTTTAACTTGCCATCATTCATTAATTTAACATGCGTGATTGGATCGTATAAGCGGTCTGCTTTTGGTAAGAAATCGAAACCCCAACCGTTTTCTTTGGTGGCTTTATCACCATAGAACGTTTTCATCATACTCACGAAGAATTTCGAGGTATTACGATAATAGTTTACTTGGTTTGGTACGATATCTTTCGGTGTAATCGCATTGATATACTGCTCATAAGAGGTATCTTTATCGTTTGGTAAACGCATATAACCCGGTAAAGACATCGGCAATAAGCCCATATCCGTTGTACCTTGTACGTTGGAGTGTCCACGTAATGCATTAATACCACCACCCGGCATACCCATATTACCTAGGAGCAATTGGATCATCGCCATGGAGCGAATATTTTGCGTACCGATTGTGTGTTCAGTAAAGCCAAGCGCATATAAGTGCGTCATGGTTTTATTTGGTGCCGATGTTTTACCGATTTCTTCACAGATTTGTAGGAAGGTTTTTTGTTTTACACCGGTAACTTTTTCAACCATTTCCGGGGTATAGCGGGAAACGTGTTCTTTTAATACGTTAATAACACAACGTGGGTGTTGTAATGTCATATCACGTTTAGCATGACCATTTTCATCAAATTGGTAGTTCCAAGTTGATTTATCATACTTACCTTTTGCTTCGTCAAATCCGGAGAATAAACCGTCTTCGAACTTATAACCTTCGTTCACTAAGAAGGATGCATTGGTATAGTGTTTAACGTATTCGTGTTGAATTTGATTGGTTTCCAATAAGTAACGGATCACCCCCATTAAGAAGGCAATGTCAGAACCGGAACGAATTGGTGCGTGAAGGTCAGCTACGGAAGCTGTACGGTTAAAGCGCGGATCGACAACGATGATTTTCGCACCGTTTTTCTTCGCTTCAATGACCCAACGGAAGCCAACAGGGTGAGCTTCAGCAGGGTTACCGCCTTGAACAAGAATAAGATTGGCGTTTTTGATATCAACCCAGTTGTTTGTCATGGCACCGCGACCAAATGATGGAGCAAGACTTGCTACCGTTGGTCCGTGTCATGTATTCGCTTGGTTACATACCGGAAGCATCCCTAACATGCGAATCCACTTATGGGTTAGCAATGCGGCTTCATTACTGATTGCCGATGCCGTCATAATCCCCGTGGTTGTCCAATGGTTGACCGTGTTGCCTTCAGCATTTTTCTCAACGAAGTTGGCATCACGGTCATCTTTCATCAAGCGGGCAATGCGTTTAATCGCATCTTGCCAAGAAATACGTTCCCATTTATCGGAGCCCGGCGCGCGGTATTCCGGATATAAGGTACGGCTTTCGCTATTGATAAAGTCTAATGCACCGGCACCTTTAGGGCATAACGCACCACGGCTGATTGGATGATCCGGGTCGCCTTCGATATGGAATAATTTAGAACGGGTATTTGTCGCGGTGTGGCCACTTAATGTATTAGATGGTGTACCTGTACTGTACATTAACATACCGCAACTTACCGAGCAGTATGTACAGGTTTGACGCGATTCTTTCGCACGCAATAGTTTGTATTCGCGTGGCGCAGCTAAGGCCGTAGCCGGAGCAAAGCCTAACATCGCAACCGATGTTCCTGCCATACCGCCGGCACAGACCTTGAAGAATTTTCTTCTTGAGATCTGCATAAACACTCCCCACAATCAACAAAAGCTGTTGATGTTTTTTTGTTTGATAGTTTTAGATTTATATTTAACTAGATAATCTGATGGTCGTTTTTGTTAAATTTGTATTAAAATTTAGCGAAACGATGCTGAGTAGTTATGTAACAATAAAAATACATAGTTACTTGACTAGTAGCGGCGGGTAGAATACCTATTTTTTATACAGAAATCCATAATTAATAATGGCTAGAAGGAAAGAAAATCTTGAGTTGGATCAAAAAAAAATTAATTCACTTTATTAAAAAATTAACAAATGAGAAACAAAGCGATAACAAGGTTGCTATTTCTGAGAAACAAGAAACTTTAGCTACAGAAACACCTGTGGCACTGGTTTATAACGATATTTCTCACACGGTGATGATGTGTTCTCCACGAGATTTGGAAGATTTCGCCATGGGGTTTTCTTTATCGGAAGGAATTATTGATAAACCTAGTGATATTTATGGCATTGATATTGAAGAAGCCTGTAATGGAATTGAAGCGAGAATTGAGTTAGCAACCCGCTGTTTTGTGGCATTGAAAGATCATCGACGCACCTTAACCGGACGAACCGGTTGTGGCATTTGTGGCGCGGAACAAATTCAGCAGGTTTATAAAAACGTTAAGAAATTAGACCGCACTTTGATCTTCCATGTGGCACAGTTAGACGATTGTTTGCAACAATTACAGGATGCACAGGAATTAGGCAAGCAAACCGGATCCACACATGCGGCAGCATTTTTCTCCATGGATGGCAAATTACTCGCTATTCGTGAAGATGTCGGGCGCCATGTGGCATTAGATAAATTATTGGGTTGGTATGCTAAAGCAGGTAAGCCGCAAGGTTTTATTATTGTAACTAGTCGCGCCAGTTATGAAATGGTGCAAAAAACAGTATCTGCAGGCATAGAAATATTAGTCGCAATTTCGGCTTCAACAGATTTGGCGGTAGAAATGGCAGAACAATACAACTTAACGTTAATTGGTTTTGCCAGACCGGGGCGCGCGACGGTTTATAGTGGTAGAGAACGTTTAGCAATTTGTGATTGATTTTGCCTTAGTCTAAAATCATCTTATTTATTCTTTAGGCTTTCTTCTTTATGACAAAAAATAAACGCCCGACATTACAAGATATTGCCGATTACCTTGGCATTACGAAAATGACCATTAGTCGCTATCTACGTAATCCTGATTCTGTGGCGAATGGTACACAGGCACGCATTGCGGAAGCTATTGAACGTTTCGGCTATATTCCTAATCGCGCACCGGATATCTTGTCCAATGCTAAAAGTCGGGCAATTGGTGTGTTAGTGCCATCGCTAACCAATCAAGTATTTGCCAATGTAATTCGCGGTATTGAGCAAATTACCGATAAAGCGGGTTATCAAACCATGTTGGCACATTATGGTTACAGTGAGAAGAAAGAAGAACGACGGATTGAAAGCCTGTTGTCTTATAACGTGGATGGCATTATTTTATCGGAGAGCCATCATTCCGAAAAAACTAAAAAGATGCTCAACGTGGCGAATATTCCGGTAATTGAAATTATGGATACCACGGAAGTTGGCATTCAGCAGGTTGTCGGTTTTGACAATATCGCGGCGGCACAAGCGATGGTGGAAACCATGATTAATCGTGGACATCGCAACGTAGTCTATTTTGCGGCGCGTCAAGATAAGCGCACCCGTTTACGTCAGCAAGGCTATGAAAATGCCATGGCAAGGCATCAGTTAACACCACATGTCATCGCTACTAAAGAACATTCTTCTTTTACGCTAGGCGGCGAATTATTACATCAGGCACTTGAAACATTTCCGCAAATTGACGGTATTTTTTGCACCAATGACGACATCGCCATTGGCGCTATTTTTGAATGCCAACGTTTAGGCATTCAAGTGCCCAAACAAATTGCTGTTGCCGGTTTCCACGGGCATGATGTTGGTCAATCGATCACGCCGCAACTTGCTACGGTGATCACGCCGCGTTTAGATATCGGGCGCATTGCTGCGCAGGAATTACTGGCGCGAATTGACAATATTCCCGCGCAAAGTGCCATCATCAATTTAGGCTACCAGATCCATTTAGGGGAAAGCATATAAAAGTGCGGTGGTTTTTTTAGAGGTTTTAAAACACTTGAAAAACAGACCGCACTTTTTTGTTTTAAGGGAGATAAGGTTTCAGCACCTGGATACAACGTTCAACCACTTCGTCAAAAGGCGCATTAATATCAATAGGAATCACATCCGGTTCATCTGGGCCCGGTACTTCTAGGGTTTCAAATTGGCTTTTCAGCATGCTTTCTTTCATGTAGTGCCCTTTGCGTTGGCGCATACGTTCTAAAATTACATTATAAGAACCGTGTAAAAATAGGAATTTTACATTGCTGTTGCCGTCACGAATTTGATCACGATATTTCTTTTTCAATGCCGAACAAACAATAATGCCTACCTCGCTTTTATGCTCCAAGCTAAACGCCGCATCTCGAATGCGTTCCAACCAAGGTGCGCGATCTTCATCGTTCAATGGATGCCCTTCTCCCATCTTAATGATATTGGCACGCGGATGCAGATCGTCTCCGTCAATCAGTTTTATCCCCAGACGATGCGCCACTTCTGTCCCTACAGACGTTTTACCGGTGCTGGATACACCCATTAAAATAAAACTTTTACCTGTCGCCATATGTTGCTCCTTCTCTGATTTTTTATGGGCTTAGCTTAGCGCAAAAATGTTATCGGTAACAATTCTTTTAGACTATAAAATATCCGATTTTACAGCTAAATTAAGCATAAATATATTTTTTGTGATTGTGATCACAGTTCTAATTGATATCTATTTACCAATTCTGCGATAAATAGTATGTTACCAGTAACATTTATTGGCATGAGGACGAATTATGTTAATTTTCATTATGATCGTAGCTGTGCTTTTATTATTGCTACTCATCATTAAATTTAAAATGCACGCCTTTGTCGCATTAGTTCTAGTTAGTTTATTGACCGCACTAGCTGCTGGGATTTCTGTTGACAAGATTTTGCCGACGCTATTAACCGGCTTCGGCAATACGTTGGCATCCGTTGCTTTATTGGTTGGGTTGGGCGCCATGATTGGGCGTTTGCTTGAAGTGACTGGCGGAGCAAAAGTGCTTGCCGATACCTTAATCAATAAATTCGGTGAACAAAAAGCACCTTTTGCCCTTGGGGTTGCCGCCTTATTATTCGGTTTTCCGATTTTCTTTGATGCCGGTTTGGTCGTGATGTTGCCAATCGTCTTTAGCGTGGCAAAACGCTTTGGTGGTTCTGTCTTACGTTACGCCTTCCCGGTTGCCGGTGCTTTCGCCGTCATGCACGCCTTTTTACCACCGCATCCCGGTCCGGTTGCTTCCGGAGATTTGCTGGGTGTAAATATGGGATTGATGGTGCTTGTCGGGTTAATTTGTGCTATTCCAACTTGGTACATTGGGACATATTTGTTCAGTATGTACATCAGCAAAAAATTCTTTGTGGAACTGCCGAAAACCTTTTTGAATAGTTCTGCCATTAGCGAAACTTCGGTTCAAAACCCGCCACCGTTTGGACGCGTGTTATTTATTTTGGTTTTACCGATTTTCTTAATTCTGTTTGATACCGGTTTAAATACGCTCAGCGTTGCAAAAGTCATTGACGGTTCAGCCTTGTGGGTGGAAAGCTTGCGTTTAATTGGTAAAACACCTATAGCTTTATTAATTACGTTGTTAATCGCTATTGCCTTATTGCGCGGTGAACGTAGCTACGAACAAATCGAAAGCCTCTGCAACAGTGCGCTAGGGCCGATTTGCTCCATTATTTTGGTCACCGGGGCCGGTGGTATGTTCGGTGGTGTATTACGCGCCGGCGGTATCGGCGATGAATTGTCTGCCATGTTATCTAATACCGGTATGCCAATTATTATTGCTGCCTTTATTATTTCCATGGCGTTGCGTGTAGCACAAGGCTCGGCAACGGTTGCATTAACTACTGCCTCCGCATTAATCGCACCGACCGTTGCTGCGGCGACCGATCTTAGTCAATTGGACTTATGCTTTATCGTGATCTCCATTGCCTCAGGCGCCACGGTGTTCTCTCATGTGAATGACAGCGGATTTTGGTTAATGAGTCGCTTTTTGGAAATGGACACCAAAACCACGTTAAAAACCTGGACTATGTTGGAAACCTCAATCGGCTTTGTCGGTTTTATCATTGCATTAATCGGTAGCATTATTTTCTAATTCTTCTGGTTTGACTAAAGCGCATCTTTACGGTGCGCTTTTTTGTGAGAAAACATCAGAAAAAACCACCGCACTTTTTCTTCTTTTCCCTTTCCTTCATTGAGTTTTTACTAAAACTCGCTATAATTTCGCCTGTACAAAAAAACAGTATTTGTGAGTGAGAATAATGGATTTCGCAGAATTATTAGACGGTTTAAACGATAAACAACGGGAAGCGGTGAGTGCACCGTTGGGCAATTATTTGGTGTTGGCGGGCGCGGGGAGTGGTAAAACCCGCGTATTGACGCACCGAATCGCATGGTTGATTGGCGTTGAAGGTGCCTCCGAAGGAAGCATTATGGCGGTGACCTTCACCAACAAAGCTGCGGCAGAAATGCGTCATCGTATTGAGTCTGTCTTGTCCGACGGCAATCAGCGTTTGTTTGGTATGTGGGTCGGTACCTTTCACAGTATTGCTCATCGACTTCTGCGAGCCCATCATCTTGATGCGGATTTGCCGCAAGATTTCCAGATTTTAGATTCGGAAGACCAATTGCGTTTACTCAAACGCCTCATGAAATTACATCATTTTGACGAAAAAAGTTTCCCGCCAAAACAAGCGGCTTGGTATATCAATAATAAAAAAGACGAAGGCTTGCGCCCGAATCAAATTGATGATCATCAGGATCGTCAAGAACGTGAATGGATTCGAATTTATCAGATTTATCAAGATGCTTGCGATCGTGCAGGATTGGTAGATTTTGCCGAAATTTTATTGCGCTCGTACGAATTGTTTTTACATAAGCCACTGATTTTGCAACGTTACCAACAACGTTTTCAGCATATTTTGGTGGATGAGTTTCAAGACACCAACAAAATTCAATATGAATGGATTCGTTTGTTGGCGGGCAACACTGGCAAAGTGATGATTGTGGGGGATGATGACCAATCTATTTACGGCTGGCGCGGTGCAAAAATCGAAAATATTCAGTTATTTTTAAAAGAATTTGCCAATGCACAAACCATTCGATTAGAGCAAAATTACCGTTCTACTATGAATATTTTGCAGGCGGCGAATGAGTTAATTTCCAATAACAACAACCGACTAGGGAAAAATTTGTGGTCGGAAGGAAATCAAGGTGACCCTGTAGGCATTTATGCCGCCTTTAACGAATTGGATGAAGCGCTGTTTGTTGCTTCACAAATTAAAACGTGGATTGAAGACGGCGGCAAACTCAACGATTGCGCCATTTTATATCGCAGTAACAGTCAATCACGGGTGATTGAAGAAGCGTTAATTCGTTCACAAATTCCGTATCGTATTTATGGTGGTATGCGCTTCTTTGAACGTCAGGAAATTAAAGATGCGTTGGCCTATTTGCGCTTAATTGCCAATCGCCAAGACGATGCTGCCTTTGAGCGCGTTATTAATACGCCACCTCGGGGCATTGGCGATCGCACGTTGGACACCTTGCGTAATCTGACTCGCGAACATCAAATCACGTTATGGCAAGCCACCAATTTGGCCTTGCAGGAAAATAAACTGGCAGGCCGAGCCGCGACCGCCTTGCTTCGCTTTATGGAATTAATTAATTCCCTGCAACGGGATACGGAAGAGATGCCGTTGTTTGCGCAAACGGATTTTGTGATTAAGCATTCCGGTTTGTATGAAATGTATAAACAGGAAAAGGGCGAAAAGGGCGAAGTGCGTATTGAAAACTTGGAAGAGTTAGTCTCTGCTGCGCGTGAATTTATCAAGCCTGATGAGGCGGAAGATATGACAGAGCTCACCGCGTTCTTGACGCACGCTTCGTTAGAAGCCGGTGAAGAACAAGCGGCACCGCATCAAGCTTGCGTGGAAATGATGACCTTGCATTCGGCAAAAGGTTTGGAATTTCCTCGGGTCTTCATGATTGGCGTGGAAGAAGGATTATTCCCAAGTTTCCGCTCTTTTGAAGAAGCCGGGCGTTTGGAAGAAGAACGTCGTTTGGCTTATGTGGGGATTACCCGTGCCAAACAAAAACTCACTATTTCTTATGCGGAAAGTCGTCGTTTATATGGCAAAGAAGAACGCCATTTGCCTTCCCGTTTTATCACGGAACTGCCACAACAATGTTTACAAGAAATCCGTTTACGTGGCACCGTTACACGCGCCTTGAATCAAGCTAAAGTAGGCAGTGTCTCACCGATTGCCAATGAAAGTGAATGGAAAATGGGGCAAAAAGTGAAACATGAAAAGTTCGGTGTTGGCACGGTGATTAATGTAGAGGGGGCTGACAATAATTTGCGCTTACAAATTGCGTTCCAAAATCAAGGAATAAAATGGTTGATTGCGCATTTAGCAAAACTGGAAAAGGTTTAGGTTGTCGAGATAAAAAAGTGCGGTGAAATTTCACCGCACTTTTTTTATCGATATTGAATGGCTTTGGGATAACCAATCTGTAACGTTAATTTTTGATTGCTTTCCACAACATTTTTCCGTGCTTGAATAAAAAAGCGAGAGGTCATGGCTTTTTCACCGTGATTGAGAAAAATTTCTACGATAGAACGATCAAAGAAAATTTCTACTGTTTGTAGATTTCTGATTTCACAGAAACGTTTGCCGGCGAATTTTTCCATTAATTCAGTTTGTTCACTTTGGCTGCGATCTAAACAAAGCACGCCATTTTCATAAGAGAGACGCAATGAGTGCCCTTGTTCATTTTGGAAGAAGGTTAAATCAAAGGCTTGATTATTCGCGTCAAATTTCACATAAGCACGATCTAAATCTGTAATTTCAGCTTTGCCATCAAGATGAAACGTAGAAAGTGCGGTCAGATTTTCATACGTTTTGGCGATAGGGCGTTGGTGGATTTTGTTGCCTTCTAAGCGCAATTCTCTTGGCATTGTTAAAGCTGAATGCCATTTGAATTTGTCTGTCGGATAGGTTAAGTCCGGCAAGCCGATCCAACCGAATAAGATGGCATTTTCTGTCTTGCTACGTCCTGCAAAAGTTTGTGGTGCGTAGAAATCAAAGCCTTGATCCAGTTCGGCGATGTGCTCGGCGTGAAAGGTTAAGCCCTCCAATTTGCCAACGGCATACACCGCGTGGTAGTTATTTTGAAATTGATAAGCTTCCCGTAATTTGCCCTGTGGTGACCAAATAAACACATCTTTGCCGCCTAATTTGAATAAATCTGGGCATTCCCACATGAATACTTGGCGATTATCAAAGGCGGGGATATTTAATTCGCCCAATAAATGTGGTTCGGCGTTTAAGTCATCCATTTCGTATAACAATGCGGTGCCGCTGAGATCTTCCCGTTGTGCACCAAGTACAAAACGAATTTTGCCTTCTGCCGTGACAAAAGGTTTCGGATCGCGGACGTGTTCGGTATAACCTTTCGGGGCTTGATTAAGCAGACAACGTTTGGAGAGCAATTTCCCTTCTTTAGAAAAGATGGCCATATTTTGATGAGGAATGCGTTGATTTTCCGCGTTGCGTGTGTTGCCGGTGTAAAAGGCGACAATTTGTTCTTGCCAAAGAATGGCACCACCCGAATAACAGCCGTGGGATTCAAACAGCTCATAAGGAATGAGATCGTCAGCGGATTGATAATGTTGGAAATCTTTGGTGATCAAATGTTTCCAATGCTTCATACCGTGCAGTGCATCGAAGGGAAACCATTGATAAAAAAGGTGGTATTTTTCGCCGTCAAAGATGAGACCGTTAGGATCGTTCATCAGTCCGGTTGGTGGCGCAATATGAAAGTGCGGTCGAAAATCTTTGTCTTTTTGCACGGTTTGAGCAATTTCGGCAAGCTCTCCGGATGCTGCCGCAAGGATGCTTTTGTATTTTCCGTTGTTGAAAATATGCATGAGGTTTTTCCTCGATGTTTGGGCAATTGGCACGCGTCAAAGAACGCACGCGATTAAAGTAAAAGACTAGTTTGCCAAAAAATCGGCTAATTGCATTTTATTTGGTAGGGCGGACATGGCACCTTTTGCCGTGGTAGCTAATGCACCACAAGCGTTAGCCTGACGGAGAATTTGCTCAAGCACAGAAATTTCTTTCCAATTTGCATGTTGTGAAAGCCCGGCAAGAAGACCGCCAACAAAGGCATCGCCTGCACCTGTGGTGTCAACCGGTTTTAAGGCTTTGCCGGCAACCACATCTTGTTTACCGTCTAAATGATAGCGTGCACCGTCTTTGCCCAAGGTCACAATGATTAATTTTTCCGGATAAAGTGCGGTGATTTTTTCAAACGCGTCGTCTAAGGTTTGGGTGTCGGTGAGCAGCGTTAATTCTTCTTCTGAAAACTTCAATACATCTGCCAATGCCACCGCTTGCATGACGGTTTGCTTCATGTCGTCAAAACTTGCCCAAAGGGATTCGCGCAAATTGGGATCAAAAGAGAAGAATCCGCCCGCGGCTTTAATGCGGCGAATCGCTTCAAAAGTGGTTTCGCGCGAAGGGTTATTGATTAAAGCAATGGAGCAACAATGTAGCCATTCGTTTGGTTGGAAATTCGGTAAATCCGCCACTTGTAAAAATTGGTCGGCACTGGGATTCACCATAAAGGTAAAGCTCCGTTCGCCGTTATCTAACCCAACGATAACCGTAGAAGTACGCTGTTGCGGATCAAGAATCATATGGCTGGTTTGTACGTTTTCCTGTTGCAGGGTTTGTTGCATAAATTCGCCCAAGGGATCTTTGCCCACGCGACCGATAAACGCACTTTCACCACCTAAACGGGCTATGCCTACCGCCACGTTTGCCGGTGCACCGCCGGCACAGCGCAAGTAATGATTTTCTCCATCCGGGATTAAATCCACCACGGCATCACCTAATACCCAGATCTTTTGATGCATATTCTGCTCCTTGTGTTAGCCCTAAAAAACGCGGATAAAAATAACCGCACTTTATGATGACATAAGTGCGGTTCATTTTTGTGATGTTTTTATTTCACCGTGACTTTGGCGAACTTGCGTTTACCTACTTGGTAAACCGCAGTCGAAGTGCGGATAACAAGTTTGGCGTCTTCTACTTTTTCACCGTCAATTTTCACGCCGCCTTGTTGTACCATGCGGTTGGCTTCGGAAGTCGAAGCCACTAAACCGGCGTCTTTTAACAAGTTGGCAAGCCCGATTTCGCCTTCAAAGGTAAATTCAGGCATGTCATCCGGCATCGCGCCTTTTTGGAAGCGGTTGATAAATTCTTGTTCAGCCGCCTCTGCCGCCGCCTCATCATGGAAACGGGCAATAATTTCTTTGGCTAATAAGATTTTGACATCCCGTGGGTTTTTACCATTTGCCACATCTGCTTTTAATTGGGCAATTTCTGTTAATGGACGGAAAGAAAGCAGGTTGTACCAATCCCACATTAAGTCATCAGAAATGGACATGATTTTGCCGAACATTTCGCTTGGCGCTTCGGTGACACCGATATAGTTGCCGAGGGATTTGGACATTTTTTTCTCGCCGTCCAAGCCCACTAATAATGGCAGGGTAATCGCCACCTGTGGTTTTTGACCGGCAGATTTTTGTAATTCACGGCCCACTAATAAATTGAATTTTTGGTCGGTTCCGCCTAATTCAACATCGGCTTCCAACGCAACAGAATCATGACCTTGCAAGAGCGGGTAAATAAATTCGTGAATCGCAATGGGTTGATTGTTAGAGAAACGTTTTTTGAAATCATCACGTTCTAACATACGGGCAACCGTGTAGTTGCTTGCTAAACGAATCATGCCTTCGGTGCCCAATTTACCCAACCATTCAGAGTTGAATACAATATGGGTTTTTTGCGGATCGAGAATTTTGTAAATTTGTTGTTTATAGGTTTCCGCATTGCGTAACACATCTTCGCGGCTAAGCGGCGGACGAGTCGCATTTTTACCGGACGGATCGCCCACCATGCCGGTGAAGTCACCGATTAAGAAATAAACTTCGTGGCCTAATTGTTGGAATTGACGTAATTTGTTTAATACTACAGTGTGACCTAAATGAATATCCGGTGCGGTTGGGTCTGCGCCGAGTTTCACGCGCAATGGGCGATTTTCTTTAAGTTTTTCAATTAAATCCTGTTCAGAAAGAATTTCATCTACGCCGCGTTTTAGTTCCGCGAGAACGGTATTCATATCAGTCATGTCTTTTCCTAATGTTATTCAATTTACCGAGAGGCTACATTATAGAGATTATTCGCTAAATTTGAATGATTTTTCCGGCGTTAGGCATAAAAAAAGGTCGTATAAACGACCTTCTCCTTTAGCTTTTACAGGAAGCGCCCTGTTTTTGTACTTTCCCGAATTCATTGTGAGCATCGGGTTTTGCCATATTGTTCGGCGCACCTTTTTGTACCGGATATTTTGAGTCCATTTGCCAAGCGTTCCAACCGCCGTCGTAAACATGGCTGTTTTTCCAACCCAGCACTTGCGTCATAAACCAAGGCATGCTGGCGCGCCAGCCGGTGCCGCAATAGAAGGCGAGGTGGTCGTCTTGATTAATGCCTTGTTGTTTCCACAGTTTGACCATTTCTAACGGGTTACGCAATGTGTTGTCCGGATCGTAATAATCCGCCAAATTAGAGGAGTTGGTGCCGGCAAAGCCCCAAATAGCGCCCAGCGGCTCGCCTTTGCCGGGAATATAGTCATAGCCGCTGATCTTACCGGTATATTCGTCCCAGGCGCGATTACTGATTAATTTCAAGCCGTTCTCTTTTTGCGCTTTAATCACATCATCCGGCATGGAAATATTGACTTCCGGGTGTTGCGGGATGGTGGCGCCAAAACTTTCTATCGGTGTCGGAATGTTCACTTGGGTTTCGGTCGGTAAATTTGCGTCCACCCAGCCGGTTAACCCGCCGTTTAAGAAGCGCACATCTTCCACGCCCGCCCATTTTAATGCCCATAACACACGCAATGCGGCAAGTTGATTTTCCGAATACAGCACAACGGTTTTGTCTTTGCTGATGCCGTTTTTAAGCAGATTTTGTTCGATGACTTTCGGGTCGGATAAATTCCAGATGGGATCGTTTTCAATCCAATCCGTATTAAAGTGGTAGGCGCCGACGATGTGTTGGGTGTAGGCTTTCGCATTGGCCAAATCGCCCCAAGACACTTCAAACACCATTAATTTATCATTAGCGTAAGTTTCCGGATTTTCGCCGTGCATGGCGGCGTTCAGCCATTGCGGCGACACGCTTAATTGGTAGTTCGGAAAGGCTTCGAGCGGGTAGCCCGCGTTGGCGTAATTAATGAAATCTTTAAAGATTTTCACCTTATAGCCTTTGGCGGCAAATTCCGCGCTGATACGTTGCAAATCGTCCAAATTGCTGTTGTAAAACACAATGGTTTTGTCTTTGGTAATGCCTTTATCCTTGGCAAAACTGTCAAATTTATCGTCGGCGATATAATCCAACCAAGCGGTAGTAAATTGAATCGCGCCTTTGATATGCCCACCGTGGGTGGCGTTGTTGTCTTTAAAACCGTTATATAAGCTGTCGTGGCGGGTATCCACAATTACATACGCGCTGTTGTCGAGGTTTTTGAGCAAGTCTTCTGTGCTAATTTCAGTCACTTTATTCTCATCGCAGGCGGTTAATAACGCCAGACTTCCGAACAGTAAAGTCAATTTCGTTTTCTTCATGATATTCTCCTTGAATATTAGGTGCGACATTGCGTTGTCTTGAAAATAAAGGTGCTGAGCCAAACACCTACCAAAATCATCGCGGTGGCAATCCAGCCTTGAGCGGAAAAATAGGCGGTGGCGACCAATGAATTGGTGACTGTACAGCCGCCGGCAAGCCCTGCGCCAATCCCCATAACAACACCGCCGAGTAAGCGACGTAACAGCATATCCGGCGCGGGCAGGGTGAGTTTGAAATCGGCGCACAGTTTTGCGCTAACAAAAGAACCAACAAAAATGCCGAGTACGAATAAACTGCCCCAGTTCAAATAGCGTTGCTGACCGGTAACGATGTATTGCACCACATTGGCGGACGGCACGGCGATGCCGTAGCCGTAATTGCGCCCGGTTTGCGCGCTGCAATACCAAGCGATGACGCCGAGCAAGCCGATCAATACGGCGCCTAAAAAGAGCGGTAAGTTTTTAAAGCGTTTTTCCGGATCTTGAAATTGATAGCGTGGATGGCATAGTTGATAAATGAATAATGCCAAGGCGATAAGACACAGCAAAATTACGCCATACCAAGGACTGATTTGCCATGTTGTATAAAGGCTGTCTGCCATTAAATGTTGTTGTAACAACGGACCGAACCAATGCTTTAATACACCACTTTGCATAGACGCCATGGTTAAGCTAAAACTGAATAATGCCAACCACGCCCCGACCAAACCTTCGCCGCTACGAAACCAAGTGCCGCTGCCGCAACAACCGGATGCCGCCATGCCAAAGCCGAACAGCAAACCGCCTAACAAGGTGGCGGATAGTGAAAATTCGCCGTTGGGCAAGTCAATTAGGCCATAGTGTTGTAAGGTGAAAAATCCGACGGATTGAATAGAGATGGCAATTAAAAGTGCGGTGGGAAATCGCAGCGTTTTTTGCGTGAAAATATTGCGAAAGCCGGAAACGAAACAGAATTGCGTGCGTTGTAACAAAACGCCGAAGAGCATACCGATGATGAGACCACTTAACATAGATTAAACCTTAATACATATGAGTGGCGCTGATTAAAGCATAAATTTAACGGGAGGAACATATTTTTTATGCAATTTTTTTAACGACGTCACAAAATAAAAGGTGAAAACGCCGCTAGCGGTAAATTTTAGGCAAAAAAAAACGCCTCTTGTGGGGGATGAGGCGTTGAAGTTGGAGTGATTATCTATTGTTGTTTGAATGATTAAATGATAATTATTCTCAAAATTAATGTCAAGCACTTTAATGAAAATAATTCTCAAATAATTTGCCTAAATTGAGTTTATCTTAAGTGGTACGACCTTTGTGAGATGAAGTGCGGTCGGAATTCCCTGCGTTTTTTCAAATTCAGCCGCATAGGCGTAAGCCTCAACCCCTTCATTGAGCGCATGGAGAAAGAGTTCGTGATATTTCGGATCAATGTGTTTCGCGATTTGGAAATGATCGAAGCCATCGTGTAACCCACAGAAGAAAATCACCGCACGATGACCTTGTTTTTTCATGGCGATCAATTCGCGCAAGTGTTTTTGTCCGCGTGTCGTGACAGCATCAGGAAACATACCGAGTTTTTTGTCGTTATCCACATAAGTAATGGATTTCACTTCCACGTAACAATCAGGCAGATCTTTACCTTTCAGCAGAAAATCAATGCGGCTGTTTTCTTCGCCGTATTTCACTTCCGGATGAATTTCATCATACATAGCCAGTTCGATAATTTGCTTTTTCTGTAAGGCATCAAAGGTGAGCTGATTAGAACGGTGCGTGTTAATGCAAACCATATTGCCATTGGCTAATTGTGTTAATTCCCATGAACTTGGGTATTTCCGTGTGGCACTATCGGAGGTGGAATACCAGACGGTGTCGCCTTCTGCACCACAGCCGATCATGGCACCGGTGTTGGCACAGTGCAACGTGGTGATATCACTGTTCGGCAGTTGCACATCCGCTAAAAAGCGTTTGTAACGGCGGATTAAAGTGGCAGATTGTAGAGAGGGTAATTGCATGGTGTTTGACCTTGTATATCAAAGTGCGGTTAAGTTTTTCCGTGTTTTTTACAGACCGAGTGTGAAGCGGCAGTAAAAATATTTGCGCGCTAAGATAGCAAAGCGAGGGATGAATTTCTAATTTTTTATGTGTTACCACAAAGTGTAATAGGGATCACATATTGAATAAAAAGCCGAAAATTTTTTTTAGTTTTTAGAGGAACAATGATAGAGTGAGGGCTAATTTGACTGCCTAGAGGCGTCATTTCGGGCGGGTAAATTTGTTACCTAAATCTTAATCAATCAAAGGGAATCATTATGTTAATTGGTGTACCTAGAGAACTGCTTGATAATGAAAGTCGTGTGGCGGCAACGCCGAAAACGGTTCAGCAAATTTTGAAGCTTGGCTTCGATGTGATTGTTGAACATGATGCGGGTTTCAAAGCCAGTTTTGAAGATCAGGCATTTGCAGCTGCCGGTGCGAAAGTCGGTGATGCCGCACAAGTTTGGCAAGCGGACATTATTTTTAAAGTCAACGCGCCGACTGATGATGAAATCGCTTTAATTAAAGAAGGGGCAACCTTAGTCAGTTTTATCTGGCCTGCGCAAAATCCGCAGCTCATGGAAAAACTGTCAGCGAAAAAAATCAATGTGTTGGCGATGGATGCCGTGCCGCGAATTTCTCGTGCGCAAGCCTTGGATGCATTAAGTTCCATGGCAAATATTGCCGGTTATCGTGCCGTGGTGGAAGCCGCACATGAATTTGGCAGTTTCTTCACCGGACAAATTACCGCAGCAGGTAAAGTGCCACCGGCAAAAGTGTTGGTGATTGGTGCGGGTGTTGCCGGCCTTGCCGCGATTGGAGCAGCAAACAGTCTAGGTGCCATTGTACGTGCTTTTGACTCCCGTCCGGAAGTAAAAGAACAAGTAGAAAGTATGGGCGCCAGCTTCCTTGAAATCGATTTCAAAGAAGAAGGCGGCAGTGGCGATGGCTATGCCAAAGTTATGTCTGAGGAATTCAATCGTCGCGCGCTTGCCCTTTACGCAGAACAAGCGAAAGAAGTGGATATTATCATCACCACTGCATTAATTCCGGGCAGACCTGCACCACGCTTAATCACCAAAGAAATGGTGGAATCCATGAAGCCGGGTAGCGTGATTGTGGATTTAGCCGCAGCGACCGGCGGTAACTGTGAATTGAGTAAAGCCGGCGAAGTGGTGGTCACCGATAATCAAGTGAAAATCATTGGTTACACCGATTTACCAAGCCGTTTACCAACGCAATCTTCCCAACTTTACGGTACCAACCTTGTTAACTTATTGAAATTGCTTTGCAAAAACAAAGACGGTCAAATCGACATCAATTTCGACGACGTGGTATTGCGTGGCGTAACGGTTATTCGTGATGGCGAAGTGACATGGCCGGCACCGCCGATTCAAGTTTCCGCTCAACCGCAACAACAAGCGAAAGCTGCAAGTACGGTCAAAAAAGAGGAAGAAAAACCAACGGATCCGCGTAAAAAATACGGCATTATGGCGGCAGTGGGTGTGCTTTTCTTATGGCTTACGTCTATTGCGCCGGCGGCTTTCCTTTCTCACTTAACCGTGTTCGTCTTGGCTTGTGTCGTGGGTTACTATGTGGTTTGGAATGTGAGCCATGCGCTACACACCCCATTGATGGCGGTAACGAATGCGATTTCAGGGATTATTATCGTGGGAGCGTTATTGCAAATCTCACAAGGTAATTTCTTCATTAGTGTGTTGGCGTTTATTGCGATTTTAGTGGCAAGCATCAACATTTTTGGTGGCTTCCGCGTCACTCAACGTATGCTTTCCATGTTTAGAAAAGGCTAAGGAGAAAATCATGTCAGAAGGTTTTGTACAAGCTGCGTATATTGTTGCAGCGTTGCTCTTCATTATGAGCTTAGCCGGTCTTTCTAAACACGAAACGGCAAAAGCAGGGTGCTGGTATGGCATTATCGGGATGGGGATTGCACTCATCGCCACCATCTTCGGGCCAAAATCCGAAGGCACATTGTGGATCATCATTGCGATGGTGATTGGTGGGGCGATTGGTATTCAGCGTGCATTAAAAGTTGAAATGACGGAAATGCCGGAATTGGTGGCGATCTTGCACAGTTTCGTCGGTTTGGCTGCCGTATTGGTGGGTTATAACAGCTACGGTTTGCATGATATCCCAACTATGCCGAGCGGTTTAAATGACGTAGAACAAGCGAAATTCCTTGCAGAACAAGCCGCACTTGCCAGCGTACATAACGTGGAAGTGTTCTTGGGGATCTTCATCGGTGCGGTGACCTTCACCGGCTCTGTAGTGGCATTCGGTAAATTAAGCGGAAAAATTAATTCCAAAGCCTTAATGTTGCCACATCGTCATAAATTAAACTTGGCAGCGCTTATTGTTTCCGCGTTATTAATGGTGGCGTTCTTAAGTGAACCGGAAAATATCTTCCCGGTATTAATCATGACTGTGATAGCACTCGCTTTCGGTTGGCATTTAGTGGCCTCTATCGGTGGTGCAGACATGCCGGTGGTGGTTTCCATGTTGAACTCCTATTCCGGTTGGGCTGCAGCTGCGGCAGGTTTCATGCTTAGCAATGACTTGTTAATCGTGACCGGTGCGTTGGTGGGTTCTTCCGGTGCGATCTTGTCTTACATCATGTGTAAAGCCATGAACCGCTCTTTCATCAGCGTTATTGCAGGTGGTTTTGGTAATGACATTCAAGTGTCTTCCGATACCGAACAAGGCGAACACCGTGAAACAACCGCAGAAGAAGTGGCGGAATTGTTGAAAAATTCCAGCTCTGTGATCATCACCCCAGGATACGGCATGGCAGTCGCACAAGCGCAATATCCAGTGGCAGAAATTACCCAAAAATTACGCGAGCGTGGCGTGAACGTGCGTTTCGGTATCCATCCGGTTGCCGGACGTTTGCCTGGCCACATGAACGTGTTATTGGCAGAAGCCAAAGTGCCTTACGACATCGTGCTGGAAATGGATGAAATCAACGATGATTTCGCTGACACCGACACCGTATTGGTTATCGGCGCGAACGACACCGTCAACCCTGCGGCGATGGACGATCCGCACAGCCCAATCGCCGGTATGCCGGTATTGGAAGTGTGGAAAGCGGCTAACGTGGTGGTATTCAAACGTTCCATGAATACCGGTTACGCCGGCGTACAAAATCCATTGTTCTTTAAAGAAAATACCCAAATGTTGTTTGGTGATGCGAAAGAACGTGTGGATGATATCTTAAAAGCCTTGTAATTGGCTTTGGATGACAAGCTAAAAAATAAAAGTGCGGTGAATTTTCACCGCATTTTTGTTTCTGAGAAATGCATTTCAATTAATGAATCATTAGTTCAATAACGCTATAATTACGCCATTCGTTTAATAAAAAGGAAGTAAGCATGATAGAGCAGGCTTTGCACGCGGAACAGAATGAATGCGTCATAACAAACGACATTCGGCTGACGCAATATAGCCACGGCGCCGGTTGAGGCTGCAAAATATCGCCTAAGGTTTTAGAGGAAATTTTGCATACCGAAATGGCACCGTTTATTGACCCGAATCTCCTTGTCGGCAATGACACCAAGGATGACGCGGCGGTGTATGATTTAGGCAATGGTACGTCGATTATCAGTACCACAGACTTTTTCATGCCCATTGTCGATGATCCTTTCGATTTTGGGCGCATTGCGGCAACCAACGCCGTGAGCGACATTTTCGCCATGGGTGGCAAGCCGATCATGGCGATTGCGGTGTTTGGCTTCCCGATTAACAAATTGCCTGCAAGCGTGGCACAGCGCATTATTGACGGCGGCCGTTTTGCTTGTCAGGAAGCGGGCATTGCTCTTGCCGGCGGTCATTCCATAGACTCACCGGAACCGATTTTCGGTTTGGCCGTGACCGGCATTATCGACACTGAAAAAGTGAAACGAAACGCTACGGCACAAGCGGGCTGCCACTTGTATTTAACCAAACCGTTGGGCATCGGCGTATTAACCACCGCGGAAAAACAAGGCAAATTAAAAGCCGAACATAAAGGCTTGGCGACCAAGTGGATGTGCCAAATGAATTTGCTGGGCAGTCAGCTTTCAAACATTGACGGCGTTACCGCCATGACGGATGTCACCGGTTTCGGCTTGTTAGGGCATTTAGCCGAAATCTGCGAAGGCTCCAACCTCAATGCCGAAGTAGATTTCGCCAACATTAAAACCCTAGATGGCGTTGATGATTACATCGCGCAAGGCTGCATTCCGGGCGGTACAAACCGCAATTTCGACAACTACGGACACAAAATCGCTCCAATAACGGATTTACAGAAAGCCGTATTATGCGATCCGCAAACCTCCGGCGGCTTGCTCATCGCCGTCAAACCGGATGCGGAAAAAGAGGTTTTTGCCGTTGTACAAAACGCCGGTGTTGAGCTATATCCTGTCGGCAAACTCATCGAACGACAAACGACACCGGAATTTATTGTGGTGAAATAGCATTGATTTTTTGATTAAAGTGCGGTCATTTTTCCAAGTGTTTTTTGAAATGAAAAACGTTTGAAGAAATGACCGCACTTTTTTAGTCATGAAAATTTATGCTGCCGCGCGTTTCCTAACGCGTGCCTTAGCAAGTAAATAAAGTGCGGTGAGTTTTTGAAGTGTTTTGGTTGGAATTAGGCACACGCTAGGAAGCGTGCGCCAACAGAGATGTGAAAATAAAGAAAGATAGCGCCAGCGTCCACGCTGGTGCTGTTTAATAAAATCATTGCGAATTTTACTTATAGTCTGTTGGCAGAACTAATATTCAAAATCTTTTGGATTTTTTGACCGCACTTTTAGTTGATAGGCACAAGCGAGAACACTTGCGCCATCGTGGGGGGGCTAAATATCTACCATCCCCATCTGTATTTATCATAGAGGACAATTAGTTTCCTAAAGATAGTAGAATAGTTACTTTTGTTATCTATATATTTAGGTTTATTTTTTACAAGAAAATTTTTTAATAAGTTCAGATCTATCTCATTTTTATCTAAGAAAGGAATGTAGAATATAGCTTTATCAGAATCTATGTTATCAATAATGTATTGTAACGATTTATTTGGTAATCTTAAAAATTGATTTCTATAGCCATTCTCTCTTAGTTTTTTTAAATCGTTATTAATGAACTTTTCAATGCATATCAAGTTGTTTTTTTTGATGTAGGAATTAAATTGTGTTTCTGTAGTTATATTATTTTTATTCAGGTAGAAATGAATTGGAACATATTTATCACTTTTTCTAGATAAATTGACTAGTACCGTATTTAGTATTTTTTCCGGGCTAAATTTTTTATCATCATATAATAGGTCAGAAATTAGGTCATTTGCTTTTATTTCTGAATATCCTTGCTCAGAAAATATTTGCTTAACGCCAACACCGACTACAAAATCAATATCTTTATAGTTTTTAATGTTATCTATACCTGAAACTAAAATGTGTTCAGTTGGCTCTGAGGTATAAACAAACTCATAAAATTGTTCTTTAAAATGTCTAAGGATTCTAGCTGGAAGCTTTCTCTTCATGCTTTTAATTGCATCATAGATAATAGAAAAATCATCAGTTTTAACTAATGTAATTGGAAGTGATATTTTTTCGATATAAATCTCACTTTCACTTATATTATTTTTTTCTCCAGGTTTTAACCTATTAACAAAGATAAGGTTCTTACGTAATTTTTCTAAGTTATTCTCATCTATGCATTTTACGATAGATGTTAAAAGTAATTGAATGTTAGCATCATTCAATGAATATCCTATAAAAATAATAGGGTGTTCCATGAAGATAGTAATTAATTTTGAGGCTAAGTAAGCATTCTTATTTTCAAAATTTTTATAATCTGATTCAGTTAGAACTAAAGAGTTTGGGTTAGATGAACAACCATGGATTTTATATATTTCACCAACTTCTTGAGGGCTTGAAAACAATAATTCCTGTTGACCTATATATACCTTGTAATCAGGGAATATATTTTCTAGAAATGTATCCCAGTTAGTTGTAATAATTCCATCAACATTTAATTCTTTTAATGATTCTATCTCTTTTTTATATTTCTCAGTAGAGTTTATTTCTATAGTCTTCAAATAGTGGCTAATTTCAATGCGTAGTGCCGAAGTTTTATCTTTGCTAAAGATGTTGTATTTATTTCTATTTTCAGAATAAGAATCATTATTCCACCATATATCATGAAAATCATTTGCTAATAACTCAGCGGCTTTTGCTAAATTTCCATTAGCAGATGTTTTATAATATGTAAAAGGATACTTTGTTTTACAGAATTTAGTTAATAGCCCTTCCCAGTCTTCTAATCCTAGATATCTTCTGGAAAAACCTGAGCCAATAAATAAAAATGCACCACCAATATGAGATTGTAATATTTTTGATAATTCAATTTTAATATTCATAAGCTACTCGCTGTGTAAAGATAATATATTTTATATAAAGCATAGATCTATATGTTAAAACTTAATCTTACTTCATCGCCACACCCAACCACTTCAACATCTCTCTCTCATCCCAGCCTTTACGTTTGGCATAATCTTGAGCTTGGTCTTCATCGATGCGACCTAAAGTGAAATAGTTACTTGCCGGGTGGGTGAAGTACCAACCGCAGACAGAAGCTGCCGGCCACATGGCGTAGCTTTCGGTGAGTTTCATGCCGATGCGTTGTTCTACTTCTAATAAATCCCAAATCAAGGCTTTTTCGGTATGTTCCGGGCAGCTTGGGTAGCCCGGTGCAGGGCGGATGCCGACATAGTTTTCATTGATTAAACCTTGGTTGTCGAATTCTTCTTGCGTGTAGCCCCAAATGCGGGTGCGTAGCTCAAAGTGCAGGTATTCTGCCATGGCTTCGGCGAGGCGGTCGCCCACGGCTTGTAGCAAGATGGCGTTGTAGTCATCGCCGGCGGCTTTGTAGCCTTCCACTAGCTCCATTTCTTCAATGCCGGCGCACACGGCGAACATCCCCATCCAGTCTTTTTTGCCACTTTCGCGATCAGCGATAAAGTCGCTCAAGGCAAAGTTAAATTGGCTTTTGCTGTTTTTGCCACGTTCCGTTTGTTGGCGTAAGCCGTAAGCCGTGCCGATGGTTTGCGTGCGGTCTTCATCGGAGAATAGCACCACATCATCGCCCACACGTTCCGCAGGGAAAATGCCCAATACGCCGCTTGGGTTAAGTTTGTGGTTTTGTTCAAACGCATCTAACATTGCTTGCGCATCATTCCACACGCGGCGGGCTTCTTCGCCACTTTCCGGATGATCAAAGGCATCCGGATAGCCGCCCATCAAGCCCCATACACGGAAGAATGGCGACCAGTCGATAAATTTGCGCAGCTCGGCAATTGGCACGTTTTTAAATTCCACAATGCCCGTTTGTTTTGGTGTTGGCGGCACATAATCCGCCCATTCACCGCTAAAGCCATCAAAACGGTTGGCGCGCGCCTCTTCAATGCTGAGCTGTTTACGCAACGGTTTGCGGTTAGCAAAAGATTGTTGGATTTTTTCGTAATCCTTCTTGAATTGTTCCCACAATGCGGCACGGCCTTCCGGGTTCATCAATGTGGCACACACCGTTACCGCACGGGAGGCGTTCGAGGTATAGAACACGCCGTGTTGTTTATATTTTGGGTACAGTTTAATGGCGGTATGTTCTTTGGAGGTGGTCGCACCGCCGATCAACACCGGCAAGTTCAAACCTAAACGGGTCATTTCGCCAAGGAAGTATTCCATTTCGTCTAAAGATGGTGTAATCAAACCGCTCAAGCCGATAAGATCCGCTTTTTCCTCAATGGCGGTTTGAATGATTTTGTCCGCTGGCACCATCACGCCCAAGTCAATCACTTCAAAGTTATTACATTGCAACACCACGCTCACGATGTTTTTGCCAATGTCGTGCACATCGCCTTTCACGGTGGCGATCACCACTTTGCCGTTGCTTGAGCCTTTTTGTTTGGTGGCGTTAATAAACGGTTCTAAATAGGCGACTGATTGTTTCATCACGCGTGCGGATTTCACCACTTGTGGCAGGAACATTTTGCCATCGCCGAACAAATCGCCCACCACGTCCATGCCTGCCATGAGCGGACCTTCGATGACCTCTAACGGTGTTGGCAATTTTTGGCGAGCCTCTTCGGTGTCTTCGATGATATGCGTAGTAATCCCTTTCACCAGAGCGTGTTTTAAGCGTTCTTCCACAGGCCACGTACGCCATTCAGCCACAGAATCTACCGCACTTTCATCGTTGCCTTGATTGCGATATTTTTCTGCAATATCGAGCAATTTCTCGGTGGCATCCGGGCTGCGGTTTAAGACGGCATCTTCTACGATTTCACGCAATTCAGGATCGAGATCGTCATAAATCGCAAGCTGGCCTGCGTTCACGATCCCCATATCCATGCCTTGTTTGATGGCGTGATAGAGGAATACGGCATGAATGGCTTCACGCATGACGTTGTTGCCGCGGAAGGAGAAGGACACGTTTGACACACCGCCGGAAATCTTGGCGTGCGGAAGACTACGTTTAATGCGACCTGTGGCGTTGATGAAATCTACGCCGTAGTTGTTGTGTTCTTCAATCCCGGTGCCAATGGCGAAAATATTCGGGTCGAAAATGATGTCTTCCGGCGGGAAGCCTACTTGGTTGACTAAGATGTTATAAGCACGGGTACAGATTTCCACTTTGCGATCTTCGGTGTCCGCTTGTCCCACTTCGTCAAACGCCATGACGACAACGGCTGCGCCGTATTTACGCACTAGTTTGGCATGTTCGATAAAGATTTCTTCACCTTCTTTTAAGGAAATGGAGTTCACAATCGGTTTGCCTTGCACTGATTGCAAGCCCGCCTCAATCACTTCCCATTTGGAGGAGTCAATCATCACGGGCACTTTAGCGGCATCCGGTTCAGTCGCCATAATATTGAGGAAACGGGTCATGCATTTTTTGCCGTTGAGCAAGGCTTCGTCCATGTTCACGTCGATGACTTGCGCGCCGTTTTCCACTTGGTCGATGGCAATTTCAATGGCTTCGGCAAATTTGTCTTCTTTAATTAAGCGTTTGAATTTTGCCGAACCCGTCACGTTATTACGTTCACCCACGTTCACGAACAAGCTTTCATCATCAATGTTAAGCGGTTCTAAGCCCGATAAACGCATGGCGGTTTTAATTTGTGGCAATTTGCGTGGTGGGATGTTTTCTACCGCATCGGCAAAGGCTTTGATGTGTTCCGGTGTGGTGCCGCAACAGCCACCGATAATGTTCACAAAACCGCTTTCCGCCCATTCTTTCAGTTGTGCAGCCATGTCTTCTGCACCTAAATCATAGCCACCAAAGGCATTCGGCAAGCCTGCGTTCGGGTGCACGGAAACGTAGGTTTCACTGATTTTAGACAGTTGTTCAACATACTGGCGTAATTCTTTAGGGCCTAGCGCACAGTTCAAACCGAATGTGAGTGGTTTGGCGTGGCGCAGGGAGTTGTAGAACGCTTCGGTGGTTTGTCCGGAAAGGGTGCGACCGGAAGCATCGGTAATGGTGCCGGAAATCATAATCGGCAATTCCACGCCTAATTCTTCAAACACGGTTTCGATGGCAAACACCGCTGCTTTGGCATTTAGCGTGTCGAAAATGGTTTCGATCATAATTAAATCGGCACCGCCTTCAATTAAGCCTCGTGTGGCTTCTGAATAGGCGTCCACCAATTCCATAAAGGTGACGTTACGGAAACCGGGGTCATTTACGTTCGGGGAAATGGACGCTGTGCGGTTCGTTGGGCCAAGAATCCCCGCGACGAATCTTGGTTTTTCCGGCGTGCTGTATTTATCCGCCGCCAAACGTGCCAGTTTCGCACCGGCAAAGTTGAGTTCGTAAGCAATGGATTGCAAGTCGTAATCCGCTTGCGCAATGGTGGTGGAGCTGAAGGTATTAGTTTCGATAATGTCTGCGCCGGCTTCTAAGTATTTTTCGTGAATGGCGGAAATCAACAGTGGTTGAGTTAAGGTGAGCAAATCATTATTGCCGCGTAAATCCACCACACTTTCTTTAAAGCGTTCACCACGGAAATCCGCTTCGGTGAGTTTATATTTTTGGATCATCGTGCCCATGGCGCCATCTAAAATTAAGATACGTTGGGCAAGAGCATTTTTTAGTATTTCAGTGGTGTTTTTCAAAATAAGCTTTCCGTTTGTTAGTATTCAAATAAATGAGTGAAATAGTAGGAAGATGTGCTTACGCTGTCAAATGTTATCTCTCTAAAAGTGCGGTGATTTTTTAGCGTGTTTTTACGACAGGCTTAAGCGAATTCTTTGCTGATTTTCTGCTTTTTATCTTGGTCTATGCTAAACTAGCGCGCAATTTTTTCCGTATTTTTGAATGATTTCTTATTCGTTATGAGTTTATCTACCCCTCTTTTTATTGCATTGCGCTATTGGCGGGCAAAAAGTGCTGATCGTTTTGGACGGTTGGTGACGAATTTAGCCAGTTTCGGCATTGTGCTTGGCGTGATGGCATTGATTATCGTGCTGTCTGTGATGAATGGTTTGGAAGGTTATCAAAAACAACAGGTGCTTTCTTCCATTCCACACGCTATTGTTAGCCCAAACGGCAAGGTGAAGATCGATGATGCCGAGCCACCGATGCCCAATTTTGTGCAAAAAGCCGTACCGATAAACATGACCAATGTGATTTTTCAAACCGCAAGTGGTGTTAGCGCAGGACAAGTGATTGGGATTCGACAATTTTCGGATGACCCGATTTTGTCTGCTTTATCCGAACCGCATTTTGAGGATTTGCTCCCGACAGGTGAGTTTAAAATCATTATTGGCGATCAACTGGCGCAGAAATTAAACCTGCATGTCGGTGACAAAGTGCGTTTGATGATTACCGAAAACAGCCAATACACGCCGTTCGGGCGCGTGCCGTTGCAGCGTTTATTTACCGTCAGCGAAATCTATTTTGATACGGGCGAAGTGTCAGGATATGAAGCCTTCGCCAATTTAACGGACATTGGGCGCTTAATGCGAATTCAGTCGGGCGAAGCCCAAGGTTTCCGTTTATTTTTAACGGATCCGTTCCAAATCACCGAGCTGCCGGCGGCATTTCCCACAGCCGCGCAAATCACCGATTGGCGCACGCAAAAAGGCGAGTTTTTCCAAGCGGTGCGCATGGAAAAAAATATGATGGGCTTGTTGGTGAGCTTAATTATCGTGGTGGCGGTGTCCAATATTATTACGTCTTTGAGTCTGATGGTGGTGGACAAACAGGGCGAGATCGCCATTTTGCAAACCCTCGGTTTAACGAAAGGACAGGTGCGTTCTATCTTTATTTATCAAGGTTTATTGGTGGGGTTAATGGGCACCTTGGCGGGCGCTATATTGGGCGTGTTAGTGACGTTAAATTTGGATGCCATTGTGAATCTCTTAGGCGCAAAAACACTCTATTTACCGACCGCACTTGAGCCGTGGCAAATTCTGACGATTGTCGCGTTTTCCTTATTATTGTCATTGTTATCCACCCTTTATCCTGCCTATCGCGCCGCGAAAGTGGAACCGGCAGAAGCCTTGCGCTACGAATAAAAAAGAGATGAAAAAATGAATACAGCATTATTATCTTGCCAACATATCACGAAATTTTATCAAGAAGGCACCCAACAAACGGAAGTGCTAAAACAGGTGTCTTTTTCTATGCAACCGAGCGAATTGGTCGCGATTGTGGGCAGTTCCGGTTCGGGCAAAAGTACGTTGCTACACACCTTGGGCGGTTTGGATCAACCGAGCAGCGGTGAAGTGTTTATCAAAGGACAATCGTTGCAACAAATGAGCCCGAACGCCTTGGCGAAGTTGCGCAATCAATATTTAGGGTTTGTGTATCAGTTTCATCATTTAATGGCAGATTTCACCGCACTTGAGAATGTCATGATGCCGATGCTTATCGGGCAACAAAATAAAACAGAAGCACAGGAGCGCGCCGAACAGATCTTAAGTGCGGTCGGTTTACAGCACAGAATTTCACATCGCCCGTCTGCGCTATCCGGTGGTGAACGTCAACGTGTGGCCATTGCCCGTGCGTTGGTGAATAATCCTGCTTTGGTGTTAGCAGACGAACCCACCGGGAATTTGGATCACAAAACCACGGAAAGCATTTTTGAGTTGATTCAACAGCTTAACCAAGAAAAGCAAATTGCGTTCTTATTGGTGACCCATGACTTGAATTTGGCGGAAAAATTGAATCGTCGTTTAATTATGCAAGACGGCGTGCTACGCGAGGAAAATGCCTGATGAATACGCCATTTTTTATTAGTTGGCGCTATCAACGCAGTAAACATAAAAACCGTTTGGTGTCGCTGATTTCGTTTTTTTCCAGCATCGGCATTGCCTTGGGCGTGGCGGTGTTAATTATCGGCTTAAGTGCCATGAACGGCTTTGAACGTGAACTCAATCAACGGATTTTGGCGGTCGTGCCGCATGCGGAAATTTCCTCTGCCAACGGGCAAAACAACGCACCGATCGATCATTGGCAATATCTTGCCGCCAAGCTACAGCAAAATCCACAAATTACCGGCGTTTCGCCTTTTGTCAGTTTTACCGCGCTCGTGGAAAACGGCGCGAAATTAAAAGTGGTGCAAATCAAAGGGGTAGAATCAGCGTTGCAGGATCACGTGAGTTCCCTTGGGCATTTTGTGCTAAATCAGGGATGGCAAAATTTTGCCCAACATGGCGGGTTGGTGCTGGGATCGGGGATTGCACGGGATTTGGATGTGCAAGAAGGGGATTGGGTTTCTCTGTTAATTTCACAACAAACAGGCTCGGAAAATTTGACGCAGCCGTTGCGTGAACGTATCCAAGTCACGGGGATTTTGCGTTTGGATGGACAGTTGGATCACAGTTATGCCCTCATGCCATTGGCACAAGCGCAACAGTTGATGAATTATCAAGCGGAACAGGTGAGCGGAGTAGAATTGAAAACCGCCGATCCGTTTAACATTCAAACCCTTGATTATTCCATGTTGCAAGATTATCCGCAGATGCTCTACCTGCAAAACTGGATCAGTAAATTCGGCTATATGTATCGTGATATTCAGCTGATTCGTACGGTGATGTACATTGCCATGGTACTGGTGATTGGGGTGGCGTGTTTTAACATTGTGTCCACACTCATTATGGCGGTGAAAGATAAAGCTGGTGATATTGCCATCATGCGTACTCTTGGGGCGAATAATGGGTTTATTAAGCGTATTTTTATTTGGTATGGCTTGCAGGCAGGCATGAAAGGCTGTCTGATTGGCATTGTGTTGGGCGTAATTTTAGCCTTAAATTTGACCGCACTTATACAGGGGCTGGAAGGTTTAATCGGCAGAAAATTATTGTCCGACGGTATTTATTTTGTGGATTTCCTCCCAACCAAACTGCATTGGCAGGATGTGTTGCTGGTGCTACTTTCGGCGTTAATTCTCAGTTTATTTGCCAGCCTTTATCCGGCAAATCGCGCAGCAAAATTGCAACCGGCACAGGTATTAAGCGGTCATTAAAAAAGAAATTAAATAAACTAGTTTACTAGTACAAATTGCAGTGGTAGAGTAATACCACTTTTTCGGATATTTTTGATTTTATGAAGATAAGTGAGTGAACAATGAAGACAAAAAACGATATTTCCATTGAAAATGACGATACGCGAATTGGCAAAATTGAACAGGTATTGCCCCCGATTGCCTTGCTAGAAAAATATCCGGCAAGCAGCATTGCAGTGAAAACCGTTGAAAATGCCCGTCACGAAGCGCATAACATTATTCATGGCGAAGATGATCGTTTACTTGTGGTGATCGGGCCTTGTTCCATTCACGATCCCAAAGCTGCATTAGAATATGCGAAACGCATTAAATTAATGCGCGAAAAATACCAAGATACCTTACAAATTATTATGCGTGTGTATTTTGAAAAACCGCGTACTACGGTGGGCTGGAAAGGCCTCATTAATGACCCGTACTTAAATAATACCTATGCCTTGAACGACGGTTTACGTATAGCGCGTAAATTGTTGTCTGATATTAACGATTTAACGGTGCCGACCGCAGGTGAATTTCTGGACATGATCACGCCGCAATATTTAGCGGATTTCATGAGTTGGGGCGCGATTGGCGCGAGAACCACCGAATCCCAAGTGCACCGGGAATTGGCTTCCGGTTTATCTTGTGCGGTAGGCTTTAAAAATGCGACCAACGGTGGCGTAAAAATTGCCTTAGATGCGATTGGAGCAGCAGAAGCGCCACACCATTTCTTGTCCGTCACGAAGTTTGGTCATTCTGCTATCGTTTCCACGAAAGGTAACGAAGACTGCCACATTATTTTACGCGGTGGCGACAATGGCCCGAATTACAGTGAACAAGCTGTAGCAGAAGTGTGCGATGAACTTGCCAAAGCTGGTTACAGAGCGCATGTGATGGTGGATTTTAGCCATGCCAACAGCTGCAAACAATTCAAAAAACAATTGGATGTGAGCCGTGATGTGGCTCGTCAAATTGCGGCAGGTTCCAATAAAATTTTCGGCGTGATGATTGAAAGTCATTTGGTCGAAGGCCGTCAAGATTTGGTGGAAGGCAAACCATTGATTTACGGACAAAGTATTACCGACAGCTGCATCGGCTGGGAAGACAGTGAAAACGTCTTACAAGAATTATCCGATGCGGTGGCGGCAAGACGCAAATTAAACGGCTGATCTCTTTTTCATCTGTTTATTTCAACTCAAAGTGCGGTGGATTTTCAGCGAGAATTTCCACCGCACTTTTTTTGACTTTTAAGTTAAACCGCCTCCGGATTTGGTATATCATATAGGGACTTATTTTCACTCACTGAGGCAATAATGGCGTCTAAAAATTCTCCTCCTGCGAAAGACCAAAACACCACCAATTTGAACATTCCTCCTCATTCCATCGAAGCTGAACAAGCCGTGTTGGGCAGTATTTTGCTGAACAACATGTATTGGGATGATGTGGCAGAAAATGTGGTGAAAGAGGATTTTTACCGCTTTGAACATCGTCTGATTTTTGAGGAAATGGAAAAGCTGATTGCTCAGCAATCGCCGGTGGATTTAATTACCTTAGAACAGGCGCTGAAAAGTCGAGAAGTCATCGAACAGGTGGGCGGCTTTGCTTATTTGGCGGAGCTTTCTAATAACACGCCAAGTGCTGCCAACGTGGTGGCTTATGCCAATGTGGTGCGAGAAAAGGCGATCATGCGTGAGTTGATTTCTGTGGGGAACAAAATTGCGCAAAACAGCTATTCTCCGAAAGGGCAGGATGTGAAACATTTGCTGGATGAGGCGGAGAGAGAAGTCTTTGCCATTGCTGAGAAGCGCACATCCGGTACTGAAGGCCCTCAAAATATCATTTCCATTCTGGAAAACACCATCAATAAAATCGAACAACTCAGCCAAATTAAAGATCATTCCGGTGTCACCGGCGTTTCCACCGGTTTCAAAGATTTAGATAAGAAAACGGCAGGTTTGCAAAAATCTGACTTGATTATTGTGGCGGCGCGTCCTTCTATGGGGAAAACCACCTTTGCCATGAACCTGTGTGAAAATGCAGCGTTAGGCAGTGATAAACCGGTATTGGTGTTTAGTTTAGAGATGCCGGCAGAACAAATTATGATGCGTAGCTTGGCGTCACTTTCACGTGTGGATCAAACGAAAATTCGTACCGGTCAGGGCTTGGATGACAACGATTGGGCAAAAATTTCCAGCACCATGGGGATGCTTGCGAAAAAACCGAATTTATTTATTGACGATTCTTCCGGGTTAACGCCGACGGAGCTACGTTCGCGTGCCAGACGGGTTTATCGTGAAAATAACGGCTTAAGTTTAATCATGGTGGACTACCTTCAATTAATGCGTGCCCCGGCATTTTCTGAGAATCGTACCTTAGAAATTGCAGAAATTTCCCGTTCTTTGAAAGCGTTGGCAAAAGAATTAGAAGTGCCGGTGATCGCCCTGTCACAATTAAACCGTACTTTGGAAAACCGTCAGGATAAACGCCCTGTCAACTCAGACTTGCGTGAGTCAGGCTCTATTGAGCAGGATGCGGACTTGATTATGTTTATTTATCGTGACGAAGTGTATAACCGTGAATCGGAAGAAAAAGGCATTGCGGAAATTATTATCGGTAAACAGCGTAACGGGCCGATTGGGCGCGTGAAGTTGGCATTCCAAGGCCATTTTTCCCGTTTTGATAACTTAGCAGAACATCATCATTACGATGATGAATATTAGATAACAGCGTAAAAGAGATAAAAAAATGCACATGAAACCGGCAACAGCGAAAATCAGTTCTGTTGCGTTAAAACACAATATTCAAACCATTAAACAAAAAGCCCCAAACAGTAAAATTATTGCGGTAGTCAAAGCCAACGCTTACGGACACGGCGTTGTGTTTGTGTCTTCTGCCGTCGAAAGTTTGGTAGATTGCTTTGGCGTGGCGCGTTTAGAAGAGGCCCTAAAATTACGTTCCAACGGCATTACCAAACCGATTTTGCTGTTAGAAGGTTTTTTCTCTTCCAAAGACTTACCCGTTCTCGCCGTCAATAACATTCAAACCGTCGTACATAGTCAAGAACAGTTGGTCGCCCTTGAGCAAGCCAAAATGCCTAATCCAATTAAAGTGTGGTTAAAAATTGATACCGGTATGCATCGATTGGGCGTGCATTTGGACGAAGTGGACAACTTTTATCAAAAACTTAAATCGCTTCCGTGCGTTGATCCGAATATTGGCTTTGTGAGTCATTTTAGCCGTGCTGATGAGCTCGCGTGCGGTTATACGGAAAAACAATTAAGCCGCTTTTTACAGGCAACGGAAGGCAAATCCGGTGAGCGAAGTATTTCGGCTTCCGGCGGTATTTTATTCTGGCCGGAGGCTCATTTAGATTGGATTCGCCCGGGTATTATTATGTACGGTATTTCACCGAATAACACCGCGGGTAAAGAATACGGTTTAACACCGGTGATGAATTTAACCTCCTCTTTAATTGCGGTACGCGAACATAAAAAAGGCGAACCAGTAGGATATGGCGGGGTTTGGACGAGTGAAAAAGACACGAAAATCGGTGTAGTGGCGATTGGTTATGGTGATGGTTATCCACGCGATGTGCCACAAGGAACACCGGTTTACCTGAATGGTCGCCGTGTGCCGATTGTGGGGAAAGTGTCCATGGATATGCTCACCGTGGATCTGGGCGCAGACAGTCAAGACAAGGTTGGCGATGAGGTAATCTTGTGGGGTAAAGAATTACCGATTGAAGAAATTGCAGAAATTATGGGCATAATCAGTTATGAATTAATCACCAAATTAACCCCGCGTGTATTAACCGAATACATCGATTAAATTTAAGGAGTGCTTATGCAAAACATCAATCCAACCCAAACAAATGCATGGAAAGCGTTAACCCAACATCATGCGCAACGTAAGAATACAACGATTCAAGATTTATTTGCGCAAGAAAAAGATCGTTTCGCCAACTATTCGTTAACCTTTAACAACGAGATTTTGGTCGATTTTTCCAAAAATAACCTGACTAAAGAAACTCTTGGTTTATTGCGTCAACTCACTGAAGAGTGTGGTTTAACTCAAGCCAAAGAAGCCATGTTCAACGGCGAAAAAATCAACCGTACGGAAAATCGTGCCGTATTACATACCGCACTTCGTAACCGTGCCAATACGCCGGTTTTCGTGGATGGCAAAGATGTGATGCCGGAAGTTAATGCCGTGCTCGCCAAAATGAAATCGTTCTGTGAACGTGTGATTTCCGGTGAATGGAAAGGTTATACCGGCAAAGCTATTACTGATGTGATCAATATCGGTATCGGCGGTTCCGATCTTGGCCCTTACATGGTGACCGAAGCTTTGCGCCCGTATAAAAATCATTTAACCATGCATTTTGTGTCTAACGTGGACGGTACACACATCGCGGAAACGTTGAAAAAAGTGAATCCGGAAACTACGTTAATTTTAGTGGCGTCCAAAACCTTCACCACTCAAGAAACCATGACGAATGCCTTGTCTGCTCGTGATTGGTTCCTTGCCGCAGCAAAAGATCCTGCTCATGTGGCAAAACATTTTGCAGCGCTTTCAACCAATGCAAAAGCGGTCGCGGAATTCGGCATTGATACTAACAATATGTTTGAATTCTGGGATTGGGTTGGCGGTCGTTATTCTTTATGGTCAGCGATCGGGTTGTCTATTGCGCTTTCTATCGGCTTTGAAAACTTTGAAGCGTTATTAAGTGGTGCCCATGAAATGGATAAACATTTCCGTCATGCACCATTGGAACAAAATATTCCGACAACACTGGCTTTAGTGGGCTTGTGGAACACTAACTTCTTGGGCGCACAAACGGAAGCGATTTTACCTTACGACCAATATTTACACCGTTTTGCCGCCTATTTCCAACAAGGCAATATGGAATCCAACGGGAAATACGTTGATCGCAACGGCAAGGTGATTCATGATTATCAAACCGGTCCAATTATTTGGGGTGAACCGGGCACGAACGGTCAACACGCATTTTATCAATTGATTCACCAAGGCACCACATTAATTCCTTGTGATTTCATTGCACCGGCACAAAGCCATAATCCGTTGTCTGATCATCATAATAAATTGCTTTCCAACTTCTTTGCGCAAACCGAAGCGTTAGCGTTCGGTAAAACCAAAGAACAAGTGGAAGCCGAATTTTTGAATGCGGGCAAAACCTTGGCAGATGTGAAAGATATCGTACCGTTTAAAGTATTCACCGGTAACAAACCGACCAACTCCATTTTGTTGCAAAAAATCACACCGTTTAGTTTAGGTGCGTTGATTGCCATGTACGAACACAAAATTTTCGTACAAGGCGTGTTGTTCAACATTTACAGCTTCGACCAATGGGGCGTGGAATTAGGCAAACAACTGGCCAACCGAATTCTGCCGGAATTGGTCACCAACGAGAAAGTGGAAAGCCACGACAGCTCAACCAATGGCTTGATTAATCAATTCAAAGCTTGGCGTTAATTCAGTCTGATTGGCAATGCTAATTAGCAATAAAGTGCGGTTACAAAAAGCGGTGTTTTTTAACCGCACTTTGGCTTTTCTTACTGCCAGAAAATGAATTTTATGCTAGAATCCGCACACTCTTTTTTATTCATCTTACAAAGGAAATAACATGAAAGTTTTAGAAGGTCATATCGCTGCACCAGAAGCGAAAGTTGCCGTTGTTATCGGACGCTTTAACAGTTTTATCAATGAAAGTCTTTTGGAAGGTGCTCTTGATGCGTTGAAACGTGTCGGTCAAGTAAAAGACGAAAATATCACTTTAGTTCGCGTACCTGGCGCGTATGAATTGCCATTAGTTGCTCGTCGTTTGGCAGGAAGCAAAAAATTTGATGCGATCGTTGCTTTAGGCACAGTGATTCGTGGTGGTACAGCGCATTTTGAATATGTTGCAGGCGAAGCCAGCAGTGGTTTAGGCAAAGTAGCGATGGAATCTGACATTCCGGTAGCATTCGGCGTATTAACCACGGAAAATATCGAACAAGCCATTGAACGCGCCGGCACCAAAGCAGGCAATAAAGGCGCGGAAGCCGCATTGGTTGCGTTAGAGATGGTGAATCTTTTAAATCAAATTCAGGCAGCGTAAGTGACAATGACGAAACAAGTAAAGAAAATCTCTCCTCGTCGTCGTGCACGTGAATGTGCCGTGCAAGCCTTATATTCTTGGGCGGTTTCACAAAATTCACCGGAAATCGTGGAACTCAATTTCATGACCGAACAGGACATGAAAGGCGTAGATACTCCGTATTTCCGCAAATTATTCCGCCAAACGGTGGAGAATGTTGAGGCAGTGGAACGCACCATGCAAGGCTATTTAGATCGTGGTTTAGCGGAATTAGACCCCATTGAAAAGGCCATTTTGCGTTTAGCGGTGTATGAGCTGCAATTTGAGGCGGATGTGCCGTATAAAGTGGTAATCAACGAAGCGATCGAAGTCGCCAAAGTCTTTGGCGCAGATGAAAGCCACAAGTATATCAACGGTGTGTTGGATAAAATCGCACCGGTTGTACGACGTTAATCTTCATTGAGACAAGGAGGCACAATGATAGAGGGTGAATTTGATATTATTCAACGCTATTTTACCGCCTCTAAACGTTTGCCTCGTAAAGATGTCCTTCTTTCTATCGGTGACGATTGTGCTGTCACCGAATTAAATCCTAATCAACATCTTGCGATTACCACCGACACCATGGTGGAAAACGTCCATTTTCTGCCGAATATTCGTCCTGCCGATTTGGCGTATAAAGCCGTTGCCTGCAATTTAAGCGATCTTGCCGCTATGGGAGCTGAGCCGGCTTGGATTTCATTAGCCTTAACCCTGCCAAAAATTGATCATGATTGGTTGGCGGAATTCAGCGAAAGTTTTTTTGATATCCTCGATCATTACAACGTGGATTTAATCGGTGGAGACACAACCAAAGGTCCCTTAAGCGTCACTATTACTGCGCAAGGCATTATGGCGAAGAACAAATGTCTTTGCCGTCATCACGCCAAAGTGGGCGATTGGATCTATGTGTCCGGCACGTTGGGCGATAGCGCTGCGGGTTTAACTTTCCTGTTACAAGGCAAAAGTGCGGTCAATTCTGCGCAAGAATATTTAATTCGACGCCATTTACATCCAACACCAAGAGTACTGCTCGGCATGGAACTGGCCATGACCGGCTTTGTGAATGCCGCCGTGGATATTTCTGACGGCTTGGTTGCCGATCTTGGGCATATTTTAACGCGTAGCCAATGTGGCGCTGTGCTTGAGTTAGACAAACTCCCACTTTCCGCTCAATTAATTGATGAATTCGGTGTGGAACAAGCGGAGCAATTTGCTTTATCGGGCGGTGAAGACTATGAGTTATGTTTTACCGTGCCGGATAGCCATAAAGCAAAATTAGAAAAAGCCTTGGCGCATCTCGGTATATCCTATACCTGTGTCGGACAAATTCGCCATGCCGGCAAAAAGCGCATTCAATTTCAACGTAACGGCCAGCCGGTAGACATTGTCACTCGCGGCGGTTTCGATCATTTTAAATAGGTCTTTTATTATGACTGCACCACAAAATCCCCTTGAACGGGTGACGTTGCGCAATCCTATTCATTTTCTCGCATTGGGTTTCGGCTCCGGTTTATTGCATCCGGCGCCCGGTACTTGGGGCAGTTTGGTGGGTGTGATCGTTGGCGCATTATTATTGCCTTGGCTGGGTGCAAAAACGTTTTTTATCTTGACCGCACTTTGTTTCTTTCTCGGCATTTGGTTATGCGAACGCACCAGCCACGACATGGGCGTACACGATCATGGCAGCATTGTGTGGGATGAAATTGTTGCCGTTTTCTTGGTGTTGTTAGCCGTGCCACAAGTGTCCTTATTTTGGTGCACGATTGCGTTTTTGACCTTCCGTTTGTTTGATATTTTAAAACCTTATCCGATCCGCTATTTCGACGAAAAACTCACCAACGGCTTCGGTATTATGGTGGATGATATTTTGGCGGCCGGTTATAGCATTCTCGTCATTCTTGCCTTAGCGCATTTTATTTAGCAACAGCATGTTACATTTAATGTTTGTCCATTTAGTGGGATTGCTCTCGCCCGGACCCGATTTCTTTTATGTCAGCCGTGCTGCCGCAATACATTCTCGGCGAATCGCAATTTATGGTGTAATCGGCATTACGATTGGCGTGTCCATTTGGGCAACGGCTGCGGTGTTAGGTTTGGCGATTGTATTCAAAACGATGCCGGCGTTGCAGGGTATTATTATGGCATTGGGCGGTAGCTATTTGTTTTATCTGGGTGTGAAAATGGCTCGGGTTACAACCAACGCGGTATTTGATGAAACTAATTCGCGACAAAACACCGAATCTAAAAATGAAATTATCAAAGGCTTGTTGGTGAATTTATCCAATGCCAAAGTGGTGATTTATTTCAGCAGCGTGATGTCTTTTGTCCTCGTTAACATTACAGAAATGTGGCAAATTTTGACCGCACTTTTGCTTATTACACTGGAAACGTTTGTTTATTTCTATGTGATTTCCATTTTGTTTTCACGTCCGTTTACCAAGCGTTTTTATAGCCGATATAGTCGTTATATTGACAATGTTTCCGGCGTGATTTTTATTTTATTTGGTGCATACTTAATTTACAGTGGTGCGTTGAAAATTATAAATTAGTTTAAATCGGAGAAGATTATGGCTTTAAGAATTGCAATTGTAGGCGCCGGCGGTCGCATGGGGCGTCAATTAATTCAAGCAGTACAAAACACAGAAGGCGTGGCATTAGGTGCAGCATTTGAGCGCAAAGGCTCTTCATTGGTCGGTGCAGATGCCGGTGAGTTGGCAGGCATTGGTCATGTAGGCGTTCCAGTGGGCGATGATTTGAATGCGGCAAAAGAACAATTCGATGTGCTGATTGATTTCACCCGCCCGGAAGGCACCTTGGAACATTTGACATTTTGTGTGGCGAATCAAAAAAATATCATTATTGGCACGACAGGCTTTGATGATGCAGGCAAAGCGGCAATTAAAGCCGCAGCAGAACAGATTGGCGTTGTGTTTGCCTCTAACTTCAGCGTGGGCGTGAATCTGGTGTTCAAATTATTGGAAAAAGCTGCCAAAGTGATGGGCGATTATTGCGACATTGAAATCATTGAAGCGCACCATCGCCACAAAGTGGACGCACCGTCCGGCACCGCACTTTCCATGGGCGAGCACATCGCTAAAACGCTAGGACGTGGTTTGAAAACCCACGGCGTATTTTGCCGTGACGGTATTATCGGCGAACGCAAACGAGATGAAATCGGTTTTTCAACGATACGCGCTTCTGATGTGGTGGGCGAACATAGCGTTTGGTTTGCTGACATCGGCGAACGCGTTGAAATTGCTCACAAAGCGTCTAGCCGTATGACCTTTGCGAACGGCGCCGTGCGTGCGGCGAAATGGCTTGAAGGAAAAGACAAAGGCTTGTTTGATATGACAGACGTATTGGACTTAAACAACTTATAAAAGTAGGGGCGAGTGAACGCCCCTTTTTTATATCCGAAATTGACCGTAATTTCAGCTTCATCAATCAAAGTGCGGTTATTTTTTACGGCGTTTTTAAAGTTCAATCTCCAAATCTTCTTCTACCCGACAGCAACACAATAAAATCTCATCTGGTTGTAAAAAGGCTAATGGTGTTTCCGCATAGGACACTTTGCCTTTTTTTATTTTTACTCGACAAGAACCGCAATAGCCGCTACGACATTGGTATTCATGGTAAATGCCATGTTGTTCCAAGCGATTGAGGAGCGGGATTTGATTATCGTGTTCGATGGTTTGACGGCTGTGTAATAAATGGATTTTCATGATTGTTAAAAGAAAAAAGAGCAGTTAGAAAACTGCTCTAAATAGCATTGGGCGTATTGTAATCGAAATTAGATCCACACGAAATATGCCATGCCGCCAATTATTCCGATACAGAAAAGGTTGAGAATAAAGCCGACTTTTGCCATATCCACTTGTTTGACATGGCCTGTCGCGAACACGATAGCGTTTGGCGGTGTAGCAATTGGCAACATAAAGGCACAGCTTGCACCGCAGGCGATGATGGCAGCGAGGGCGATTGGTGGCAAGTTTAAGGTTTGCGCCACTGAAATCACAATCGGCATAATCAATGCCGCACTGGCGGTATTAGAGGTGAATTCTGTGAGGAAGACGATGAATGCGCTGACGACGAAACAAAGCACCCACAGCGGCTTTTCATTGGTAAATTGCACAATGGTGTCTGCCATGATTTTACTGGCACCGGAGTCTTTCATGACAATACTCAGTGTTAATCCGCCACCGAAGAGCATTAATACGCCCCATTCCACACGTTGTTGAATTTCTTTCCATTTTGCCACACCGGTTACACCGATAATCACCACTACGGTTAAGGCGATAACACTATCAAAGCTATCAATTTTTTTCTCTAAGCCCAGTAAACCGGAGAACCAAGGATTGAGGATGGAACTAAACAGGAGCAGTAATGCCATGACGCTGAAGATGACTAGTGTGATGATGTTCTTTTGGGTGAAAGAGACTTTTTCAAGCGACGGAGCAAATTCGACATGAAAATTAGGGCGTAAAATGACCCAAAGGGAAAATAACATAGAAGGTAGCAACAGCAGCATTACCGGGAAGCCATAGCCTAACCATTCAGTAAAAGTCACTTGAATTTGAGAGGCCAAGATGGCATTAGGGGCGCTGCCGACTAAGGTACCAATGCCGCCAATACTGGCACAAAACGCCATGCCTAATAAGGTAAACGCATACAGGCGATAATTTTTTTCTGAATTTAGTCCTTTTAACATCCCGATGGTGAGTGGCAACATCATTGCGGCGACAGCGGTATTATTGATCCACATGGATAAAAAGGTGGTTACCCCAAATAAATACGCCACAGAAAGTTTTAAATTGCCTTTGGCGAGTCGCACGATGTAGTTCGCGATGATTTTATCCAGTTGCTGAATTTGTAATACTGCCGCGATAACAAAGCCCCCGAAGAACATATAAATAATCGGCGTAGCAAAAGGCGCAAGGGCTTTCTGTGTATTAATGAGCCCCAAACCAATGGCGAGAATCGGCACCATAAGCGAGGTTACCGTAATATTAAAGGCTTCTGTCAACCACAAAATACCGATGAACGTCAGCAAGGCCAAGCCACGGTTTTCCTTTGGTGAGAAGGGTAATGTGTTGATTAGCACCAACATCAAGATAAAATCCAAAACAAGAATAATCAGGCTTTTATATTTAGCGAAGAAAGGGATTTGTGTTTGCATAATAAATGTCCTCCATGACTGCTATTTATTAGCATTGTTTTAATAAACTGGAAACATTTTTTTAACAAAATTGTGACGGCTATCAAATATATTTTGTGAAGAAGAAAGAGATAAAAGTGCGGTGATTTTTATGAAAGGATTACATGCTTGTTTTACTGAGTAGAAGAGATAATCCTTGAGAAATAAAAAAGTGCGGTAGATTTTATCGGAATTTAAAAACACCCGAAAAATCCACCGCACTTTTAGCGATATGAAAGATTACAGATCGAAATCGTCGAAATCTTTGGTGTCCACTTTGGAGTCAATTTGCCCCACAAGATAAGAACTCACTTCCACTTCTTGCGGCGCCACTTGTACGTTGTCGGAAACCAACCAGGCGTTGATCCAAGGGATCGGGTTGGAGCGCGCTTGGAACGGCAATGGCAAGCCTACCGCCTGCATACGGATATTGGTGATGTATTCCACGTATTGCACCAAAATGTCTCGGTTCAAACCGATCATGGAACCGTCTTTGAACAAATAATCTGCCCAGTCTTTTTCTTGTTCTGCTGCCGCTAAGAATAAATCGTAGGCTTCTTGCTTACATTCTTCCGCAATTTCAGCCATTTCCGGATCGTCTTGACCCGCTGCCATGATGTTTAAAATGTGCTGCGTACCGGTTAAGTGCAACGCTTCATCACGGGCGATGAATTTAATGATTTTCGCATTACCTTCCATTAATTGACGTTCAGCAAAGGCAAAAGAGCACGCGAAAGACACATAGAAACGAATAGCCTCTAAAGCGTTTACGCTCATCAAGCAAAGATAAAGTTGTTTTTTCAAATTACGCAAGGTGACGACACATTCTTTGCCATCCACCGTGTAAGTGCCTTCACCGTACAGGCTGTAAAGTTGGCTGTCGCGGATTAAATCGTCGTAGTAAGAAGAAATATCGCGCGCGCGTTTGATGATTTCTTCGTTGGTCACGATGTCGTCAAACACGATAGATGGATCGTTCACAATGTTACGGATAATGTGCGTGTAAGAACGGGAGTGGATGGTTTCAGAGAACGTCCAGGTTTCGATCCAGGTTTCTAATTCCGGAATCGACACCAACGGCAACAACGCCACGTTCGGGCTACGGCCTTGAATGGAATCTAACAAGGTTTGATATTTTAAGTTGCTGATGAAAATGTGTTTTTCATGTTCAGGCAATGCGGCGTAGTCGATACGGTCTTGCGACACATCCACTTCTTCCGGACGCCAGAAGAAGGAAAGTTGTTTTTCAATGAGCTTTTCAAAAGTCTCATATTTTTGTTGATCATAACGTGCAACGTTAACGTTTTGACCAAAGAACATTGGTTCTTTTAACTGGTCATTTTTGTTTTGTGAGAAAGTGGTATATGCCATTTTATACTCCGACTTATTTGTATCTTATTTCGCCAATTTGAAGAGGTACAGCATCAATTATGCATCCTAGAGCAGATAAATCACTATCAACATTTTTCCAAACATAATGTTTTAAAAGCTGTGGAACATTGTGATTAGCTTCATTAAAAACTAGAGTAATTATCTTAAAGTTAGGATCTTCCATAGCCCTATTTTTAGCATAATCAACCTCATCTGATAGATACTGGGTATCTTCATAATTATCAGTAATAAAAAATATTGCAGCGCAAGATTCTTGCATACCTTTTAATAGAGATCTGTTTAATTTATCTCCAGCTTTAAGTTCTTCTTCATCTAACCATGGAGAGAAACCTAGTTTTTGAAGAATATTTTTAAACTCTCTAACTTTAGATTTATCTTTACTTTTATGGCTAAGGAATATCTTCATTGGCAGTAATCCTAAGTAGTTTTTATGACTTATAAGATTTTCTTCTATCTCACTAGATAAATTACTTAAATCTCTATGTAAGATAAATAATCCATCATCATAGTTTACATGATAAGTTTTACGAAAGTATTCTCTTATCATATTGATATTGTTTGGTGTTACTTCATCAAATCCAATATCGCTAGGTATTAAAGAACTTCCACTTGATGTTATTACTGGTGAGAATGGAGAGTTCTTATAGAGAAAAATGATGTAGTTATTACCTAAATCAAATGTACTTAACTTACTGATACCGTTTATTATAGGCCATCTTCTAGAGTGATTAGGATATTCCTTATTAACTAATTGTTTATATATATCAAGGATCACATTATCCCATCGAATATTTTCTTTGTTTTGATATTGGAAAAGAGCATTTTCTAGATAATTTTTTATATTCACAGTTGAGAATCCTCAAAACTAATTAAATCTTACAAGCCCCACCAGCACAGCCGTCATCTAAATCTTCTTGGCTGTCTTCGGCACCGTCACGGGTGTTTTGATAGTAGAGGGTTTTTAAGCCGTATTTGTAAGCGGTTAAGAGATCTTTTAACAACACTTTCATCGGTACTTTGCCGTCTTCAAAACGTTTCGGATCGTAGTTGGTGTTGGCGGAGATGGCTTGGTCCACGAATTTTTGCATGATGCCGACCAAGTGCAAGTAGCCGTCGTTGCCCGGAATGTCCCAAAGCAATTCGTAGTTTTCACCGAGGTTTTCATAATCCGGCACCACTTGTTTCAAAATACCGTCTTTCGATGCTTTGACGCTCACATGGCCGCGTGGCGGTTCGATACCGTTGGTGGCGTTGGAAATCTGAGAAGAGGTTTCCGACGGCATTAAGGCAGTGAGGGTTGAGTTGCGCAAGCCGAATTCTTTAATGTCACGGCGTAGGCTTTCCCAGTCGTAATGCAACGGCTCTGAGGTTAAGCTGTCGATGTCTTTTTTGTATGTATCGATTGGTAAAATGCCTTGTGCATAAGTCGTTTCGTGGAAGTATTCACACGCGCCTTGTTCTTTCGCCAAGTTCATGGAGGCTTTCAATAAGTAATATTGAATGGCTTCAAAAGTGCGGTGAGTTAAATCGTTGGCGCTGCCGTCAGAATAACGCACGCCGTGTTTCGCCAAGTAGTACGCATAGTTGATGACGCCGATACCTAAAGAACGACGGGCTAGGGAACTGCGTTTTGCCGCAATTACCGGATAATCTTGGTAATCCAATAAGGCATCTAATGCACGAACGGCAAGATCCGCCAAATTGTCGAGCTCGTCTAAGTTGTCCAATTTGCCTAAGTTGAAGGCGGAGAGGGTACAAAGGGCGATTTCGCCTTGTTCATCATTAATGTGGCTTAACGGTTTGGTTGGTAAGGCGATTTCCAAGCACAGGTTGGATTGACGCACCGGTGCCACTTTCGGATCGAATGGCGAGTGGGTGTTGCAGTGATCCACGTTGTGAATGTAAATACGACCGGTGGACGCACGTTCTTGCATTAATAAAGAGAACAATTCCACGGCTTTTACGGTACGTTTACGAATGGACGGATCCTGTTCATATTGTACGTAAAGTTCTTCAAACTTGTCTTGATCCGCAAAGAACGCTTCGTAAAGTCCCGGCACGTCGGACGGGCTGAATAGGGTAATGTCGCCGCCTTTGATTAAGCGTTGGTACATTAATTTATTGAGCTGTACGCCGTAGTCCATGTGACGTACGCGGTTGTCTTCCACACCACGGTTGTTTTTCAACACCAACAGGCTTTCGACTTCTAAGTGCCAAATCGGGTAATACACGGTTGCCGCACCGCCACGCACGCCGCCTTGAGAACAAGATTTCACGGCAGTTTGGAAATATTTATAGAACGGAATACAACCGGTATGGAACGCTTCGCCGCCACGAATTGGGCTACCTAGCGCACGAATTGCACCGGCATTTACACCGATACCGGCACGTTGAGAAACGTATTTCACGATAGCAGAGGCGGTGGCGTTAATGGAATCCAAGCTATCGCCACACTCGATCAACACACAAGAGCTGAATTGACGGGTTGGCGTACGTACGCCAGCCATGATTGGGGTTGGCAAGGAAATTTTGAAAGTGGAGGTCGCATCGTAGAAGCGACGGATATAATCCAAACGGGTTTCTTGCGGGTATTTGGAGAACAGGCTTGCCGCCACTAATAAATAGAGGAATTGAGCAGATTCGTAGATCTCGCCGGTTACGCGATTTTGAACGAGATATTTGCCTTCTAATTGTTTTACTGCCGCATAAGAGAAGGTCATGTCGCGCCAATGGTCGATAAAACCGTCCATTTCGTCCCATTCTTCACGGGTGTAATCATCCAATAAGGCATGATCGTATTTGCCCATGCGCACCAATTTTTTCACATGATCGTATAAACGCGGTGGATCGAAATGGCCGTAAGCCTTTTTACGCAAATGAAACACTGCAAGGCGCGCAGCAAGATATTGATAATCCGGTGAATCTTTGCTGATTAAGTCTGCTGCCGCTTTGATAATGGTTTCATGAATATCGGAAGTACGAATACCTTCATAAAACTGAATGTGAGAACGCAATTCCACTTGCGACACGGACACATTGTCCAGTCCTTCTGCCGCCCATGTAATTACGCGGTGGATTTTATCGAGGTTAATCGGCTCCAGTGTGCCGTCACGTTTGGTGACCATTAATGCTTTATTCATGAAAGACGCTACTCCTTAGATATAGACTCAAAACACAATATATAGTTATAAGTCAAAAAATTTGGCACAAGATAATGTGTTGAGATAAAGAATTCAAGCGATATATTTTTTTATTGCTTAGTTGACATTAAATAACTGGTTATAAATAAAGAAAATTTTTCTATGGACGGAAATAGGCATTTATTAAAATTTGTGCGCGAGATCAAATTTTGAATTAAAAATGGATCCGAGGATGTTTTTGGGGGATCAAAAGTGCGGTGAAAAAATAGATTGAATTTCAACCGCACTTTTATCTCCTATTTACCTTTCCAACTGTACAGGTAGGAATAAGCTCAGTGGACGTTTCTTGAGAATTTGACAGACACAGCTCAAAATATCACACCAATTATCCACTTCCGTTTTGAGGGAGCGGAGGGCGAGCCATAAGGCGAGTGAGAAACTAACGATGAGATTGACTAAACCAATCAGCAAAACGAAGATAATGCTTTGCGTTAATAATGCCCAACCGAAATCTCCGCTGACAGCGATGTAGCCTACGTTGGCGGAGGAGAAGGCTACATGGCGAATATCCAGTGGAAGACCGGTTAAATAGCCAATGACACCGGTTAAGCCGAGCAACATACCGAAGCACAAATTTCCCATGATGGAGCCATAGTTATCGTGCATATAATCAGCAAATTTGGCACGACATCTACTACTTAATATGAGTTTGAGTAGAGGGTGTTGTCGTAAGCGCATTTTGAGGTTCAGATAATTACTGCGGTTATCGAAGAAACCCGAAATAATTCCGGAACAGAATAACCATACTCCGGCAATGGCGGCAAACCATAAACTGCCTGCCAACGGATCAATGCTGTGTAATTGATACTCGATCATCGCTTTGTTTAATAATGGCGTTCCTGTTTGGTGTTCCACAACAAAAGCAATGAGTGCGGCTAGGCTGATGGCGACTATCACGTTACCTAATACGGCAATATTTTGTGAACGAAATACGTCCACCAATAATTGTGCCAATTTCATGTTTAAGTTGTGGTCTTGCTGATTGCGTTCTACTGCTTCGGCAAAGCGGGCTGCTGTCATAGCGGGTTGCTTAGTAGCAACAGTGAAGTGCAACATAAAAATCAAGGTAAAGCCAACGCCATAATTTAGTCCCTCTACAATCCCTTTCCAAACTTTGTCGTCAATAACTGAGCCTAAATAAATTTTAAATAAGGCCATTAAGGCGATCAAAACTCCACCGCCGGCTGCGGAATAAAACATAGCAAAATATTCTTTTCGATTACGTGTGATGTAATGTTCACCGTGATCACTTGCATTTTGCGTAATGCTTCGGGCTACGAGTTTGTTGCTTTGTTTCCATAACCTAGAAATGCTGTGCTGCTCGGCCGAAGCAGCAGCAATGGTACCGGTCAATAAGATAATGCGACGTGGCAAATAACGATTAGAAGCAAAAATTGCCATGAGTTTTTCCAAACGTTCTAAAGTTTGTTCGAGACGTTCCAATAAAAAAGTGGCATTGAGTGATGTACCAACAGTCGTACCGCGTTTTTTCAGGCGCTCAATTAATTCCCAACATTGTTCAATCATGACTTGTAAATGACCGTCATCAAAAGATTGTTGAGTACGGAGGGCATGCAACCAATCCACTACTTCACGGTGTAGCGCAACAAAAGGAGAGTCGGCATTGAGTAATGTGGGTTCCATTCGCATGAGCTCAGGTTCCATGTCTTCAGCAGCGATCCAAATTGAAAGCATTTCAATAGCGAACAGACCTTCTGCTTGAAAGTGTTGATGTACCCGCTGTTTATCGCTGTCAGTGGCATGACGACGTAATAAACGGATCAAACCACACCATTCTTTCAATGGGACAGCATTAATCCAACGGGCGTCGTTTTTATCACTAAATAACAAATAAAACACATCACGCAGATCGTTAACGTCTTTAAAAGAAGGGTTAATCCGTTCGTATAAACGATTCTTCATTTCACGTCCAAAACCTTCTCGTGGCAGAATACCGCTGCTAATAAATAAGGGATATAAACGCATACTGCAGAGCCAGCTACAGAGCATTGCGCTCAGCTCTCGAGTTAACTTTTTATTTTGTTTTAGGTTGTTCTTAAGAAGACGTAAGGCGGGTAACACTTGTTGCGGTTCACATTGACGTAGCCAATAACAAAGACCTTCTAACAGCTCGAAGGTATTATTTCCCATAGTGTGTTGTTGTAAGAATGCATTTAAGGTTTCTGGTGTAAATAATGAATATTTCACTAATATAGGGCCTTTTTGAATGTTTATGGTTTATTTTGAGCGATAGATTATAAAGAAAATCAAAAGTCAAATGCAAATTAGGTAAAATGCGGTCGAAAAACATCGTGTTTTTAGAAATATTGGTTTAACTTTTAATGTTAAAGGAAAAATCAAGTGACTAAGCACCTTATAGATTATTTTATTGATGAGTTTGAATAGGATATAAAAGTTTTCATCGTGCTATTTTTCACTTTTTATAGATTATTGGTTGTACCTGTATTTACAAGGCTTTCATTGGCGTAAAAATTAAACGCAATCGATTTCGATTTTTCATGTAATGGCATATAATCTCAGCCTTTCATTATTTCAGTTTAAGAGAGCGTTCAAATGCAAAAATGGTTTAAACACAGTTTAGGTTTGGTGTGTCTTTCGTCTTTATTTTTTAGCCAACAGGTGGCGGCAGAAGGACGTTTGACCGTGTATTGCACGGTGCAAAATGCCTTGTGTGAAAAAGTGACGACGCAGTTCGGGGAAAAATATGATGTGAAAACGGAATTCGTACACGGGGGCACGGAAACCATTTTTGGCAAGATCAAAGCGGAGAAAGACAATCCGCAGGCAGATTTTTGGTATGGCGGCACCATTGAGCCGCATTTCCAAGCGGGCGAGTTGGGTTTGTTAGAAGCCTACCGTTCGCCAAAACAAGCGGAAATCTTACCGCAGTTTAAATCGCTTATGATGCAAAAAGGTGATTTTACTTCCGTGGCATACATGTTGGTGTTGGGCTTTGGTGTGAATACACAAAAATTGGCACAACTGGGTTTGCCCGCGCCACAAAGCTGGGAAGATTTGCTCAAACCGGAATATAAAGGTGAAATTCAACTGCCGGATCCGCGTGCTTCCGGCACGACCTATACCATCATGGCAACCTTGATTCAACTTTGGGGCGAAGAGAAGGCCTTTGATTATTTGAAAAAGCTTAATGAAAACGTGTCGCAATATGTGAAAAGTAATTTAGTGACGGCGAATTTATCCCGTGGTGAAAGTGCGGTGAGTGTCGGTTTTGTGCATGCCTATGCCACCGAAAAGGAAAAAGGCGCGCCGGTGGAAACGGTGATTCCACAAGGCAAAACCGGTTATGCGTTGGGTGGTGCAAGTATTATTAAAGGCGCACGCAACCTCGATAATGCCAAACTGTTTATGGATTTTGTGTTGTCGAAAGAGGTGCAGGAAATGCCATGGCGTGATTTCGGTTTATATCAAATCCCAACGAATGCCAATGCGGAATCTTCACCAAAATCCGTTGATCCGAAAAAATTAGATTTTGTTGAATTTGATTTTGTGAAATTTGGTTCTAAAGATGAAGGCAAGCGATTAATTAATAAGTGGCTGGCTGACATCAAATTATCGAAATAACCCTTCCTATGCTCGGCATAAATACCGTGCCGAGCAAGATCTTATGCTGACGTATCCATGCTAAAACACCTATTTCATCAACCTATCACTTGGATTTTGCTCGCTTTTCTGGCATTTGCCTGTTTGCCGGTGCGTGCCTTGGATTATGGAATTTCCGGGGCGACTGCGAAAGAATATTTCGCCGCGATGGGATGGGCTAAGGTCAATATCAGTTGGCTGTGGTTTGGTGCATTATGGATTTTCCCCTTGTTTCAGCGATTCTCTGCTTCTCGCCACTCGGCAAAAATAACCGTTATTTTGACCGCACTTTTGAGCTTCTTCATTTGGTTCTCCGCGGAAGCTTATGCTTTTCGCTTCGGCTATGCGGTGATTTTCCTGTTTATTGCCATCGGCGCCATATTCGTGGATGCCTTAGCTCGTTTAGGTTTTTTACGGGGAGATCGTTTTTTATTGGCGGTCGCCACAGGGCTTGCCGTGTTGGTGATCGGCTTTATTTTTTATCCTATCACCGCATTATTTACGATCTTTTTTACCGGCGAATCCGGTGAGTTTGGCAGTGTTGTTACGTTATTAAATCACCTCGGCTTGTGGAAAGTCATTGGCAATTCTTTGGCGGTATCGTCTGCGGTCGGCGTATGTTCTGTTGCCTTTGCGCTTGTTTTGGCGTTGTACACCACAAGAATTGCCAAACGCAGTTTGTTTATCAGCAAGATCTTCTCCTTATTGCCGATGGTAACGCCGCCTTTTGTCGTGAGCCTAGGCGTGATGTTGATGTTTGGGCGCTCAGGCTATGTGACACAATTTCTCGCGCAACATTTCGGCGTGAACCCAAATTGGCTTTATGGCTTTAACGGCATTCTTATTTCTCACACGTTGGCACTCACGCCCATGGCATTTATGTTGTTGGAAGGGGCATTAAAAAATCTTTCACCGAAATTGGAAGAGGCCGCCGTCATGCTCGGTGCAAATCGTTGGCAGAGTTTTCGTTTTATCGTGTTGCCGTTATTGAAACCGGCATTAGCCAATGCCTTTTTAATCGTGATGGTGCAATCTTTGGCGGATTTCAGCTCGCCTTTTGTGTTAGGCGGCAATTTTGACGTGTTGGCAACGCAAATTTATTTTTACATTATGGGGGCACAAAACGACTATGTCTCTGCAAGTGCCTTGGGGATTATTTTGTTAAGCATTTCCCTCGGGATTTTCTGGCTGCAATATCATTTTATCGGGCGTAAAAATTACGTTACGCTCTCGGGCAAAGGGTTTGAAGGTCGAAGCTCGCCGTTATCTTTCGGTTTAAAGATTACCGTTGTAAGTATTTTTGCTGCCTGGGTTGGTTTCAATGCTTTATTGTATGGCAGTATTTTTTACGGCAGCGTGATGCAGAACTGGGGTGTTAATCACACCTTTACTTTACAACACTACATCACGCTATTCGGACAAGGCTGGAAGAACGGTGCGATTCCGTCTTTAGTGCAAACCGTCTTGTTCGCCGTGATCGCCGCCCCTTTTACGGCAGTGAGTGGTTTTTTGTTGGCTTATTTCTTTTCTCGTCATCGCTTCTTCGGACAAAAGCACATTGAATTTCTCACGTTGCTCAGTTTTGCGGTGCCGGGAACGGTTGCCGGGGTGTCTTACATTCTTGCGTTCAATAATGTCCCACTTTATTTAACCGGCACAGGGGCGATCATTGTGCTTTCGATGGTGACTCGCAATATGCCTATTGGTTTACGTGCCGCGTTAGTGAATTTTAAACAATTAGATCCGGCATTGGATGAAGCCGCCTATTCTTTAAAAGCTAGTGCGTTTCAGACGTTACGTTTTATCACTTTGCCTTTATTGAAGCCCGCTTTATTGTCTGCTTTGGTAACCAGTTTTGTGCGTGCCATGACGACCATTAGTGCGATTATTTTCTTAGTTACGCCGAGCACCCGCGTGGCAACGTCGTTTATTTTAAATCGGGTAGAAGATGGCGATTACGGTTTAGCCGTGGCCTATGGCGCTAGTTTAATTGTGATTATGATGCTGGTTATCGGCTTATTTGGTCGATGGGTTGGTGAGACAAAGTTAGGACGATAACATGACACAACATATTGAATTAAAAAAGGTTTATAAAGCTTTTGGTTCAACCAAGGTATTGCAAGATTTCAATCTTTCTTTTGAAAAAGGCAAATTTACGACCTTATTGGGCGCATCAGGCTGTGGCAAAACCACCATTCTGCGCCTTATTGCCGGATTAGAAGATCTCGATCAAGGGCAAATTTTATGTGACGGAAAAGACATCAGTCGGTTACCGCCACAACAGCGAGGCGTGGGGATTGTTTTTCAATCCTACGCACTTTTCCCGCATTTAACGGTCGGGGAAAATGTGGCGTTTGGTTTGAAAATAAAGGAAAACCATTCCTCCGATATCGCTGAAAAAGTCAGTCAAGCATTAAAAATGGTGGAGCTCGAGGGATTTGAACATCGCCGTATCGAACAACTTTCCGGTGGACAACAACAACGTGTTGCCTTGGCGCGGGCGTTGGTAATTGCGCCACAAATTTTATTATTTGATGAGCCGTTAAGTAATTTGGATACCAACTTGCGCCGCACCATGCGTGAGATGATTCGTCATTTACAACAGAAATTGGGCATTACCGTGCTCTATGTGACCCACGATCAAACAGAAGCCTTTGCTATTTCTGATGCGGTAGTGGTGATGAACCAAGGAAAAGTCGAACAGATTGGTTTGCCGAATACGCTCTATCATCATCCAACCTCTCGTTTTACGGCAAACTTCATGGGGGAAGTGTCTTTCTTTCCTGTGACGGTAAAAAACGGAAACTATATTCTGGCAGAAAATCCCTTATCGATTGAATCGAATGAGCTACCACAGGATGGAAATTATTTGCTCGGTATTCGCCCGGAAGGCGTGTTATTAGAGTTAACAGGAGAACCTGCGGAACGTTGTGATGTGCAATCGACGATTTCTATGGGGAATTATTGGGAGATTCAGGTGCAATGGCATGGTTTGCCATTATTAGTGCATTTAAATCCGAATGATTACATACCAAATCAGCCCGAGTATTTTGTTAAGTTACGTCCGATTGGTTGGTTTGTGCTGCCTGTAGAGGAATAGAAAAGACGGAAAGTGCGGTGGGTTTTACCGTGTTTTTCGCCCTGTGTTAGACGAATAGGGCGAGGAAACTGGCGAGAGAGTATGAACGGAAAATGTCTGTTATTCTTTCCAAATAATATGATATTGACGATCTTCTTCTCGGTGAGAAATTAAAAACTTGGCAAAAATATCATCCATTTCGTCTTGTTCATTCACCAGTCCAATCCAGACTTCGGCATATTCTTCCGAATCAATTAACACACCAATTTCTTCTTCCCAGTTATCAGCGGTTTCGACGAACTCCACAGCGCCACGTTCTTCAAATTGCAGATTAAATAACAGAATATCGGCAGGATCGAGATTTTCCGGTGCCATCTCAAGAAAAATATCATAGGCAATATCAATCGCCGTATCGGGATCCAGTTTTTTGAATTCGCTCATTTGTGTATTCCATGCAAGTAAATTGGGGGCTCATCATAGCATAATTGCGGCGAAAGTGCGGTCGGTTTTTGTGGCGTTTTAAAATGTGAAGAAAAGGGGCTTTTTTAAGCCCCTTTTTTATTTGTTTATGCCATCTTTTTCACCGATTTGCGAACCACCAATTCAGGGTGGATTTCAATTTTTTCTTTCTGATCGGATTTATGGTTAATGCGTTCAAATAATAAATTCACGGCTTGCACACCTAAACGAGACTTAGATTGGTGCACGGTTGTCAGTGGCGGTGAATAAAAACGTGAGGCATGAATGTTGTCATAACCGATAATGGAAATGTCTTCCGGTACACGTAAGCCTTTTTCGCCAATCGCAGAAATTGCGCCCAACGCCATGACATCGTTACAACAAAATACGGCGGTTGGTAGGTTGTCTTGGCTTAAAATTTTATTCATGCACTCATAGCCGTCTTCCGGTTCAAAAAAGCCTTCCATTACCCAGTTCGGATTAACCGTTAAATCGGCTTCTTTCATCGCATGGATAAAGCCTTCATAACGGGTTTTAGCCGTTGTTTTGGTGAGCTCACCGGCAATAATGCCGATGTGTTTATGGCCGTTTTCAATGAGATGTTTAGTGGCTAAATAGCCGCCATCAAAGCTGTTATCTTGGATGATGTCAGTGTGTACGTTCGGGCCCCAATCCATCACGACCATCGGGATATTTTCAAAAGAATAGAGTAGGTTTAAGGAATCCGGAAAATATTCGGAACACATAACCAAAATGCCATCTACGCGTTTTTTCGCTAGCATTTCCAAATGGTTTTTGATTTTTTCCGCATTATTTTGCGTGTTACACAGAAACAATGAATAACCTTGGCGATAGCAATGTTCTTCCACCGCATGAATGATTTCCGCAAAATAAGGTGCTTCACTGGTGGTGACGATCATGCCGATAGATTTGGTGGTATTCACTTTAAGGCTACGCGCCACCGCACTTGGGGAATAATTAAGATCTTTGATGGCTTGTAAAACCAAACTTTCGGTTTCTTGTGCCACAAAGCGGGTTTTATTGATTACGTGCGACACCGTGGTGGTGGATACGCCTGCCATTTTGGCAACATCTTTGATGGTAGCCATAACTTTCTCCCTAAAAATTTTGGCTATTATAAAGAGGTAAGTGCTTTTGGTTAAGGGCATAACACAGAATTTTTATTAATCTGTCGGCTTTTTCATATTTGGTTGGCTTTTTATGTGAATTTTTTGTTAAGATATAGGCTCTTTTAACATAAAGACAAAAAAAGAGGTGAATCATGGGGACTTTCGGTTATGCAATGATGACGGTTGCGCTTTCTCTTAGCGTGATTCTTGTTTTAGCGTTTTCCATTTTCTAATGAAAAACACATCAAAAAGAAACCGCACTTAGTTTTAAAGTGCGGTTTCTTTTTAGAACCTTTCTTCTGTCTTTCCTGCTAATCCATCACGAATTTTATGTTCAAAAAAGGCGTAGTCCACTAAAAAGGCATCATGACCATAGTCAGAGCTGAATTCGTAATAATTTAAATTAACGCCATTTTCTTCCAAGAGCTGTTTACTTTTGCGCAATTCCGGCAATTTGAACAGCTGATCGTTATCTACTGAAACTAACGTGTAACGTGCTTGAATGCGAGAAAGTGCGGTTTTTAAGTCGGCATAACCGAGGCTTGGATCGTATAAATCCAATGCGCGTAATAAATGCAGGTAGCTATTGGCATCGAAGCGCGCAAGAAATTTCTGTCCTTGGTAGCTCAAATAAGACTCCACTTGGAAATAGTCTCCTTGCAAATTGCCTTCTGCTTTGGTCGCACGTCCGAAAGCTTTGGTCAGCTGAACATCTGTACGATAGGTAAGCATGCCAAGCATGCGCGCTAACGCTAATCCTTTATCCGGTTTGGCTCCGTCGTAATAATCGCCGTTATTAAAGTTTGGATCGCTGATAACCGCTTGACGCATAACGTGATTAAACCCGATGGCTTCTGCGCTGAAAGATAAAGAAGAGCATAAATTCACTACATTAGAAACGAAATCAGGATAGTCAATCGCCCATTGATTAGCTTGCATTCCTCCGAAAGAACCGCCAATTATGGCGTGCAAATGTGGAATAGCCAGAGAGTCTAATAAGGCTTTTTGCACTTTTACAATATCTTGTACTACCACGGTAGGAAATTGGCTACCGTACGGGCGACCGGTTTTGGGATTAAGTGAAGATGGGCCGGTTGTGCCTCTGCAACCACCAAGCACATTGGAACAAATAAAGAAATAGCGTGAAGTATCTAATGCTAACCCCTCGCCCATGAAATTTTGCCACCAACCTTGTTGGTTTGTCTCCTCTTCAAAGTAGGGTTCAGCATCCCCGGTAAGGGCATGGCAAATTAACACGGCATTGCTTTTATCCGCATTCAATACACCGTAAGTTTGATAGGCAACTTCGATGTGTTCCAGTTGACCGCCTAACGTAAGCTGTAAAGGTTGATGGGTAAAAACGGTGGTCTTTTTTATTGTCATTGCAAAATCCGGCGCAATTTCTCTTGTTATCAGTAAAGGTGAGTAACGTTACATCCTGCGACTATCCCTTGTCAAGAAATTTTAGACGTCTAAACATCTGGAAGTTTTTAAGGCTATAAATAACGAAATTACACTTGAATTCCAGGCTTTTTTTCATTATGTTGAATACCAATTTTTTCTGATAAAACAGCTAATGAAATTGAATTTAAAAGAAAAGTTACAAACATATTTCACACTAACGCAGATGAAACGGCTTTCCCGTTACATGGCGTTGTTTGTGGCTTTTTTTGCGATTTTGTTGGTGATTGTTGATCAGACCATTGGATACTATGTACGTAATGACATCTACTACGACATCGAAAAAGTGCCAAATCGTCCTTATGGGTTGGTGCTTGGCACGTCAAAATATTTCTCGGATAACACTCTGAATCTCTTTTATTACAATCGCTTATTGACGGCACAACGTTTGTTTGAAAAAAGAAAAGTAGATTATTTATTGTTAAGTGGTGATAACCGTACATTGCAATACAATGAACCGCGTACCATGTTGAAAGATTTGAAAAAGATGGGCGTTCCGCAAGAGTTTATTTATTTAGATTTTGCCGGATTCCGCACATTGGATTCCGTGGTTCGTGCCGATCAAGTGTTTAAAGCCCATTCTCTGATGATCATTTCACAAAAATTCCACTGTGAACGTGCTTTATTTATTGCAAAATTCCATAACATTGATGCCATTTGTTTTGTTGCCGATTATCCGCAAGGTTATACAAAAGTGCGGGTGCGAGAATTTTTTGCTCGTTTGCAGGCTGTATGGGATTTATTAATGGAAAGGGAACCGCACTTTTTAGGGGCGCCTGAACCTTTGCCCCCACCGGTGACGATTCCCGATGTGACGGATGCTAACAGTGGTATTTAATCACTTTACGGCTGATAGGCGTGTTATTTACTATCGTTTTATGTTTTTTCGAAATGGCATCAAATGCCAAATTTAATAGAGATTGCGATACTTTATCGTAATCTTGCACGCTACAAATCACTGGATTTTCTAATAATTCTAACATTTCAAAATGACCAAAGGTTGCAATCGTTAAGTGATGAGGCACATGGCTCAAACGTTGCAATAATACCAACATTACGCCTTCTAATAGCGTAAATGAGGTAGTAAAAATGGTGGTTGGCAAATCCCCTTGTTCTGATAACCATTGCGCAAATGTGTTTGCCGCATTGTTTTTATGAAATTGATCCGTATATAAATAATCAACTTTTATCGTTTTATCTTTCAGTGCTTTGCGAAAACCCAACTCACGTTCCTTGCTAGTGGGCAATTCGGGCAATGCGCCAAAGAATAACACGTGCTGTTGATTCGGCAGTTTGAGAAACTCCTTGGCTAAGCGGCATGCGTCGCCTTCATCATCGGTCAAGACATTCACGACGTTTGGTGATTGAATACGGCGATCAAATCCAATAACGGGTACATCGGCATTTTGGTAAAAATCTGTGTCATAAGGCAGTGCAGAAGAGACAACCAACGCATCAACTTGACGTTGTAATAAATGTTTTACGCAATCTTGTTCATTTTTGATGTGATCATTGGAGCAAGAAATGAGTAGCTGATATCCTTTTTCTCGTAAACGATTTTCCAACTTGTTGGCGATTTTGGCATAGCTGATATTTTCAAAATCAGGAATAATCAAACCAATAGTTTTACTTTTGCCCACGCGCAAGCTTGCTGCCATGGCATTGGGTTTAAAATCATATTGCTTAATCAGCGCCTGCACTTTAGCTATCGTGCTATCGCTTACACGATATTGTTTCGCCTTTCCATTTACAACGTAGCTTACCGTTGTGCAAGAAACGCCCGCCAACTTGGCGATTTCATCTAATTTCACATTAACTCCTTATAAATGTCAGAAATAGATCGTAGATTGATTAAATTGCACAAATTTTGTATGTAACTACATAAATTATAGCACCTCGTTTTATTAAAAATGGTACGCATATCACAAAATTGCTTATTTTTTCCAGGAGGGTTATATACGGTGTTTGTTTATGTAATATATTTTGTGAATAGATAGTAAGTAACACTGCTTAAAAATGGCATAAAAGTACGGTCGTTTTTTTACTCGCGTTTTTCAATGCATTTTTAACGAGCAATTTACACTGTTTCACATTTATTTTTAGGAATAAGAATATGTCTAAAATTAAGACAAGTTTTAATGTAGTGGAAGAAAGTACTAAACGTTTAGCGGTATTAATTGATGCTGATAATGCTTCTGTTAAAGATATTAAAGCCATTTTGGAAGAAACAACACATTATGGGGAGGCGACAGTTAAACGTATTTATGGCAATTTTGTTTCTACGAATGGGCAGTGGAAAGAAGCCATTAATGAATACGCAATTAAACCTATGCAACAATTTGCCTTTACGACAGGGAAAAATGCAACTGATGGGTTTATGATTATTGATGCTATGGATTTACTTTATACAAATCGTTTTGATGGTTTTTGTTTAGTTTCCAGTGATAGTGATTTTACTGCATTAGCAATTCGCTTGAAGGAACAAGGCGCTACCGTTTATGGATTTGGTAAGAAGCAGACTCCAGCCGCATTTCGTAATGCCTGTAGTCGTTTTATTTATGTTGAAAATTTACATGATGAGACGGAAGAAATAGGAAATGTCGTTGGTAAAAAAGGATCTAGTCAACTTCAAATATCTAAGACTGCTAAAACTTCTACAACAAAAGGTAAAGGGCTTCCTTTAGAAACGTTACATAAAATTTTTGAACAACAACCTGACTGGATACAATTAGGTTTTTTGGGACAACAGTGGGGGTTATTGGAAACTGATTTTGATCCGCGGAACTATGGATGTAAAAAACTAAGTGATCTTGTAAAAATGTATAGCAATATTTTTGAATGTCAGCTTAAAAAGGATTCAGAAAATAGCCCTGGGCAAATGTATGTCAAATTAAAAAAATAAAATAGATAGCCTCTGCTTTTCGACGCGTAGTTAACTAAAAAAGTGCGGTCAAAATTTACAACAAATTTTGACCGCACTTGATGTTTATATAGCGGCTATAAATAGCCCTTTTCTCCACGTGGTAAGCTCACTAAACCGGAGCGGACGATTTCGATGACAACGGCTTCTTCTTTTAGTGTGCTCACGAAGGCATCCAGTTTGTCTTTGGTGCCGGTGAGTTGGATAATGTAAGACTTCGTGGTGACGTCCACAATTTGCGCACGAAAAATATCCGTCAAACGTTTCAGTTCTTCCCGTGCCGCGCCTTGTGCTCGGACTTTAATTAACATCACTTCACGCTCAACGTGTTCACAGTCGCTTAAATTAATCACTTTGAACACATCCACTAATTTGTGCAATTGCTTTTCAATTTGCTCTAGCACTTGTTCATCACCGTAGGTTTCGATAGTCATACGGGATAACGTTGGATCGTCTGTGGGTGCCACAGTCAGGCTTTCGATGTTGAAAGCACGTTGTGAGAATAAGGCGACAACGCGGGATAACGCGCCTGATTCATTTTCGAGTAATACTGATAAAATTCTACGCATTATGCATTCTCCGGTTTAGTCAAAATCATTTCATTCATAGCGCCACCACGCACTTGCATTGGGTAAACGTGTTCGTTGGCATCAACGTTGACATCAACAAAGACCAGTTTATTTTTTATGCTGAACGCTTGTTTGAGTTTTTCTTCCAGTTCTTCCGGTTTGGCGATTTGAATACCCACATGATCGTAGGCTTCCGCTAATTTCACGAAATCCGGCAACGAGTTCATGTAAGTTTGCGAATGGCGACCGGAATAAATCAAATCCTGCCATTGTTTCACCATACCGAGGAAATGGTTGTTCAAACAAATGACGACGATAGGAATATCATACTGTTTGGCGGTAGAAAGCTCTTGAATGTTCATTTGAATACTCCCATCACCGGTAATACAAACCACCGTTGCTTTCGGATCGGCCAGTTTGACACCAAGTGCTGCTGGCAAACCGAAGCCCATCGTGCCAAGCCCACCGGAGTTGATCCAACGACGTGGTTGGTCGAACGGGTAGTGTAAGGCCGCGAACATTTGATGTTGCCCTACATCAGATGCCATATAAGCATTACCTTGAGTTAAACGATAGATGGTTTCAATCACTTGCTGAGGTTTGATTACGCCGCTGTGACGATTGAAATCTAAGCATTTCACGGCTTTCCATTGTTCGATTTGTTTCCACCAATCAGTTAAATCAGATTGGGATTTAGCAAGATTTTCATCTTCCAATAACGATAAAAATTCGTCTAATACGCTTTCTGCGCTACCTACAATCGGAATTGCTACCGGTACGGTTTTGGAAATGGAGGTGGGATCCACATCCACATGAATCACTTTCGCATTCGGGCAATATTTCGCGAGATTATTGGTGGTGCGATCGTCAAAGCGAACGCCGATACCTAAAATCAAGTCGCTGTTATGCATGGCGGTGTTGGCTTCATAGGTGCCATGCATACCGAGCATACCAAGGAATTGTTTATCCGTGCCGGGGAAAGCACCTAAGCCCATAAGAGAAGAGGTGACCGGCAAATTTAACTGTTTAGAAAAGCGTGTTAAGGCATCGTGGCAGTTGGCCGAAATCACACCACCGCCCACAAAAAGCACCGGTTTTTTTGCTACCAATAAGGCTTTTAATGCTTTTTTGATTTGCCCTTTGTGACCTTGCACCGTTGGGCTGTAAGAACGCAAAGTAACTTCTTCCGGATAAGTGTAGGCAAATTTGTTCAACGGATTGAGTATGTCTTTCGGCAAATCAATCACTACAGGACCGGGACGACCGGTAGAGGCAATATAAAAGGCTTTCTTAATGATGGTCGGAATGTCTTCCGAGTTTTTAACTAAAAAGCTGTGTTTCACGACCGGACGGGAGATGCCTATCATGTCACATTCTTGGAAGGCATCGCTACCAATTAACCCCGATGGGACTTGTCCGGAAAGTACCACTAACGGAATGGAATCCGCATACGCCGTGGCAATACCGGTAATGGCATTGGTGGCGCCCGGGCCGGAGGTGACTAAAACACAACCCACTTTGCCGGTAGCTCGTGCATAGCCGTCAGCCATGTGTACTGCCGCTTGTTCGTGGCGTACTAAAATGTGTTCGATGCCCCCTAAAGTATGGATTGCATCGTAAATATCTAAAACGGCTCCACCCGGATAACCAAATAAAAATTCAACACCTTGATCACGCAAGGATTGAACGACCATTTCTGCTCCCGATAATTTTTTCATTTTCACCTCTTAATATGTTGTCTTAAAAAACACTGATTTTTTTGACCGCACTTTTGCATGGGCAACGTAAATGTGGGTACTTTGTAGGGGATGGAGTTATTTGTAATGGAAAGCAGCTGAGTTGTCTATTTAAAATTTGATTAGAAAATGGAATTTTTCTGGATTTGTTAGCATAAAACTCTTTTTAAATTTTAATTTTGGTGTTTTATAAAATTATTTTTATTTTAAGTATAAAAAATGCGACTTTATGCCACATTTTATAAATTTAACAAAATTAAATTTTTTGTTTTGGTTTTGTGCGCTAGATCACAATTTAGCGTTTTTTAAAGATAAACACGAGTAAGGCAAGTACAGTACCTGTGGTGATAAAACCAAGCAGGCCGGAGTAGGTGAAACCGACAACGATATAGCCTGCAATAGTTGCGATTGCCACGGTAAGGGCATAAGGCAACTGTGAGGTAACGTGATCCATGTGGTCGCATTTTGCCCCAGTGGAAGACAAAATGGTCGTATCGGATACCGGTGAACAGTGGTCGCCGCAAACTGCGCCTGCCATAACTGCGGATAAGCAAGGCAACATAAATTCTACAGAGCCCGGCATTGCGTGAGAGGCAATGGCGGCAGCGATTGGCAACATAATTCCGAATGTTCCCCAGCTGGTGCCTGTGGAGAATGCCATGATCGATGCCAAAATAAATAAAAGTGCAGGCAATAAGGCAAATGGCAATGTGTCGGAAACTAGAGACGCTAAATAAGCACCGGTTTTCACATCGCTTACCACATTATTAATTGTCCATGCGAAGAATAAAATGAGAATCGCGCCGGACATAGATTTAATCCCTACGCCCCATGCTTTGATGTATTCGGAGATATTAACCAAACGATCAGCAAAAATGCAAAGTGAAGCAACCAATACAGCACTTACCCCCCCAGTAACTAATGACACGCCAACGATAGTATTTTCAAATGCACCTAAGATAGAGAAAGGTTTGCCATCGGTGGCTAAGGCTTCGTTACCGGTATACATCATGGCGGAAACGGTCACGATAATTAAGGTTAAAATCGGTAATACAAGATTACGTACATGGCCTTTTACATCAGAGAGTTGCTCTTCTTCTGTATTTTCAGTTTCCAAAGCGAGTTTTTCATGTTGTGCCATCGAGCCAATATCAAAAGAGAAATAGGCAACAAAGAACACCATTAAAATGGAGAAAATAGCATAAAAGTTCATGGCACTCATCGCCATAAAGGCACCGATTGGGGTGTAGCCGGTGAGTGAGTAGGTTGCAAATAAACCTGCGATTAACGTAATAATGTATGCTCCCCAGCTGGACACCGGCATAAGCACACACATTGGCGCGGCAGTGGAGTCGAGAATATAAGCTAATTTAGCACGAGAGACGTTGAATTTATCGGTAATTGGACGCGCAATTGCACCAACGGCTAAGCTGTGGAAATAGTCATCAATAAAGGTGATAAAAACTAAAGAGGCTGCCACTAATTTAGCACCACGGCGACCTTTGATGTGCTTTTGCGCCCATTCGGCAAAAGCACGGTTACTGCCGGACATGCTTAAAAGTGCGGTCAAAACGCCAAGCAATAATAAGAAAAGCAGAATGTTAATATTGTTGCTATTTAAACTGTCTTCTTTAATGAAGAGGGATGAGACATTATTTTTTAAATACTCTAAGGTATTCAACGGTTCAAAGTTCGCTAACATAGCTGCGCCGACCAAAATACCGACACTTAAAGAAAGGATAACTTTGCGCGTAACAATAGCTAATAGCAACGCAAGTAAAGGAGGAAGTATTGACCAAATTGACGATGAATAATCGATGAGTTCCATATGTTGTTCTACCTAAAATTAAGGGAGAACCACTGACTTTAAATATTTAGAATAATCAGAAATGATTTAAAAAGGCAGGCAAATAAAGACCTAACCTAACCAGTAGCGCTCCATAGTTGTTATTGACTATGACAGTGACGGTTCTTTCGAAGACGCCACCAACCAGTTAAAACGACTTTTAACTGATTTCGGCAAACGCTCCTTTCCATTTCCTTCATCGTTATCCACTCTGAAAATATACTTATAACGTTTGCACCTCTACGTATGTATAGGACACCACAAGACTACAATAAAAAAAGAGGAATGCCAATAAGAAAAATGAAATTTTACGTCATAAATAAATTCGATGAATTCTGTTTACCTAGAATATTTATTTGTTTATGATAGCTAAGGACTTTATATTAATAGTGAATATCGGAGGTAAATTTAATGGCTGAAGTGTTAAAAGTTTTAACAAATATTCGTAGTTTACGTGTTCTTGCCCGGAATGAATCGTTAGAATTATTAGAAAGTATTTTAGAAAAGTTACAACTGGTTATTTCTGAAAAAAGAGAAGAACTCTTGAAAATTCAACAAGAGGAAGAAGCGCGTCAAGAACGTATCGCTAAATATAAAGATTTATTGAAAAAAGAAGGTATTACAGTTGATGAATTAGCTGAAATTTTAGGTGCGGAAATTCCCCGTAAAAAACGAGAAGCGCGCCCGGCAAAATATCAGTATGTCGATGAAAATGGCATAACAAAAACTTGGACGGGTCAAGGTCGTACACCAAAAGCAATTCAAATAAAATTAGATAAAGGTCAATCTTTATCCGATTTCAAAATTTAATATTATTTTTAATTATCGTGAGAAACCCATTTTTATGGGTTTCTTTTTTATTAAGAGGATAATATGGTTGAAAATAAAATATTATTGACGGATTGTCCTGATGCGAAAGGACTTATTTCTAAGATCACAAATATTTGTTATAAGCATCAATTAAATATTGTGCATAATAATGAATTTGTTGATTTTGAAACTAAACATTTTTTTATGCGCACGGAACTCCAAGGGATTTTTAATGAAGAAACCTTGTTGGCTGATTTGGCAATGAGCCTACCGGAAGGGACCAATTGCCGTCTTATCAGTACAAAACGTAAACGAATTGTGATTTTAGTCACGAAAGAAGCGCATTGTTTAGGCGATATTTTGATGAAAAATTACTATGGTGGTCTTGATGTGGAGATTACTGCGGTTATTGGAAATCATAATTCATTGCGTACGTTGGCAGAACGTTTTGATGTACCGTTTTTCTGCATTAGTCATCAAGATTTAACCCGTGAAGAACACGATCAGTTGCTTGCTGAAAAAATTGACGAATTTTCACCGGATTACATTGTGCTTGCGAAGTATATGCGCGTACTAAATCCAAAATTTGTGGCTCGTTATCCTAATCGAGTTATTAATATTCACCACTCATTCTTACCGGCATTTATTGGTGCGAAACCTTATCAACAAGCTTATGAACGCGGCGTGAAAATTATTGGTGCGACAGCACATTTTATTAATAATGAATTGGATCAAGGACCGATTATTATGCAGAATGTGATCAATATTGACCATACTTACAGCGCGGAAGCTATGATGAAAGCCGGCCGTGATGTAGAAAAAACAGTATTGAGTCGAGCTTTAGATTTGGCATTACACGATCGTATTTTTGTTTATAAAAATAAAACGATCGTTTTATAGACCGCACTTTAATTGCTACAATAAGCACCATTCTGATTTAAGCCACCTTATCCGCCAAAAATCGAGGAAAGGTGGATTTTTTATTAATGATGATTTAAGGCTTGAAAAGTAAAGCTTAAGCCTTCATATACAAAGACATTAAAAAATACAAGACAAGTTATGGGCAAGAAAAAACGCTCGGCGAGTTCTACTCGCTGGTTAAACGAACATTTTAAAGATCCTTTTGTACAAAAAGCGCATAAACAAAAACTGCGTTCCCGTGCATATTTCAAACTTGATGAAATCCAACAAACAGACCGTTTATTTAAACCGGGTATGACAGTGGTCGATCTTGGCGCCGCACCGGGCGGTTGGTCGCAGTATGTCGTCAGTCAAATAGGTCGGAATGGACGCGTTATCGCATGCGATATTTTGGAGATGGATCCTATTGTAGGGGTTGATTTCCTACAAGGGGATTTCCGTGATGAAAATGTCCTGAGTACTTTGCTAGAACGCGTTGGCGAAGAAAAAGTCGATGTGGTGATGTCGGATATGGCGCCTAATTTCAGTGGAATGCCATCCGTGGATATTCCACGCGCAATGTATTTGGTCGAGCTTGCATTGGATATGTGCAAACAGGTGTTGGCGAACAAAGGCAGTTTTGTTGTAAAAGTTTTTCAGGGTGAAGGTTTTGATGAATACTTAAAAGAGATTCGTTCTCTCTTTAGTGTAGTAAAAGTTCGGAAACCTGAAGCCTCTCGAGATCGCTCTCGGGAAGTTTATGTCGTTGCAAGTGGTTATAAGTTTTAATGGGTTAAGTAACAAAGAAAGACAATCAATTTGATAACTTTCACTTTCGAAATAAATATAGTAACCTTGCAACATTTTATTAACTTTATAAGTATGGGGTAATGCCTTGAACGATATGGTAAAAAATTTAATTCTTTGGGTTGTTGTTGCTGTTGTCATGATGACGGCATATCAAAGTTTTAATTCGACTTCTACCGGTAGTGTAACGGACTATACAACTTTTATTACTGATGTTGAAAATAGTCAGGTGCGTCAGGCTAAGTTTGAAGACAATGAAATTTTAGTTACCAAAGCAGACGGTTCTAGATATACAACAGTCATTCCTTTAGAAGATAAAAACTTACTGAATGATTTATTAAATAAAAAAGTCAAAGTAGAAGGCACGCCTCCGGAAAGAAGAGGATTATTATCTCAAATCTTGATTGCTTGGTTCCCGATGTTGTTATTAATCGGCGTCTGGGTTTTCTTCATGCGTCAAATGCAAGGCGGTGGCGGTAAAGCTATGAGCTTTGGCAAAAGCCGCGCGCGAATGATGACACAAGAGCAAATCAAAACTACTTTTGCTGATGTAGCAGGTTGTGATGAAGCGAAAGAAGAAGTGGCTGAAATCGTTGACTTCTTACGTGAACCGAAAAAATTCCAAAATTTAGGCGGTAAAATTCCAAAAGGGATTTTAATGGTAGGTCCTCCGGGTACCGGTAAAACCTTATTGGCAAAAGCGATTGCCGGTGAAGCGAAAGTCCCTTTCTTCACGATTTCCGGCTCTGATTTCGTTGAAATGTTTGTGGGGGTCGGGGCTTCTCGTGTGCGCGATATGTTTGAACAAGCGAAGAAAAATGCACCTTGTTTGATTTTTATCGACGAAATCGATGCCGTTGGTCGCCAACGTGGTGCCGGGCTTGGCGGTGGCCATGATGAACGTGAGCAAACCTTAAACCAAATGTTAGTTGAAATGGATGGATTTGAAGGCAATGAAGGCGTTATCGTGATTGCTGCAACTAACCGCCCGGATGTTTTAGACCCAGCGTTAACCCGCCCGGGACGTTTCGACCGTCAAGTTGTGGTTGGATTGCCGGATGTGAAGGGTCGTGAGCAAATTCTTAAAGTTCACATGCGAAAAGTGCCTGTTGGTCCGGATGTTGATGCAATGACGCTTGCGCGTGGTACGCCAGGCTATTCCGGTGCGGATTTGGCAAACTTGGTGAATGAAGCGGCGTTATTTGCTGCACGCACCAATAAACGTATCGTTACGATGGTTGAGTTTGAAAAAGCCAAAGACAAAATCAACATGGGACCTGAACGTCGCACCATGATCATGACTGACAAGCAAAAAGAGTCCACCGCATATCATGAAGCGGGTCATGCCATTGTCGGTTATTTGGTGCCGGAACACGATCCAGTGCATAAAGTAACAATTATTCCACGCGGACGTGCTTTAGGTGTAACCTTCTTCTTACCGGAAGGCGACCAAGTCAGCATCAGTCAAAAACAATTGGAAAGTAAACTTTCTACATTGTATGCAGGGCGTTTAGCAGAAGACTTGATTTACGGCGAAGAAAATATTTCTACAGGCGCTTCTAACGATATTAAAGTGGCAACTAATATTGCTCGTAACATGGTGACTCAATGGGGTTTCTCCGATAAACTTGGTCCAATTCTTTATACTGAAGATGACGGGGAAGTGTTCTTGGGCCGTTCCATGGCGAAAGCAAAACACATGTCTGATGAAACTGCGCATGTGATCGATGAAGAAGTCCGTACGATTGTGACACGTAATTATGCTCGTGCAAGACAAATTTTGATCGACAATATGGATATTTTACACGCCATGAAAGATGCGTTAGTAAAATATGAAACTATTGAAGAAGAGCAAATTAAACAGTTGATGAATCGTCAACCGGTTACACCACCAGCAGGGTGGGAAGAGCCGAAGGGTACTAATAGCGCTGAGTCTCAACAGCCAAAAGCTGAAGAGTCTAAAGCAGCAGAGACTCAACAGGCTGAAAGTGCGGTAGAAAAAAACGACGATTCTGCCTCCTCTGATAACTAAACAAAAAAAGCCTTTTCGGTTCGCCGCAAAGGCTTTATTATTGCAACCCGCTTCTTTAAGCGGGTTTATTTTTTGGAGTCAAAATGGAACATCATATCGAAGATTTAATCCATATTTTTAATCAATGTTTTGAACAAGAATACAACACCAAATTAGTCAAAGGGGGCGATGAGCCATTGTATGTCCCGGCAAATGAGGATTGCCCTTACAATGCCATTTATTTTGCACGTGGTTTTTACAGCAGTGGATTACATGAAATCGCCCACTGGTTGGTCGCCGGTAAAGAACGCCGTAAATTAGAAGATTTTGGCTATTGGTATGAACCTGATGGACGTAGCGAAGAGCAACAACGTTTATTTGAAAAAGTGGAAGTCAAACCGCAAGCATTAGAATGGATTTTGGCAACCGCTGCCGGTTTTCGTTATTTTGCCAGTGCTGATAATCTCAATGGGCAACCTGGTGATACTCAACCGTTTAAACAGGCGGTGTATGAACAAGTGAAGGCCTATGCGGAAAAAGGTTTACCAAAACGGGCCGAAACTTTGCGACAAGCGTTAGTTAAGTTTTACGGCACGGAAGACAGTATTGATCTAACGAAGTTTGATGTGACAAGAATTTAGTTTAGAACGTAAAAGTGCGGTCATAAAACCTAACGAATTTTGTGACCGCACTTGATGTTTATTGTCGTGCTAATCGCAGGTTTTGCGGTAACGCTTCAAAGTTTGAGCGATATGGATTGATATCTAATCCACCTCGACGAGTGTAGCGCGCATATACCGTCAGCTTTTCCGGTTTTGCATATTGCATGAGGTCACAGAAAATACGCTCAACGCATTGCTCGTGGAATTCGTTATGTTGACGGAAAGAAATAATGTAGCGCAATAACTGTTCACGATTAATTTGTTTACCCACATAATGAATCTGTAAGCTCCCCCAATCCGGCTGTTGGGTAATAAGGCAGTTGGATTTAAGCAAATGGCTAACTAAAGTCTCTTCGACCACATTATCCCCGGTACAATTTTTCAGTAATTCAGCGTTAAACGCATAATCCTGAATTTCAATATCTAACTCATCAATACATTCGCCTGATAGGGCAACAATAGGCTGTGCTGTATAGTCTGCAAGCGAATTTACTTGCACCTTAACTTTGCCTTTGGCGCAATCCTGTAAATCCCGTTGCAGGATGTGTTGCAGTTCGGCGGCATCAGCAAATTTTGTTTGGTTAAAACTGTTTAAATAGAGTTTAAAACTTTTCGATTCGATTAAATTCTCACTACAAAAATCAATTTGTACATCGGCAATCGCCACTTGGGGCACGCCTTTGAGGTTGAGCCATGAAATTTCATACGCAGTCCAAATATCAGCGCCGATGGAAAAGGGCTGCGTTTGTGTAATGCCCAATGTGTCGCGATTGAGATGGCGAGGGACCGGTTGTAATAAAGTGCGGTCATATTTTTCCGCATATTGAGTTTGCTGACCGAGTTTTAAGGCGTTCAGGCTGGGATCTTGATAATGCATAGCTTTCCTTATTGCCAATGCCATGAGAGATTTGAAACGAGGCGGCAATGATCACATTTAAAATAGAGGAAGTCAAAAAGCGGTTGGCTTAATGTCCAGTTTCGTTTACACAACGGGCAGCAGGATTGCAATTCTGCCTCGCGGCTTTCGCCCCCGATGCGATACAAATAATAGTAAGTCGGAATGTTGCTGTGGCGCTCAATTTCTTGTGCTAAATGATAGCCATGTTTAAACAGCGTGCTTTTTGTGTTGGTAATTTGTGCCAAGGCAGATTGTTCTAACACGGAACCATTCATTTGCAGCTGATCACACGCTTGCCAATTTTCCTGCCATTTGATCAAATCCATTGCTAAGTGCGGTATGTTTTTCAGTTGTTTATACAACGGAATTGGTTGCAAAGTATCACCGCTTTGTAGCGGCGAGCAAGATTGCAAATAGGTGGTGTAGAGCATTTGCCAAGACGGCGGTTCTGTCGCTGTAATTTCTGAATTGAGATCTTCCGCCACAATCTGAAAACTCTCAAAAAATACACCACACGTTTCTGCTGCCAGCATGGCTTCATATACCGAGGAATTATTGAATTCCGCTAAAAGGGAGGTTTGCTCCGGGCAGGTAACGCGTACGGCCAACCCCGTTTGATTTTCCTGTTCAGCAACAAATTGTGGAATTTCACGTCCGATAATTTGCCCATTGTAGCGCCATTGCTCAATAATTTGATTCAGGCAATGACTTTGCTGTTCCAAAGAAAATAGATCACTTTGTAGAGAGAAAAAGGCTTCAATTAGATACATAGACGGTAACATTAAAGTTGAAAGGGCGAATTCTACACTAAATTTGCCATGGCTGGCGCAAAAACTCGAAATCTTCTACAATGAGCCGTTTTTTACGAGGTCTTTTTTATGTATCAACGAACCCGATTACATTTACAAAATTTACGGCAAACCATGGAGCGTTTAGCGTTGTGGCAAACGATGCCGCCACAAGAAGAGGCGTTTTTGAGCGATCAGCCTTTTGCGTTAGATACCATGAGTCCGACAGAATGGCTGCAATGGATTTTTATTCCGCGCATGTATGCACTTTTAGAAAGCCAAGCCACGCTGCCAAGCCAAATCGCGATTAGCCCTTATTTGGAAGAAGCGCTAAAAGAAGAGGCGTATTTGGCGGAATTACTACGCCCGATCATTGAAATCGAAGAATTGCTGCAACAACAATGAGCCTAGAGATTTTATATCAAGATGAGCATATAGTAGCGGTGAATAAACCGGCAGGCATGCTAGTGCATCGTAGCTGGTTGGATCGTCATGAAACTCAATTTGTGATGCAAACCTTACGCGATCAGATCGGACAATTAGTTTATCCCATACATCGCTTAGATAGACCAACATCAGGTGTGTTGTTATTTGCGTTAAACAGTGAAACAGCAAATTTGTTATGCCATCAATTTGAGCAAAAACAAACGGAAAAAGAATATTTGGCCGTGGTTCGTGGTTATGTGACAGGACAGGGCGAAATTGATTATCCGTTGAAAGTTCAATTGGATAAAATTGCCGATAAATTTGCGCAACAGGATAAAGAACCTCAAAGTGCGGTGACGTTTTACAATGGATTGAAAACCGTTGAAATGCCTTATGGCGTAGGGCGCTATGCCACGTCTCGTTATTCATTGGTTCGCTTAATACCGAAAACCGGGCGTAAACATCAGCTTCGTCGCCATATGAAACATATTTTTCATCCGATTTTAGGCGATACGCAGTACGGCGATTTACACCAAAATCGAGCTTTGACAGAGCACACGGGGTGTTCTCGTTTAATGTTACATGCGGAAAAATTAACTTTTGTTCATCCGCTCACGCAACAACCAATAACGCTTCAGGCGGGGTTAGATGAGCAATGGAAAAATGTAATGCAGATTTTTCAATGGTAAAAAATACGTAAAAAAACGACCGCACTTTTTATGCAAATAATAAAGGACAGAAAATGTTAGAGAATGATTTACTTAATTTAACGCATGAACAGCAACAACTTGCCGTTGAAAAAATTCAAGAATTAATGTCGCAAGGTGTGGGAAGTGGTGAAGCCATTGCCTTAGTGGCAAAACAATTACGGGAACAAAATACACAAAAACAAAATAAAAATGAATAAAGTGGGAAATTATACAAGCTGAAGGGATTTTGCTGATTAATTTTTATTATTTTTTGTGATCTCGGTTTGATTTTATAACTTTTCTTATTGCGTGCGAGAGAAATTTATTTAAATATAAATGCCAACATATCAAGGTGATAGGGCAATTGTCTTATTGAAGTAAACGTAGTTCTAAAAGGACGAAAACCATAAGAGGTTTAAATTATGGAAGTTGGTGTTGTTAAATGGTTTAATAATGCAAAAGGATTTGGCTTTATTTCTGCAGAAGGCAGTGATACTGATATTTTTGCACATTATTCTGTGATCGAAATGGATGGATATCGCTCATTAAAAGCGGGGCAAAAAGTTCAGTTTGAAGTGATTCACGGTGACAAAGGTTCACACGCAACAAAAATTATTCCGGTAGCAGAATAATAAAGATTTCCTTATTTAGTCATTGAAATAAAGACAAGCCCAGTTGGACTTGTCTTTTTTATTTGAGTAAATCTTTTAATCCGGCTTTCATTGCCGACATTTGATTTTCATATAACGCTTTTTTCTCTCGTTCATCAATCATATACATGATGGTTTCCGAGAGCGTCATTTTCATTTTGCGGGAATATTTTGATAAACGAAGCCAAACCGCATATTCCAAATCAATGGATTTTTTCTTTGTAGATTGTTTTTCACCATTGAAGAAACGTTTTCTTCTAGCACGAATAGCCTGATCCATTTTAATCACCAATTCAGGGGCTAAATGCGCCTTTATCCATTCTTCAATTTTTTGCGGATAGTTTTGGCAGCCGATGAGTTGTTTAACGATGTCTTCTTGCAAACTTTTTTCTGCATAGCGTGTGACATTTTCACCTTCACGGGCTTTTTTCGTTAAATACACCCATTTCCAATGAGCTTCTTGATTTTCCAGCTTTTGATATTTCATAAGAATTCTATTTAGTGACGTGGTAACTCTGTCACTATACGCTGTTTATAGGTGTTTTTCTAGCAGATTTTTACGCGATGCGAAGAAAGACGGGAAGAAATGTGCGATAATGCGCGCAAATTAAATAGACAACACAGAGATTAATGTGACTTTATCTTCTTTATCTAATACTACATTGCCTTGGCAGGCGTTACGTCCGGAATTGACGGTGACCGACATTCCTTCACAACCTCAGGATTTTTTTGCTTTACAGCCTCGTGCCGGTGAAGCCGTGCGTCATTTCATCCGAAATTCTCACCGCGCTTTATTGGTGATGAAAGCGGATGACCAAACGGAATATGCGTCTTTATTGGAAGGTTTTATTAAAAAGCACCAACCGGAAGTGGGCGTGTGTGGTGTGCAATATATCGTGGAACAAGGGGATTCTTTCTCTTTTCCACGTGTTTACATTGAGCCTGCACAATCGCTAGAAGATAATTTTGCAGCCAAAAAAAGCGTTGCTACGGCGTTATATTTTGATCAGTTCCAGTTATTCGGTTCGCTTAAAATGCACGCGTCTTCTCATGATATTCAGCTTCATGCCGGGCTGGTTCACCAGCTGAACAACGGCGTGTTGATTGTGACTGCGGGCGTGTTATTGGCACAGTTTGATTTATGGCAACGTTTGAAACAGATTTTAACGACAGATGTGTTTGATTGGTATTCCGCACATCCATTTAAAACGTTACCTTGTGAAATTCCGAGTTATCCTTTGTCATTGAAAGTGATTGTGCTAGGCAATCGCACGGAATTGGCTGCGTTGGAAGAGCTGGAAGAAGCGCTGTATCATTTAGCGGATTATGCGGAAATTGAAAGCTATTGCCGTGTGGAAACGGCGGAGCAACAACAGCAGTGGATGCGTTATGTGCAATGGGTTGCTCAACAAAATCAGTTACCTGAGTTGGATCTAAGCGGTTTTAATAAACTGTATCAATTATTAGTGCGTGACAGTGAAAATCGCCATTTGATTAATGTATCACCGCTTAAATTAAAAATGATGCTCACAGAGACCGCACTTTTAACGGAATCTAATCCACTCAGTGCGGTGGATTTTGAACGTTATTTTGAACATAAAACAGCGCAATTTGGTTTTCTGCGTGAGCAAACCTACGATGGTATTTTGCAGGAACAAATTTATGTGGCGACTGAAGGCGAGATGGTGGGGCAAATTAATGGTTTGTCGATCATTGAATATCCGGGCACGCCATTATCTTTCGGTGAGCCTTCGCGAATTAGTTGTATCGTGCAATTTGGTGATGGCGAAATTGTGGATGTAGAGCGAAAAAATGAACTGGCGGGGAATATTCACAGCAAGGGGATTATGATTGCGGAAGCCTGCTTGGCCAATGTTCTTGAATTGCCGTCACAGTTGCCTTTTTCCGCTTCTTTAGTATTCGAGCAATCTTATGGTGAAATTGATGGCGATAGTGCCTCTTTGGCGAGTTTTTGCGTCTTATTAAGTGCCTTGTCTTCTTTGCCATTGCCGCAATCTATTGCCATTACCGGTGCAATTGATCAATTTGGTTTAGTGCATGCTGTGGGCGGTGTAAATGACAAAATCGAAGGTTTCTTTACCATTTGCCAACGTCGTGGACTCACCGGTAAGCAAGGCGTGATGATCCCAAGTGCGGTGTTAAATCAGCTCAGTTTGTCGGAGGCGGTGGTCAGTGCGGTGAAAAATCAGGAGTTTTTTATTTATCCGGTAGAAACAGTGGATCAGGCCTGTGAGATTTTATTGCAGCGGGATTTGGTGGAGCAAGAAAATAAAACGTATAATTTTGACACCTTGCCGTTGTCTCGTTTGATTCATCAGCGTATTGATCAATATTCTGATCAGCAATCTCACAAATTCGGTTTATGGGATTTTTTCTTGGGGAGAAAAAATCGCTAAATTAAAATAGCCATCAAAAATTAACTGATCGGACAAGTTTGGCGTACAAGTGTTAGCTATTTTAAATAATGAAATGCTTTGCTAGAATCCAACCCTCATTCAACATTACGTTGTTTAACCATATTTTATAGGATGATTAATAATGAACACTTGTGCTCCAAACATTAAAGACAGTTACACTTACGAAGATTTATTGGCTTCTGGACGTGGCGAATTGTTTGGCAAAGAAGGTCCGCAATTACCGGCACCGACCATGTTAATGATGGATCGTATTGTAAAAATGACCGAAGATGGCGGTACCTTTGGCAAAGGCTATATTGAAGCTGAATTAGATATTCATCCTGATTTACCTTTCTTTGCTTGTCACTTCATCGGCGATCCGGTTATGCCGGGTTGCTTAGGTCTGGATGCTATGTGGCAATTGGTCGGTTTCTTCCTTGGTTGGATTGGAGGCAAAGGCAAAGGGCGTGCTTTAGGCGTTGGCGAGGTGAAATTTACCGGACAAATCCTGCCAAGCGCAAAAAAAGTCGTTTATCGTATCAACATGAAACGTGTGATTAACCGTAAATTGGTCATGGGCATGGCAGACGGTGAAGTAGAAGTGGATGGTCGCGTTATCTACACCGCAACAGATTTGAAAGTTGGTCTTTTCCAAGATACGTCAAGTTTCTAATTCACGTTTCTAAAAAACATTGAAATTTTTGACCGCACTTTTCTATTGAGGAAAGTGCGGTTTATTTTTCTCCTGTTTTTTATCTTTATAATGAATTGGTTAATTTTTTTGCAGTCATCCATACAATTAAATAAAAAACTTGTTTTAGCCTGAAAAGCTAGCTATTATTAGCGCACTTTTCACTGCGACCGTAGCTCAGTTGGTTAGAGCACCACCTTGACATGGTGGGGGTCACTGGTTCGAGTCCAGCCGGTCGCACCATCTTTTCTTTCCTTATTTTTCTTCTTTCTTATCTCGTTTTTTATTTTTCCAAACCCGTCGCAGTTTTTCTGATCTTTTGCTAGAATCAACGGGAAAAACACCTTTCTGATAACCTTGTTTTTCATCGTTTTTATTTTGTCTCTGATTGGAAATTACAATGGAAAATCAATCTTTTCTACAACAATTCTTTAAATTAAAAGAAAAAGGAACCTCCTCCAAAACGGAAATTATTGCCGGGATTACCACCTTTTTTACCATGGTCTATATCGTCTTCGTGAACCCATCCGTGTTGGGGGATGCAGGCATGGATAAGCAAGTTGTCTTTGTTACCACTTGTTTAATCGCAGGCTTCGGTACGATTGCCATGGGGTTATTCAGTAACTTGCCTATCGCATTGGCGCCGGCAATGGGCTTGAATGCCTTCTTTGCTTATGTGGTGGTCGGTAAACTTGGCTATTCTTGGCAAGTAGGGATGGGCACCATTTTCTGGGGTTCTGTCGGCTTATTGCTATTGACGCTCTTCCAAATCCGTTATTGGCTGATGGCATCCATTCCGCTCAGTTTGCGGGTAGGTATTGGTGCCGGTATCGGCTTCTTTATTGCCTTAATTGGCTTTAAAAATATGGGCTTGGTTGTTGCCAATCCTGCAACCTTGGTTGCGTTAGGCGATCTACATAGTCCGCAAGTGTTATTGGGCATCCTTGGTTTCTTTATTATCGTGGTGTTGGCAGCACGCAATATTTATTCCGGCGTGCTAATTTCTATCGCCGCAGTCACCGCACTTGCATTGTATTTTGATCCAAACGTGATGTTCCACGGCATCGTTTCCATGCCGCCGGCATTAACCCAAGTTGTTGGCCAAGTGGATATTGCCGGTGCCTTGGATACCGCACTTATTGGTATCATCTTCTCTTTCTTATTAGTGAACTTATTTGACTCTTCCGGCACCTTGCTCGGTGTCACCGACAAAGCTGGTTTTAGCGATGAAAAAGGGCGTTTCCCGAAAATGAAACAAGCCTTATACGTTGATAGTGCAAGCGCCGTTGTCGGATCGTATATCGGTACTTCTGCGATCAGTACTTATATTGAAAGTGGTGCAGGCGTATCGGTCGGTGGGCGCACCGGTATGACGGCGGTTGTCGTTGGATTGTTGTTTTTACTAACCATTTTCTTTTCGCCATTGGCAGGTATGGTACCGGCTTATGCGACAGCAGGTGCGTTAGTTTATGTGGGTATTTTGATGGCATCCAGCTTAATTAAAGTGCAATGGGACGATTTAACAGAAGCGACTCCTGCCTTTATTACGGCTGCGATGATGCCATTTACATACTCCATCACCGAAGGAATCGCGTTTGGATTCATCAGCTATTGTGTGATGAAACTCGGAACGGGGCGTTGGCGCGAAGTGAATGCACCGGTTTGGGTGGTTTCCTTGTTATTCTTAATTAAATTTATCTGGGTAGGTTAATGATGCAAAAACTTCTTTTTATTTTAAATGAATCGCCATATGGCACAGAAAAAAGCTTCAACGCATTGCGTTTAGCCGTGAATTTGCAGGAAGAGCATGGCAAAGAAGTCGAAATTAAAGTGTTCTGTTTTGGTGATTCCGTGTTAAGTGGCATTGCCGGTCAACATCCGAATGAAGGGTCTAACGTACAACAAGTGATGGAAATCTTGATAGCACAAGGTGCTGAAGTCAAACTCTGTACAAGCTGCACTAAAGCGCGTGGTTTATCCGAGATAAAGCTAATTGATGGCGTGACTCGCGGCACCTTAGATGATGTTTCTAAATGGACGTTATGGGCAGATAAAGTCGTTAATTTCTAACGAGGCTATTGGGCGGATTGAGTTCCGCCCTTATTTTATTCAAAATTTTTCATTCGCTTAATCTTAACCATGCAACAACTCAATCCGATCTCCATTCCATTAAATGCTGTCAGTTTAATTGAAGCCTCTGCCGGTACAGGTAAAACCTACACCATGGGTTCCCTTTATTTACGTTTGTTACTGCAAGCGGGAGAAAATGCCTTTCCCTATGCATTGAATGTCGAGCAAATTTTGGTGGTGACCTTCACTGAAATGGCGACAGAGGAGCTGAAACGCAAAATTCGCGAACGTATCTATGACGCCAAACAAAAATTGACAGCTTATCAGCAGACACAAGATTCGGCAGTCTTTGGGCAAGATGATTTTTTACGCGAATTGGTTGCGACAATCAGTGATTTACCGCTTGCCATTCAACGTCTGACCTTGGCGGAGCAAAACATGGATTTGGCGGCGATCTATACCATTCATGGTTTCTGTCATCGAATGCTGATGCAATACGCATTCAATTCCGGGATTCATTTCAACTTAGAATTAAGTGGCGAAGAAGATGAGCTGTTGTTGCGCTTAGCGCAAAAAATTTGGCGTGAGCATTTTTATTCACAGCCTTATGCGGTTGTAGAATTTATTCAAAAAAATTTGGTTTCGCCAAGCAATATTGTAACAAAAATCAAAAAATTTGCCGGAACCGAATTAAAACTTCCGGAAAAACGACCGCACTTTTTTGAGGGGACTTTCGAGGAGTTTCTTTCAAAAATTGATGATTATTTTCATGACATAGAAGATAAAGAGCAAAAATTAAAAAAATTATGGAAAGATAAATCTCAAGAAATTAGAGATTTGATTGATGCCGAACTTCAAAAAGCAATCCCAAAAGACCACAAAAAAATTAATCCTTCTAGTTTTAGAAAAGACCGTAAATCTAAATGGTTTACGTTGATGGACAAATGGGCTGAAGAACCAGAGGCACCTCAACCAGATTGTTTAAAAAAATTTAGGCAAAGCGAAATAAATAAGCAGGCGGGAAGTAAATGTGAAGAATTTTTAACTCATGTAGTATTTGAAGAAATTGATGAATTGCATCAATGGCAGGTTTCTTTCGTTAAAGCCCCAATGTTTCATTTTTTGAAGGTGTTGAATACCCAATTAGCCGAATACAAACTCAACCACAGCGAAAAAAGTTTTCATGATTTATTGCGCTTGTTAAAAGACGCCTTGCACCACCCGAATAATACTGAATTTGCGCAGATGATTCGTTATCAATTCCCGTTTGCCATGATTGATGAATTTCAGGATACGGATGCAGTGCAATATCAGATTTTCTCTAAGGTTTATGTAGAGCCATTGCGATTAGAACCTGCGTCGGATAACGGCTTTATTATGATTGGCGATCCAAAACAGGCGATTTATAAATTCCGTGGTGCAGACATTTTTACTTACTTTAAAGCGGCTGATGAAGCGCAGCAGCGTTTTAATCTAGGAAAAAATTACCGTTCTCACCAAGATGTGGTGCAATGTGTCAATCATTTGTTTGATTTTACCGAACAACCTCCGTTTTTATATGACAAGATTCAATTCCTACCGGTCTCAGCCAAAGACGATCATCCGCAATTTTGGTTAAACGGTGAAGTGGAACCTGCCGTGCGGTTTTATGTGGATGAAGCTTCCGTAAAAGAGAATATGGCGAAAGCCTGTGCCGTTTCTATTCAACATTGGTTGCAAAGTGCGGTGGAAAATACCGCCGATTTTCGCTTAGATGAAAAAGGCATCGAAAAAAAGCTAAAACCGGAAAGTATTGCGGTATTGGTGCGTAGTCGCAAAGAAGCCGATTTGGTAAAAAATGCGTTACGTCGTCTTGGCATTGCTTCCGTGTTTTTGTCTGAAAATAGCAATGTGTTTGACAGTAATGCGGCAAAAGATCTGTTGTTGATTTTAACGGCCTGTCTTAATCCATTTTCCGAACGCAATATTTTAAATGCCGTTGCGACGGCGATTTTTGCGCAAACGGCGGCCGATATTCAGCGTATTCGTTTAGACGAAAACCGTTGGGAATATTGGGTCGAAAAATTTATTCATTATCAAAGAACGTGGCAAAAACAAGGTGTATTAGTGATGTTGCACCAGTTGTTCCTACAAGAAAAAATCACTGAAAAATTGTATCCCACGGTGGAGGGTAAACGCCTGGTGACGGATTTGCTGCATTTGGCAGAATTATTGCAGGAAGCGGCAACGCTGAACGAAAGTGAAGCGGCATTGTTACGTTGGTTTGAAAAGCAAATTCAAGGGGAAGATCGACAAAATGAACAACAAGTGCGGCTAGAAAGCGAGTTGCAGTTGGTCAAAATTGTTACGATTCATAAATCCAAAGGATTGGAATATGATTTAGTTTGGTTGCCGTTTGTCGGTTATGCCCCCAAAACTGGGTCTGAACACATTTCCACTTATTACGACCAAGATCGGGATGAGGTGCTGTGGGATATTGATGGTTCTCATGAGAAGGATGTAAAACAAGAGGATTTTGCCGAACAACTTCGTTTACTCTATGTGGCGCTGACCCGAGCGAAATATCAGTTAAACATCGGTGTGCCGAAAACCTTTGAGGAAAAGTGGAGTGCCTTGTTATATGTGCTCACTCAAGGAGACATTCAAAAAAATGAGAAGCCGACAGCCTACGACAGCTTGCCACTATTAGAAAAGTTGGTTCAACGTGCCCCGCAGGGAAGTGTGCAGATTTCTGAAACCACGGCATTAAAAGCACTAGATGAACCAATGCAGTCGGAGACTCAAGCGCCATTAAACGCGGCAACATTCACCGGTCATATTGAACAAAACTGGACGGTGACCAGTTTCAGCGCCATTGAGGCGATTCATCAAAATAAAAAATACTATAAAGAACAACTGGCGGCAGAAAGTGCGGTCGCTTTTGAACCTGTTTTTGATGGTGGCAAAGATTATGATTTTAACGAGCAAGCGACAGAAACCATGGCGGAAAGCGCTAGTCATGAATCTGCCTATCCTTTCGGTTATTCGCCTTTTGATTTCCCGCACGGGATTAAAATCGGTACAGCGTTGCACCGTTTCTTGGAAAAATATGATTTTAGCCAACCGTTGAATGAGGAAAAAGTCCAAAAACTCTGCCAATGGTTACAGTTAGAGGAAACCTGGTTGCCATCCTTACAACAATGGATAAAGGCGATTTTAGATACGCCGTTAAGTGCGGATGATCCAACGTTGAAGCTGAACAATTTATCTCGCCAGCAATGTGTGAAAGAAATGCAGTTTTATTTGAAACTCAATCGGGTGTTTGATGTGACGGCATTTAATTGGGCGTTGCAAAAACATCACCATTTGCCATCGGAAACACTGCAATTCGATGCGATTAAAGGCATGTTACGCGGTTTTATGGATTTGGTTTTCTGCCATAACGGTAACTATTATTTGGTGGATTACAAATCGAATTTCCTGGGTGTCGAGCCGCAAAATTACGTTGGCAAAAGCCTTGAGCAAGCGATGCTAGCAAACCATTACGACTGGCAATATTTATTTTACACGTTGGCACTCCATCGTTATTTGCAACAACGTGACGAAAACTATCACTACGAAACCCATTTTGGCGGTGTGTTTTATTGTTTTTTACGCGGCATGAACGGTGAAAATCAGGATGGCGTATTTTTTGATAAACCGGATTATGCGTTAATTCAAGCCTTGGAGAATGTGTTCTGATGTTAACTTTATTATCTCAACTTAAAGAAAAAGGCATGATTAACGCCGCCGATTATTATTTTGCCGAGTTTATTCACCGTAAACAGCAGCCGTTTGATTATGCGCCTTCTGTACAAAACTTGGCGGTGCTGATGGCGGCATTATGTAATTTCCATTATCGCCAAGGCAACACCTGCCTTTTGTTGAATCAGTCCACCGAACAGGATTTATTCGGTTTACAGGATTATTTCAACGAGCGCGTTTACTTAACGGAAATTCAGCAAAAAATTGATTATGTGCCGATCTCCCAATGGCAATCTACCTTGCAAAAGGCGCAACACATCGCCTTTACGGATTCACCATTACAGCAAATTGCACCTTTGGTGTTGCAGTTTAATTGCTTGTATTTTTATCGTGTGTGGCAAGACGAATTTCGAATTGCCGATTACTTCAAAAGTGCGGTCTGTTTTGAGCCTGTTTTTTCAGAGGGACAACTCACACAAATTGCATCGATTCTTCATCGCTATTTTCAGGAAGAGCAGCAGGGCATTGATTGGCAGAAAATCGCCGTTGCCATGGCGTTACGTCAGCGTTTTTGTTTAATTACCGGCGGACCGGGAACGGGGAAAACAACGACCGTAACCAAGTTGCTTTTAACCTTGCAAGAACTGTATCAAAACGATTTACGCATTAAATTGGTTGCGCCAACAGGTAAAGCGGCAGCGCGTTTAACGGAATCCATTGTGGATGCTGTGGAACGTTTAAAACTAACATTTGCACAGGATTCAAATCAACGGGAAATCATCGAGAATCTGGCGATTCCGATGAGCGCAGAAACGATCCATCGTTTGCTTGGTGTGCGCTTTTTCAGTGAAGAAACCCGTTATCACGCCGATAATCCATTGCCGTTGGATGTGTTGGTGGTGGATGAGGCGTCCATGATCGATCTCACTTTAATGGCGAAATTGCTTAATGCGCTTAAACCGGACACCAAACTGATTTTGTTGGGCGATAAAGATCAACTTGCTTCCGTAGAGGCCGGTGCTATTTTGGGCGAATTAGGGCGTTTTGTGAATGCGGCAAAACCGACCTATAGCCCAAGGATGGCGCAATATTTGCAGGCAACAACAGGGATGACATTACCCTCAGAGGATAAGATAAACGCCATTAGCGACAGCATTTGTTATTTACAAGTCAGTCGCCGTTTTGGGGCTAATCCGGAAGTAGGCGAGTTGGCAACGGCGGTGAATTTAGGCGATGCGCTCAAGAGCTGGCAGTTATTGCAACAATATCAGCAACATCAAGATAAACATTGCGGTGTGTATTTAACCGATTTTGCCCATTATTTGACGAATAAAGATGATGTGCAACAGCGCAAAGCCTGTGTGAAATTGATTGTCGATCGTGCTGCGGAAGAATATGCGCGCTATTTGCAACAGATTCCGTCAGAGGGCGTTCTTCATGAAGATCAAGTGCGGTCAATTTTTGCCGCGTTTAACCGCATCCGCTTTTTAACCGCGTTACGCGTAGGCGAGTTTGGTGTCGAGCAGTTAAACCTCGCTATTGCAGAAAAATTGCGTCAAAAACGGCTGTTACAATTTCATCAGGAACGGGAGTGGTATGTCGGTAAACCGATTATGGTTACGCAAAATGACAGCAGTGTCGGCTTGTATAACGGCGACATCGGCATTTATTTAGGCCATGGGCGAGTGTGGTTTGAACAAGGGCAAAATAGCTATAAAAAAGTGCTGGCAAGCCGTGTGCCGAATCATGAGACCGCCTTTGTCATGACCGTGCATAAATCTCAAGGTTCTGAATTTCCACATACGTTCCTGATTTTACCGTTAGAAAATAGCCCGGTCTTATCCAAAGAGCTGGTTTATACCGGTATTACGCGCACTAAAGATTTCCTCACGGTGTTTGCATTGCAGAGCGTGTGGGAAAGTGCGGTGAAAAATCCGGTGCAACGACAAAGCGGATTAGGGCAGTTATTAGCAAAATAAAAGGGGAATATATGACAAAATGGGATGAGCGTTATCAAACGGAAGAATATATTTTTGGCACGGAACCCAATGAATTTATCGCTAGAATTCAGCCTTACTTGCCAACCTCGGGAAGAGCCTTAGATCTTGCCACAGGGGAAGGGCGCAATGGCATCTTTTTAGCCCGCCACGGATTAGAAACGGAAGGTGTGGATCTCTCTCAAGTTGGATTGCGAAAAGCGCAAGTGTTGGCGCATCGGTATCAGGTACCGTTCACAACGAGATTAGCCAATATTGCCGAAATGACGATGCCCACGGCGCATTATGCGGTGATTACGTCTGTTTTCTGTCATTTTATGGAGCCGGAACGGACTCAAGTCATGCAACGCATTGTGAATGCCTTGCAACCGGGCGGCTTGTTTGCCGGCGTCTTTTATCATCCTGATCAACTTCGTTATGGCACCGGCGGGCCTAGTCATGTTGAAATGCTCGGCACCTTGGAGGAGATGCAACAAGCATTATTGGGGCTGGAATGGCTATTGGCAGAGCATGATGTGCGAGAAATGAATGAAGGTAGCCGTCATGTTGGCGCCAGTTCCGTGATTTGTCTTTTAGGGCGCAAACCCTAGATTTTTTATTTGATAGTGAAGAATAAAAAGACAAAGTGCGGTCAAAATTTATCGTATTTTTCCTGTAAAACCGTTAGCTTTTCGGTGAAATTTTCTGTATAATCGCCCGACCCTGTGAATGCTGCGGATTCCCACCGCGCATTATTTTGTCGAGATCGCACTCGAAGGGGTGAAGATTAAGATAACTGGTTGTGCTTTTTTAAGCACTGGGTATTAATATTATTATATTGGTAATTAATTAATGAAAACTTTTGTAGCAAAACCAGAAACGGTTAAACGCGACTGGTATGTAGTAGATGCGACAGGTAAAACTTTAGGTCGTTTGGCGACTGAATTAGCGCGTCGTCTTCGTGGTAAACATAAAGCTGAATATACTCCGCACGTTGACACAGGTGATTACATCATCGTTATCAACGCGGACAAAGTTGCTGTAACCGGTAACAAAGACAGCGATAAAATTTACTACTGGCACACAGGCTATGTAGGCGGTATCAAACAAGCGACTTTCAAAGAAATGATCGCACGCCGTCCTGAAGCAGTGATTGAAATTGCGGTTAAAGGTATGTTGCCAAAAGGTCCATTAGGCCGTGCAATGTTCCGTAAATTAAAAGTGTACGCAGGTGCTGAACACCAACACGCTGCACAACAACCACAAGTCTTAGATATTTAATCACGAGGTTTTAGGATATGGCAGAGAATCAAAACTACGGCACAGGTCGCCGCAAAAGCTCTTCAGCTCGTGTATTTATCAAACCGGGCAATGGTAAGATCACCATCAACCAACGTGAATTAGACGTATATTTCGGTCGCGAAACTGCTCGCATGGTAGTTCGTCAACCGTTAGAATTGGTTGAATTAACTGATAAATTAGACCTATACATCACTGTTAAAGGTGGTGGTATTTCCGGTCAAGCGGGTGCAATCCGTCATGGTATTACCCGTGCATTGATGGAATACGATGAAACCTTACGCCCAGCACTTCGTGCAGCAGGCTTCGTTACTCGTGACGCACGTCGCGTTGAACGTAAAAAAGTGGGTTTACACAAAGCACGTCGTCGTCCACAATACTCCAAACGTTAATTTTTATACGTTTTTCCAAAAAGCAGAGAGCAATCTCTGCTTTTTTTATGTGTGAAATTCAGCAAAAGTGCGGTGGGTTTTTAGAATGTTTTTGAGATTAACCAAGCCTTGTTATAATGCATGCCGTTTTAAGTAAAATCAGAGTAGAACATGAAAATTGCATTAGGTGTGGAATACGACGGAAAACAGTATTTCGGTTGGCAGAAACAAGAAAAAGTGGCCAGCATACAGGCTGAACTGGAACGGGCGATTTCTACCGTTGCCAATGAAGATATCAGTATTTTCTGTGCAGGCCGTACGGATTCCGGTGTACATGCCTCAGGGCAAGTGATTCACTTTGAAACGACTGCTCATCGTACTGAGAAAGCCTGGAGTTTTGGTGTCAATGCGAATTTACCCGATGATATTGCTGTGCGATGGGCGAAAGTGGTTGATGATGATTTTCATGCCCGTTTTAGCGCTACCGCCCGTCGTTATCGTTACATTTTATATTGTAATAAACTGCGTTCAGCCATTTTGCCGCAAGGCGTGACGCATTGTCATTTGGAACTCGATCATCAATTAATGCACCAAGCAGGGCAAGCGTTGCTCGGTGAAAATGATTTTAGTTCTTTCCGTGCTGCGCAATGTCAATCCAACACGCCGTGGCGCAATGTGCATCATTTAAACGTCACTCGCCAAGGGCAATATATCATCGTGGATATTCAAGCAAACGCGTTTGTTCATCACATGGTGCGTAATATTGTGGGGAGCTTGATTGAAGTGGGTTGCGGCAATCAACCAGTGGAATGGTTAGCTTGGTTGTTGGCGCAAAAAGATCGCACTCTCGCCGCACCGACAGCTAAGCCGGAGGGGTTGTATTTAGTGAAGGTGCTTTATCCCGACCGATTTGCCTTGCCAAAAATGCCAATGGGACCATTATTTCTCGCAGATTAATTTAAAAAATACTGAAAAAAGTGACCGCACTTTAGCTTGAAAAATAAAGTGCGGTCATTTTTTTATAAGAATTTTAGGTGAGCGATAAAGCGCAATGTAGTTACCACCAACCTAATAATTTCATCCATAAGCCACCGACACCAAACCAGATAATCAGTGACACAATGGAGGTGGCGAAACTAACGCCCCACCATTGGCCGGTTGAGTTATAACCGGAACCATAGAGGGCCGGGCCAGGGCCGCCGGCGTATTGGGTTAAGCTCATTGAGAGGGTAGAGGTATAACCTAAGCCGAGGGCAGCAATAATCGGTGGTGTGCCAACGGCAATAGCTGCCGCAACGAATGCTAAATACATGGCGGAAATATGCGCCATGGCAGACGCGAAAAAGTAGCGAGTGTAGAAATACACTAAGACTAAAATCGTAAAGGCAACCGGCCAACTGAATGCCCCCACCGAGGAGGAAATATGGCTGGAAATCCAAGCAATAGCACCGTATTTATTCAACGCATTTGCCATCATCACCAAAACTGCAAACCAAAACATGGTGTCCCATGCGGTGGTTTCAGCAACGATATTTTTCCAACTCATGATGTTGGTCAGTAATAAAATCACCAAACCGATAAAGGCGGAAACTGTTGCCGGAATATGGAAGACCAAATCACCTACGGTCCATAAGAACAACAATAAGATGAAATCAAGCGCCAAAATCCATTCTGCTTTGCTCATTGGCCCCATATTATGTAATTCTTCACGCGCCATTTCTGCCATTTTCGGTGTGTCTTTGAGTTCAGGCGGGTAAATCAAATAGACGAAATAAGGCAATAGGATCAAACTGATAACACCCGGCACGATCGCGCCTAAGAACCACGTCATCCACGTAATTTCAACGCCTTGACCTTTGGCAAGTTCTGCGATTAACGGGTTGCCTGCCATCGCGGTGAGGAACATGGTACACACGATAGTGTCAATTTGTGATACGGCAATGGCAAGAAATGCACCGGCACGTCTGGCGGTTGGGCCCGGTTTGGAATCGTAGGCGTCAGCGATGGATTGCATGATGGGATACATGATACCGCCGCCACGCGCAGAAGCAGACGGAATCCCCGGGCCAATGACCACATCGGCTAGTGCGATACCATAAGCAACGCCCATCATTTTTTTACCGAAACGTGCGACAAAATAGAGGGCAATGCGTTTTCCCAATCCGGTTTTGATGACTGCTCGAGATAAAAACATCGCAATGGCGATTAACCAAATGGTTCCGTTGGAAAAACCGGATAACATGCCCACTTCCCCTTTGGCGGGAGATAATGGTGTTAAACCGGTTAAACCGCTAATGACGAGTGCGACCAATGTTGCCGCGCCCATGGGCATGGCTTTGGCGATAATCGCCACAATCGTGGCAACAAAGAGGGCAAGCATACCCCATGCTTTGGCAGAAAGGCCTTCCGGTATCGGAATCAACCAAATTGCCATCCCGACAATCACTGAAAGCAGTAACCCTTGCCATTTGAAGCCCATTTTTACTTCAATTGGCGCAATTGTTTTCCCTTCCATATAACTCCTCCGAGTTTATTAATTAGAGTGAGATTGCTCTCTGCGGTGAATAATCCATTATTCATATGATTAAATTGAGTCCTTTCTCAAGGAATATAATATGCCTGTTGAGCTAAAAAGCACAATAATGATGTGGAAATTAATGTCTTTTATTTTGAGGATTAAATTGGCGTAAAATGATGTTATCAAAGTAATAAGAGGAACATGGAATGGCTGAGCTAACCCAACAAGTTTTCGAGTATGTCTTCACCCAATATGGCACTAAACCGGAATATTTGTGGAAGACCCATCCGGATTATGCGGTGTTGCGTCATGCTGATAATCGAAAATGGTATGCCATTGTGATGAATGTCGAAAAATCGTCATTAGGGCTAAGCGGCGCAGGGAAATTGGCGGTAATGAACGTGAAATGTTCCCCTGAAATGCTAAGCGTATTTTTGCCGCAAGCCGGTTTCCTACCGGCGTACCACATGAATAAAAATCATTGGCTGACGGTGTTGTTAGATGGCTCCGTAGAAAAAGACACTATATTGTTTTTATTAAATGCCAGTTTTGATCTGACCGCTACACGACAAGTGAAGAAGCAACTGGGGATCGTCCGTTATACGGAATGGATCGTGCCAGCCAACCCGAAATATTACGATGTGGAGAAAGACTTGCGCGAAGGCGGAGAAATTTACTGGAAGCAGAGTAACAATATTGCGGTAGATGATATTGTGTATCTGTACGTCACTGAACCTATAGGGGCGATTCGTTATCAATGTTTGGTGTTGGAGGTAAACATTCCCTATCACCAAAAACGTACGGATAATTTACAGGTGAAGCGGGTGATGAAAATTCGTTGCTTGAAAGAATATGATAAAAGCCTCATTCCACGCGCGAAAATGGGGAAATTTGGTGTCACTGCCGTACGCGGACCACGGCATATGCCTTATGCACTAAAACAGGAAATTGCACTGTTGACTGGTGATGCTAGCGAAAAGTAAAAACACATTAAAAATAAACCGCACTTTGACGGGATAAAATCATGCAGAGTTATGTGCAGTTAAGGTGTTGCCTTCTGAGCTATTAGTCCATTTGCCGTTGATTAATCAACAGTAGTGTTTGTCAAAGACATTAAGATCTTTTGTTATCTGTTTTCTCCTTTTTCTACGTAAGGTCAGAAAATGAGATTAAGTAATAAAGCAAATAAGTTGTTCTTGTTAATGAACAACCCGCAGCATGGTAATTTCTGCGCTATCTGCTAAAATACGCCGCATTTTTCTATTGGATAAAAAGTGAATTAGCATGAAATTTATCGTCAAATTATTTCCTGAAATTATGATTAAAAGCGAATCCGTGCGGAAACGGTTCGTGAAAATTCTGACCAGCAATATCCGTAATGTATTAACAAAATATGATGATACAGTCGCGGTAATAAAGCATTGGGATTACATCGAGGTGCGGTCGAAAATCGACGCAAATTTACCGATGCTTATCGAGCAATTACAACGCATTCCGGGCATTCACCATTTTTTGCAAGTAGAAGAGAAACCCTTCGCGAACTTGCATGAGATTTTTGAGCAAACACTGTCGGATGTGGCATCCCAATTAGAAAATAAGACCTTTTGCGTGCGAGTAAAACGTAAAGGCAAACATGAATTTAATTCACTGGAAGCTGAGCGTTACATCGGTGGCGGATTGAATCAACATATTGCCAGCGCCAAAGTGCAACTGAAAAATCCGGATGTGACGGTGCGTATTGAAATTGAAGACGACAAAATGATGCTGGTGCGTGCTCGTTATGAAGGCATCGGCGGTTATCCGATTGGCACGCAGGAAGATGTGTTGTCGCTCATTTCCGGCGGATTTGACTCCGGCATATCCAGTTATATGTTGTTACGTCGTGGTTCACGCGTGCATTATTGCTTCTTTAATTTAGGCGGCGCAGCACACGAAATTGGCGTAAAACAAATGGCGTATCACATTTGGCAACGTTATGGTAGTTCTCACAAAGTGCGTTTCGTGGCAATCAATTTTGAAGGCGTGGTAGGCGAGATCCTGGAAAACGTGGATAACGGGCAAATGGGCGTGGTGCTTAAACGCATGATGGTGCGCGCGGCGTCCAAAATCGCGCAACGTTTCGACATTCAGGCAATTGTGACAGGGGAAGCGCTAGGACAGGTTTCCAGCCAAACCTTAACCAATTTACGTTTAATTGATGAAGCCGCTGACGTGTTGGTGTTACGCCCGTTAATTACACACGACAAAGAAAAAATCATCGCCATGGCAAAACACATCGGTACCGATGATATCGCCAAATCCATGCCGGAATTTTGCGGCGTGATTTCAAAAAATCCGACAGTGAAAGCGATAAAAGCGAAAATTGAACAGGAAGAAGGCAATTTCAATTTTGCCGTGTTGGAAAGTGCGGTGGAAAATGCGCAATATTTAGATATTCGTCAAATTGCCGAGCAAACGGAGAAAGAAGTTGTTTCCGTGGATGCCGTGTCCGTGTTAGGGGAAAATGATGTGATCATTGATATTCGTAGCCCGGAAGAAATTGACGAAAACCCGTTACACATTGAAAATCAAGCAATGATTCTGCTGCCGTTCTATAAACTTTCCGGTCAATTCGCCGAGTTGGATCAAAGCAAGCATTATGTGTTGTATTGCGAGCGTGGCGTGATGAGTAAGTTGCAGGCGCTGTATTTAAAAGAAAGCGGTTTTAATAATGTGAGCGTGTTTAAGAAATAATTCTCTTTAATCGTTCCAGTAAAAGTGCGGTCGATTTTCAAAACGTTTTTCACATCCGAAAAACAAACTGAAAACCGACCGCACTTTTTTATTCATAATCAGATTTCAAACACCGAACCGGCAGGAATGTCACGGCGCTGCATGTTTTTACCGAAATGCACAATATTATGTTCACCCAGTATTTTCACCTGATTTCCGTTAATTAAAAACGCGGTTCCTTCCGGCATGGCGTAAATTTGTGCCGTCGGGTTCACCAATAAAAATTCCTCAAAACGTTCTTCACGGCTTTCCCCGTTATGCCCCGGCATTTTGCCAGAAATGAAGTGCGGGTTAATTTGATAAGGGAACAGATTAAGCGCATCAAAAGATGGCGGATACGTGATAGGCATATCGTTGGTGGTCATAATGGATTTGCTCGCCATATTGGCGCCTGCGCTCCAACCGAAATAGGGCGTGCCGCTTTTCACTTTTTCACGAATAATGTCCAATAAATCATGTTCATACATTTGCTTTATCAAACAAAACGTATTTCCGCCACCAATGGCGATCACATCTGCTTGTTCAATAATGGCGCGGTGCGGTTTGCCATGATGTACTGACTGAATTTCCATATTTAAGGGCGCCAGAACTTGTTGCACTTTTTGTTCGTATTGATCGTTGGTTTGACGCACGCCTGCGTAAGGCACAAAGGCGATTTTCTTGCCTTGGTATGCTGATAAAAAATCCTGTAACCACGGAATGGCATGTTCCAAATAGCCTGTATTGCCATAGCGAGAACCGCTAAGTAGTAACATTTTTTGCATAGTAAAATCTCCTGATGAAATAACCTTTACCATTATGCTGACTTGCGCGTTTTTATTAAGCAAAAAATGTGAATTTTGTGATCTGTGTAAGGATTTAAGTGCGGTGAAAATTATCGCTGTTTTTTCACCGCACTTTTTATTAAAGCGAGGTGGGTTCGGAATGTTCTTCCTCTGGCGATGCTAAGAGTTCGCCTAGAAGTTCATCGATAGCGGAGCAGAGGAGCGCGCGGTCATGGCGATAGGAAATATCGTCTGCATTAAGGCGGCCCGCAAGGATTTTGATCTCCATAGGTTGGCTATTTTGTACAGCATTAAACGGTACAATCGCACCATCGATAATAGGTTGACCAACGGTTTCATTGATCCAGTGAATGCGATCAGCAAGAGAAAGACTGGATGCCGGGCTGTGTTCGATACCTAAATTATCAATAAAGATCTTTTTTGCTTTGCTTTGTCGAAGCTGTTCGGTAATTTCCGGTAGAAGAATGGGCGGCATAATGCTGGTGAGGAAACTACCGGGGCCAAATAAAATCAGCTCGGCTTCTTTTAGCGCTTGAATTGCTTCCGGTGTGGCGGTGACGTAAGGCACAAGAAAAATGGATTTGGGTAGCTCAGTTAAGCTATCGACGCTGACTTCGCCAACCACGCTGTTGCCGCCGTTTAATACGGCTGCGAGATGTACTGGTTGTTCTGACATCGGGATGATAAAAGATTTTACATGCAATAACTCACGAATAAGATTGACTGCTTCCGTTGGGCGAATATGCATATCTTCTAGCGCTTTGAGCATGAGATTGCCGAGATTATGTCCGGCTAATTCACCGTTGCCATGAAAACGATATTCAAACAGTGCAGAGGCGGTGCTTGGTTCCGTGATGATTTGATTTAAGCAGTTACGTAAGTCCCCCCAGGCAATGCCACCCTGATTGGTGCGAATTCGGCCGGTTGAACCGCCGTTATCGGTGGTGGTGACAATAGAGGTAAGACGTTCTCTCAAAAAACTTAAAGAAGACATCACGCGGCCGAGTCCATGCCCGCCACCAATAGCGACGACTTTTTTGAGTGTGCTTAAATTTTCGTATTGTTGATATCCTTTAAAATCCGCCATCTTATTTCCCTTATCAATTTTCGTGCGCAATTATAACCTGCTTTATGAGCCTGTACAGATTGGTAATTATTATTAGGTATATTAGTCATTGTTTTTGGGTGTTTTATTAACGCTATATAAATTTATATATAATTGATTTTAAAGAATTTTATGAATTTATAACCTAGATCAAATTAATTGATTGCTTTTGTTTTCGTGAATCTTTTACAATGCTGCAAAATTTATTAACCGCATGTAACTCCGAGCTTACTCACCTACGTTTTGCGCACAATGTGTTGAACACAAAATAGGGTGGTAATGCCAATAATACGAAGTCGGTATTATTCAGGGATACGTTGGAAACGATTTATCCTCTCCGTTTTTAGAAAGGTGTCAAATGCAAACCATTCCAATCAAAAATGTTGGCGCGGCTCAACTCGTTGATTCGTTCCAGCGTGAATACTACTATTTGCGACTGTCGATTACCGATATGTGTAATTTCCGTTGCAATTATTGCCTACCTGACGGCTATCAGCCTGAACCTAATAAGCCGAGTTTTTTAACCTTGGACGAAATTCGCCGCTTGGTTAGTAGCTTTGCGGTGATGGGAACGGAAAAAGTCCGTATTACCGGTGGCGAACCAACCTTACGTAAAGACTTCCTGCCGATTGTCGAAAGCATTCGCCATATTGACGGCATTAAACAAATCGCACTGACCACAAACGGTTTTCGCCTGTTTAAAGATGTCGCAGATTGGAAACAAGCCGGTGTGACGTCCATTAACGTCAGTGTGGATAGCCTTGATGCCAGAATGTTCCAGCGTATTACCGGTGTCGATAAATTTGATGACATTATGCGGGGCATTGATCGCGCCTTCGAATGCGGCTATCAAAAAGTCAAAGTCAATTCTGTATTGATGAAAGATTTGAATGATAAAGACTTTTCCGGTTTCTTGGCATGGATTAAAAATAAACCGATTCAAATGCGTTTCATCGAGTTGATGCAAACCGGTGAAATGAATTCTTTCTTCCAAAAACATCATTTATCGGGACAGATTTTAGAACAGAAACTCTTGCGTGAGGGCTGGCAATTACAAATGAAAGGCCGTTCTGACGGTCCGGCAAAAGTTTTCCGTCACCCGGATTATCTGGGCGAAATCGGCTTAATCATGCCTTATGAGAAAAATTTCTGCGCCAGCTGTAACCGTTTGAGAGTTTCTGCTAAAGGGAAATTACACCTTTGCTTATTTGGTGAAGAAGGCATTGATTTGCGTGATTTGTTACAGTCTGATGAGCAACAAATGCTTTTGCAATCAAGAATTTTCTCTGCGTTACAAGGTAAGCGTGAACACCATTATCTGCATGTCGGCGATAGTGGCGTGCGTAACCATTTAGCCAGTATCGGCGGTTAATTTACGTCGATACTGAAAACATCAAGAAAACCAACCGCACTTTTAAATTATCATGACCACATTGACTCACATTAATGCGAATGGCGAGGCGAATATGGTGGATGTTTCCGCCAAAGCCGACACCGTTCGCGAGGCGCGTGCTGAAGCTTATGTTCGTATGGCGCCAGAAACCTTACAAATGATTCTCTCCGGACAACATCACAAAGGTGATGTGTTTGCGACCGCCCGAATTGCCGGTATTCAAGCTGCAAAACGCACTTGGGAACTGATTCCGCTGTGTCATCCTCTTTTACTTTCTAAAGTCGAAGTGAGTTTGACCGCACTTCCTGAAACCCATCAAGTCCGCATTGAAAGCCTGTGTAAATTGAGCGGTAAAACCGGTGTGGAAATGGAAGCGTTAACGGCGGCAAGCGTGGCCGCATTAACTATTTACGATATGTGCAAAGCGGTGCAAAAAGACATGGTAATTGAAACGGTGCGTTTGTTGGAAAAGAGCGGTGGAAAATCCGGGCATTTTATTGCGGAGGAGAAATAATGTTACGCGTTTTATTTTTTGCCCAAACGCGAGAATTAATCGGTTTGGATGCCATTGAAGTGAACGAAAATTTCGCCACGGTAGAAGAATTACGTCAACATCTTGTGGCGAAAGGTGATAAATGGGCGTTGGCATTGCAATCGGATAAACTTTTGGTGGCTATCAATCAAACCTTAATGCCGTTAGAAAGTGCGGTCAAAAATGGCGATGAAATTGCGTTTTTCCCACCGGTGACCGGAGGCTAAATGAACGATATTCAAATTTCCGTGCAAGAGCAGACCTTCGATCAAAATGCTGTTTATCGTTGGTTAAGCGAAGAAAATTCGGTTGGTGCTACGGTAATGTTTGTGGGCAAAGTGCGTGATATGAACTTAGGGGATGAAGTCAGCAGTTTGTATTTGGAACATTATCCGGCGATGACGCATAACGCCTTGATGGACATTGCGCAACAGGCAAAAGCGCGGTGGGATTTACAAAAGATTTCCATCATTCATCGTGTAGGTGAATTGAACACTGGTGATGAAATTGTGTTGGTGGGAACCGCATCTGCGCATCGTGGCGATGCGTATCACGCCAATGAATTTATTATGGATTATTTGAAAACCAAAGCCCCTTTTTGGAAAAAAGAACAAACCGAAAAAGGGGAGCGTTGGATTGAAGGTCGCGACAGTGATTATGCGGCTGCCGATAAGTGGAAATAAGAGATTTCATTGATTTTATTTATGCGTATTTGAAAAAGAAAAATCCGTTTTTTATAAAACGGATTTTTTTATGCTTATTAAAAATAAAATATCATGCCTTTCCTTGGAAAAGACGTGACGCTTTATGTTAGAATAGTCGACCATTTTTCCCGATATGAGGCATATCGGTTGAATATTTCAATTATTACCAAGTCGTCGGAGGAATAGATGACAAGTTCTGCAAATAAACGTTCTGTGATGACGCTATTTTCAAATAAAACCGATATTTATTGTCACCAAGTGCGCATTGTGTTGGCTGAGAAAGGCGTAGCTTATGAAACGGAAATTGTAGATCCGCAAGCATTATCAGAAGACTTAATGGAGCTCAATCCGTACGGTACTGTGCCTACGCTAGTTGATCGTGATTTAGTGCTATTTAATTCTCGCATCATTATGGAATATTTGGACGAGCGTTTCCCGCATCCGCCATTAATGCCAGTTTATCCGGTGGCTCGCGGAAAAAGCCGCTTGTTAATGTTACGAATTGAGCAAGATTGGTATCCAACATTAGAAATCGCTCAGAATGCTGCTTCTGAAACTGAACGTGCGAATGCCTTAAAACAATTGAAAGAAGAAATTCTTGCGATTGCGCCGATTTTTAATCAGAGCACTTATTTTATGAGTGATGAATTTAGTTTAATTGACTGCTATGTGGCACCACTGCTATGGCGTATGCAGGAATTAGGTGTCGAATTCAATGGTGCAGGCAGCAAAGCGATAAAAGCTTATATGTCTCGCATTTTTGAACGTGATTCTTTCTTGCAATCCGTGGGTGAATTAGCGCCCAAAAACTTAATGGATGAAAAATAATAGGCGACTGGATGGAATATAAATCATCTCCGAAACGTCCTTATTTATTAAGGGCTTATTACGATTGGTTGGTTGATAATGAATTCACTCCGTATCTGGTAGTTGATGCCACTTACTGGGGCGTGAAAGTGCCGGTGGAGTATGTCAAAGATGGACAAATCGTATTGAACTTGTCCGCAAATGCGACCGGAAATTTACAGCTAACCAATGATTTTATTCAATTTAATGCCCGTTTTCGTGGTGTGCCGCAGGATATTTACATTCCGCTAGGTGCAGCACTTGCTATTTATGCGCGAGAGAATGGCGATGGCGTGATGTTTGAGCCTGAAGAGGCTTATGAGCCGTCGGAGCAAGTCGAAGAGCAACCGATTGGCTTTGAGAAAGCTGTCGATAAAACGGATAAACCGAAAAAGGCAACGAAATCCACCTCTCACTTACGCATTGTGAAATAGTTGCTCGATCATCAGATTAAAAAATATTGAAAAAAGATACCGCACTTAGGTATCTTTTTTGTTATTCAAAGCATCAAAGGCGCGGTCAATTTTAAACCTGTTTTTCTGGCTATAAAAAATCGCCTTGTTAATTCAACAAGGCGATTTTATTTACTTTTAAATTAGAAGTTTGCGTTGCGTGGTGCCCGCGGGAATGGAATCACATCACGAATGTTTTGTAAACCGGTGACATAAACAATCAACCGTTCAAAACCTAAACCAAAGCCGGAATGCGGTACGGTGCCATAACGGCGTAAATCACGGTACCACCAATAATCTTCAGGATTTAAGCCCATTTCTTCCATGCGTTTATCCAATACATCTAAACGCTCTTCACGTTGTGAACCACCGATGATTTCACCGATTCCCGGTGCTAACACATCCATCGCAGCAACAGTTTTTCCGTCATCGTTTAAACGCATATAGAAGGCTTTAATGTCTTTTGGATAGTTTTTCACCACAACAGGCGATTTGAAATATTCTTCCGCTAAATAGCGTTCATGTTCGGAAGAAAGATCGATACCCCAAGAAACCGGGAATTCAAAGGTTTTGCCGGATTTCAATAAAATCTCAATGGCATCGGTGTAATCTACTTGGGCGAAATCGGAATGAATGAAACGTTCCAAACGATTAATAACATCACTGTCCACATGCTTAGCAAAGAATTCTAAATCATCGCGACGCTCAGATAAAACTGCACGGAAAACATATTTCAACATATCTTCGGCAAGTTTTGCGTTGTCGGCGAGTGTTGCAAAAGCCACTTCCGGTTCAATCATCCAGAATTCCGCTAAATGGCGCGTAGTATTTGAGTTTTCGGCGCGGAATGTTGGGCCAAATGTATAGATTTTACTTAATGCACAAGCGTAAGTTTCACCGTTTAATTGACCGGATACAGTTAAGAATGATTCTTTACCAAAGAAATCTTGGCTAAAATCCACCGCACCTTTATCTGTGCGTGGCAAGTTTTCTAAATCTAACGTAGAAACGCGGAACATTTCGCCTGCGCCTTCTGTATCGGAAGCGGTGATTAACGGCGTTGCCACCCAGTAGAAACCTTGCTCATGGAAGAAGCGATGAATGGCTTGAGCCAAACAATGACGTACACGAGCAACGGCACCGATAATATTCGTGCGAGGGCGAAGGTGTGCTACTTCACGTAAATATTCGATTGAATGGCGTTTTGCTGCCATTGGGTAGGTTTCCGGATCTTCGACCCAGCCGGTAACTTCCACCTTCTCTGCTTGTAACTCAACGGCTTGGCCTTCAGCCGGCGATTCAACCACCGTCCCTGTTACAATAACGGAACAACCGGTAGTTAAACGCAATACTTCAGATTCATAATTAACGATATCATTATTTACGATGGCTTGGATGGGTGCAAAGCAAGAACCGTCATAAACGGCAAGGAAAGATAGGCCTGCTTTGGAATCGCGACGGGTGCGTACCCAACCGCGTACAGTCACTTTTTCGCCAATTGCAATTTTGCCTTGTAGTACATCTACAATTGATGCAATTTTTGTCATATATACCTCAGAATTAATGCATTTTTAGAAACCGCGTTAGTTTACCTCAAGTTCGAAAATTTTCAAAAATCTAGACGGTGGTTTTTATTTTTGTGACAGGAGGCGCAGATTTAACGCAAATTTCTTGAGTAAAAAGTGCTAACTGGTATAACTACGTTCATCAAATTGATGATGATAATAAATATGGATGCATTGAATGAATAAGGAAGAAAAAACACCCTCACGTTTAATTCAATTAGGCAGAATTTACCGTTTAATTGAACAATTTGAAGAAATTTCCCGTATTGAACTTTCAAAACTTTCCGGATTTGCTCCCGCGACGATTACATCTCTTACGCGTGATCTCATAGAAAAGCATTTAATTATGGAAAAAACGGTGCGTAACACAGACAATCGTGGACGACCGGCAATAGCATTATGTGTCTCTCCAATTTATTGGCAGTCCTTATGTGCAACTTTGATGGAAGATCGTTTTGAAATAACGCTTAGCGAGCTTAATGGTGTTATTGTTAAACAAAAAATTTTCCCTCTATCAATAAATACGTTGTCAACACTAGATGATTTTTTAGTAAATAGCATTGAACACTTTCTTAATAAAACAAAAGGATTATCAAATTTAATTACATTTTCAGTGACTGTTGGTGGGGAATTGGATAAAGACGGCAACCTAATAAAGTTAGGAAGTCAGAGATTTAATCAATTAAATCTTAGAATGTTATTTTCACCTTATTTTGATGTTCCTATTTTAATTTCAGAGTATTTTAAAACTTGGTTATTAGCTGAATCTACTTTAGGTAATGCAATTAATTGTGATGATGCTTTGTTTATCCAATTAGATGATGAAGTTAATTTTAACGTATTATCAGAAGGGAATATTTTATTTAATCGAGAGCATGAGAGAATTAATATTAATCACTTAGTCGTTCCTAGATTAAATGAGTTACAGGCCTTAATTAATCGTGGTTTACCTGAAGTAGAGCGTTATCAAGTACAGCATCAAATTACTCACAGGGCAATTATTCAGCTTATTGATTTGTTGTACCCAAATAATCATTTTTCCACAAATGCCGAAAAAATTAAGTTCTTGTGTAGAAATATTATTCGGCAAGATAAGACAGCGTTACGAATTTTGGATCATTTAACAGATTGTTTAGCTTATATTTTGATGAATCTCCTTCATATTTTTTCTGCAGAGAAAATCATGCTCAACTCTAGTATGTTGATTGTTAAAGATGTTTTACTTGAAGAACTCAATCAAAAACTTGCAGCTTATTTTCCTCATGTAAAGGTAGCAGAAGTGGTAATGGGTAAATATGAATGGAATAGTCCGATCGTCGCCGCTGCCGCAATTAAACAGGGAATTTATGATGGCACTTTGTTAACCAGTTTGGAATAACAGGAATAAATCGTAAATAAATTCAGCAAATTTGTTTTAGCTCAATACTACTCATTATAAATTCTCTTAGAATTCTAGAAATCATATGAAAAAGGGGATATTAATGAGTAGTTTTTTTGTTACCGGAACTGACACAAATGTAGGGAAAACTGTGGTAAGTCGGGCAATTATGCAGGCCTTACAAAAAGCGGGTGTGCAGGTTGTCGGCTATAAACCTATTGCATTTGGTCAGGATGAAATGATGTATCCGCCACATAATTTATCTGAAAATAGCGACTATGACACGAAAGATAATCCTGATGTATTAACGTTAATGGCGAGTACAGAAGAAAACGTTAGTTATGAAGAAGTGAATAGCTATACGTTTTTACACACGGTACCTATCTTAACAGAAGACAGTAAGCGGGTTCATATTGAGAAATTAAATAAAGACTTGGCTCATTTACGTGATAAATATCAATCAGTTGTTGTTGAAGGTTCGTTTGGGTGGCTAACACCAATTAATAAAGATTACAGTTTTGCCGATTGGGTTGCTGAACATCATATGCCGGTTGTTGTTGTGGTAGGCATTAAAGAGGGGTGTATCAACCATGCTTTATTAACCGTGCAATCGATTATTGATAAAGGATTGCCGTTATTGGGGTGGGTAGCTAATCGAATTAACCCTGGATTAGGGCATTACGCAGAAGTAATCGAAACCTTGAAACAAAAAATTGATGCCCCGTTATTGGGCGAGGTTTCTTATGTTCACAAACCGGAAGAGCAAGACTTAAGCCGTTTTATTACTAACGTAGATCGCTTAACTTATATGAAAACCGAGTTGGTTGCTTAATGCAGTAGAATAAAGTGCGGTCAGGAAATAAGATATTTTTAGTGAGTTAATATTTTCTTCACGATAAAGACAACATAATTGATATAAAAAAGGCTTAGAAGTGTTTCTAAGCCTTTTGTTTTATACAATCAATTATTCAACGGTCAGAATACGGCAAGTATTTGTGCCACTTTCGCTAAATTCAGCCCCTTGAGTTAATAACACGATATCACCGGCCATTAAGAAACCTTTGTCTTTTAGCACGCTAATTGCTTTTTGAGCACCTTCCATTGTACGGCTAACATCATTGTAAAAGACCGGAGTTACACCGCGATATAATGCGCACAAGTTTAATGTTTCTTGGTTACGGGATAAGGCAAAAATCGGTAAACCGGAACTAATACGGGACATTAATAACGGTGTACGGCCACTGCTAGTCATCGCAATAATGGCACTGACCCCTTTCATGTGGTTGGCTGCAAACATAGTTGACATTGCTATGGTTTCTTCGGTGTCGTCAAATTCAACATTCATACGGTGATGAGAAACGCTTGCTCCTGGCATTTTTTCTGCACCTAAACAAACTTTTGCCATTGCCGCAACAGTTTCAGCCGGGTATTGACCTGCAGCTGTTTCTGCAGAAAGCATAACCGCATCAGTACCATCCAATACCGCATTCGCCACGTCCATGACTTCCGCACGGGTTGGCATAGGGTTGCTGATCATGGATTCCATCATTTGCGTTGCGGTAATTACCACACGGTTTAATTGACGGGAACGACGAATTAATTTCTTTTGAACCGCCACTAATTCTGGATCACCAATTTCAACACCAAGGTCACCACGGGCAACCATGATGACATCTGCGGCTAAAATAATGTCATCCATCGCTTCGTTAGATTCTACAGTTTCAGCACGTTCTACTTTAGCAACGATCTTGGCATTCAAACCGGCATCTTTGGCTAATTGACGAGCATAGTTTAAATCTGCACTAGAACGAGGGAAAGATACTGCAAGGTAGTCTACACCAATACGTGCTGCGGTAATGATGTCAGCTTTATCTTTCTCCGTTAATGCATCAGCAGACAAACCACCGCCTAATTTGTTGATCCCTTTATTATTTGATAATGGGCCACCAACAGTAACTTCTGTGAAGACTTTTGTATTTTCGGTAGATAACACTTTTAGTTGAACTCGACCATCATCCAACAAAAGAATATCGCCAGGAACGACATCTTGAGGTAAGGTTTTGTAATCTAACCCAACAACTTCTTGTGTACCTTCACCTTTTGGTAATTCTGCATCCAAAATAAACTTATCGCCGACATTTAAGAAAATTTTGCCGTCTTTGAATGTCGATACGCGAATTTTAGGGCCTTGTAAGTCGCCTAAAATTGCAACGGTTTTCCCTAATTTCTTAGCAATTTCGCGTACGTTCTCAGCACGGGCAATATGGTCTTCCGGTGTTCCATGCGAGAAGTTCATGCGCACGACATTTGCTCCAGCGGCAATAATTTTTTCCAAATTGTTACCACGGTCAGTTGCCGGTCCCATAGTACATACAATTTTTGTTCTTCTAAGTCTTCTAGACATTAAAATTCTCCGTAACTATTTGTATTATAAAATTTTTATTGATATGTAAAATGACTTCATCATTACATAAAAAAACTGTGGCGCATTATACGCCTAAAATAAAATTAGATCGAGATCACATTTTAGGAGAAAGTCCTTGCAAAAAGGAAAAAGCGCTTAGTTTTGCTCATTTTCAATGTGTTGTAATAAACCCAAAGTGCGGTTAAAAATTCATTTATTTTTTTGGCCGCACTTTTCGTTTACTTTAGAACAAATCCTCCGCTGTGATTTGTTTCATTTTTTTGCTGTAATCGGTGGAGCGTTTATTGAAAAAGTCGGTTTCTTTGGTAGATAGAATTTCGATATCAAACCATTCCGTTTCTTTTAATTGTTCCGGATTAATGTTGTAAACCGGTTCCAACCCTAACGCCTGTAACGAATTGTTATATCGGTTAGCAATATAGTTTTCCACGGTGGCTTTGCTTAGAAAATCCAATTCGCCATCTTCAAAAATCCAGTTCAAAATTTCTTTTTCAGCCGTAAAGGCTTGGTCGGCAAGTTCTTTAAGTTCGGTGAAGAAAGCATCGGTGAATAATTCAGGTTGCTCTTCACGCAAGATGCCATAAAGGGTAATACCAAACCGACCGTGGATTTCCTCTTCTTTAGAGGTAGCTTCCACGGCGTTGGAAATGCCTTTGAATAGATTTTTATGTTTATTGAAGCTCATCATGATGACAAATTGGCTGAATAATGAAATGTGTTCTACAAATAGGGAAAACATGATTAACGATAATACGAAGTCTTGTTGGCTAACGTCTTTTTTACGCATAAAGGCTTCCATGTATTCGATGCGCGCCATGATGGCTTTGTATTGGCGCACATTAAGGAACATTTCATTAAGACCTAATTTTTCTAACAAGAACGAGTAAGCGTCTTTATGACGAATTTCCGATTCAAGAAAACTACCGCCCACATCTTCAATTTCCGGCTTTGGGAAGTAGTTATATAAATTGCCCCAGAAACGTTTGACGCTCACTTCAATTTGTGAAATCGCCAACATGGTTTTGGTGATAACGGAACGTTCCACATCGCTGATATGTGTACGAAAATCCTGAATATCTCCGGTGAAATTAAATTCCGTGTGTAACCAATAAGAGTGGCGAATGGCGTCTTTAAATTCTAAAAGTTCCGGATATTCGTAAGGTTTAATTTCAAGGCGTGGAATAAACAAGCTACGTTTTTGGGGAGCATTCATTTTGTAATCCTCGTGATTTATATATTATTAACGGCAGGCTACCAATCTGTTTTATAAAATTTGGCACGAGCTAGAAAGCCGCGCCATCGTTGTTTTAATAGGATGAAAAGTGCGGTGAAATTTTTCAGCGTTTTTTAACCTTCACAGCTACTGCAATTCAATAGGTTTCGATTGAACACTTGCGCCGCACTCATGCTGTATTGGTAATAAATGGATTTTAAACCCAGTTCTTCAGCAGTGAGGTAAAGCTGATTTAGGTCTTTTGCCGGCGTTGCGGGATGTACCATAATATTCACGCTTTGCCCTTGGTCGATATATTTCTGACGTTGTGCTGCTTGTTGAATCACGGAAAGCTGGCTGATTTCCGAGAAAGTTTTGAAGACTTCTTTCTCATCTTCCGTTAATTCTGTTAAATGTTGCACCGAGCCATCGTTAAGCAAAATACTTTCCCAAATGTCATCGCGATCCAGCCCTTTACGTTTAAGCAAGGCTTCCAAGAAGGGGTTTTTATAAACCACTTTAATTTTGGATAAATCTTTCACGTAATAATTGGATTTAAATGGCTCAATGGACGGCGAAACGCTACCTAAAATAAAGCTACTGGATTTTGTTGGTGCCACGCTCATAAGTGTGGTGTTGCGGCGGCCGTAACCTTTCAGAATTTCGGGCTCACCAAAACGCTGCGCCAGTTCTTTAGAGGCTTTCAAGGTTTTTTCTTGTAACAATTTAAAAATCATATTGTTGTGCTGCATGGCTTCAAAACTGTCAAAAGCCATGTTTTTTGATTGCAAATAACTATGCCACCCCAACACACCTAAGCCCAAAGCGCGGTGACGACGGGCGAATTTATTGGCTCTGTCCATAAATTGAATATTGGCGCTTTGCGCGATAAATTCACTCATGACTATATCCAAGAAATAAGTCAACACTTCCGGCGCATCGGTGTCTTTCCATTCGTCAAAATAGAGTAGATTCATTGAAGACAAACAGCACACGAAACTTTCATCTTCGCTGGATGGCAGAGCGATTTCGCTACATAAATTAGATGCGTGAATCATCATATTGCGATCTTTATACACGTCCGGGCGTCCCGTATTGGCGTTGTCTTTAAAGAAAATATATGGAATGCCCGTTTCTGTCTTACGTTGTAACAATTTTGCCCAAATTTGGCGTTTGTACGGATCGCCGGCTTTCATGCTTTCCAACCATTCATGACTGACACAAACGCCGTAATACATGAGTTGGATCGGGTTGCCCTCGGTGTGAATATCTAACCATTCTTCAATATCACCGTGATCGATGTGGATATAACCGGCGAACATACCTTTACGGCTGGTGCCTTGGCTAATGGTGTCGATGGTCGCCTCAAACAGTTTGGTGAAAGCAAAGGAGCCATTGGATTTACCGTTATTGGTAATGTTGGAGCCGCGCGGACGAATGTCACCAAAATAGCCTGATGTGCCCCCGCCGAGCTTACTCATCACGCCGATTTCTGCCACGGTGGACATAATGGCATTAATAGAATCGCCGATGTAAGAACCGAAGCAGCTAATACTTAACCCACGATCCAATCCGAAATTCGACCAAATCGGTGAAGAAAGCGAGTAATAACCGCGCGCCATGTAGTGATAAAATTTTTCTGCATAACCTTCAATGCCCAATTTTTGTTCGGCATACTCGGCAATAAAGCGGATACGCTCTAGGGCAGAAGTGCCTTCCAATAGATAACCACGCTGCAAAAACAGTTTGCTGTCTTCATTAAGCCAAGCAAAATCCGGTCGATTAGGATCGGTGATTGGCAAAATAACCTGAGTTTTGTTCATAAAAAGCCCTTAATTTTTATAATTTTACTGATAATGATAATAAATCCTATTTATAATAACATCTAAAAATAGAATTCTCACGATCAAAAAATGTGAAAAAATTTAACCGCACTTGTTTTATGAATAAGCTCAATGAGTTAATAAATTGTAAAGAAAAAGGCCGAATTAACATCGGCCTTTGATAAGGGAAAGGAAAAGTGCGGTAACTTTTTACATTATTTTGTTGCCGCTTTCATATTGCGAACAAACTCACCAAGTTCGCTTAGACATTGGGCGTGATTTTCTAAATTTCGCTCAATGATTTTTACGGTTGCCGAACCGGAAATCGCACCGGCTGCACCAAGTTGAAGCGCTTCTTTTACTTGCGACGGTTGGGCGATGCCGAAACCTTGCAGAATCGGTGGGGCATGGTGAGCCTTGAGTTGTTCAACAAGGGTATCTAAGTTAGCCGCATGCGCTTGGTTTTCCGCACTGGTGACGCCGGCACGAGAAACCAAATAAGTATAGCCCTCGCTATTTTCAGCCACACCTTGCACCGTTTTGGCATCCGCATTCGGCGGACAAATAAAGACGGGTTGAACACCGTATTTTTTGGCTGCTTGGACATAGTCTTCTTTTGCCAATAATGGAATGTCCGCCACTAAAACGGCATCCACACCGACTTCCGCACAACGTTGATAAAAATTATCCAGGCCTTTGGCAAAAATTAAATTCGCGCAAAGCAACAGGCTGATGGGAATCTCCGGATATTTTGACCGCACTTTAGTAAGTAATTTAAAGCTGTCTTCCGTACTATGACCGGCATTAAGCGCACGATTATTCGCGGCTTGAATCACCGGACCATCCAATAAAGGGTCAGAAAAGGGAAAGCCCAATTCTAAGGCGTCTGCGCCGTTATCCACGAGGGTACAAATAATCTCAAAAGAACGATCAAAGGTTGGATCGCATAAGGTAACGAAAGGAACAAATGCACCTTCCTTTTTTGCGCTTAACTGGGCAAAGGTCGTTTCAAAACGGCTCATGATTGCATTCCTTTTTCTTTTAATACTTTATCAACAGTGAAGATATCTTTATCGCCACGACCGGATAAATTCACCACTAAAATTTGTGCTTTATTCGGTTCTTGACGGATCATTTTTAAAGCATGCGCAAGGGCGTGAGAGCTTTCCAATGCCGGAATAATGCCCTCATGTTTTGCCAGTGCTTGGAACGCATTTAAGGCTTCATCATCGGTAATGCTTGGGTATTCCGCTCGACCAATGCTTTGCAAATAGGCGTGTTGCGGGCCGATAGAAGGGAAGTCTAGCCCCGCAGAAATCGAATAGGATTCTTCCACTTGGCCGTCTTCCGTTTGCATTAACGGCGATTTCATCCCGAAATAAATGCCGACTTTGGCATGCCCCAATGGCGCACCATGTTCACCTGTTTCAATGCCGTGACCGGCAGGTTCTACGCCAATTAAACGCACATTCGGTTCATCAATGAAATCCGTAAACATACCGATGGCGTTTGAGCCGCCACCTACTGCTGCAATCACCGCATCCGGCAGGCGACCTTCTTTTTCTAAGATTTGACGTTTGGTTTCTTCGCCAATCATTTTTTGGAATTCGCGCACAATTGTCGGAAAGGGGTGAGGGCCTGCCGCTGTACCTAATAAATAATGGGTGGTTTCATAATTGGCTGACCAATCACGCATGGCTTCACAGCACGCATCTTTTAAGGAACAAGAGCCTTTTTGCACAGGAACCACTTCGGCGCCCATTAAGCGCATACGGAAGACATTCGGTGATTGGCGTTCCACATCTTTTGCGCCCATATAAATGCGGCAAGGCATATCCAACATGGCACAAGCGAGGGCTGTTGCGACGCCATGTTGCCCTGCGCCGGTTTCTGCGATAATGCGAGTTTTGCCCATGCGTTTTGCCAATAAAATCTGGCCTAGCACTTGGTTGGTTTTGTGGGCACCGCCGTGGAGCAAATCTTCCCGTTTTAAATAGATTTTGGCTTTCGTGCCTTTGGTTAAGTTACGGCAAAGGGTAAGTGCGGTCGGTCTGCCGGCATAATTTTTTAGGAGATCCTGAAATTCACGTTGAAATTCGGGATCGTCTTTGGCTTCAACAAATGCTTTTTCTAATTGTTGTAGCACCGGTATGAGAATCTCCGGCACATACATTCCGCCGAACTCACCGAAATAAGGGTTTAAAATCGTGTCTGACATAGGCTTTCCTTATGACATTAAAAACAGGCTATCGTAGATTTTGTAGAAATTTATGACAGCGAATAAAACAACAAATACACTTGAAATCAGTTGAATTAACCAAAAAATTGCCCAAAGTAAAAAGGTTGCCATCGGGCTAAAACCAATCTCGGCAAGGATATTTTGTTGCTTTAAGTAAAAACTCCGTAAACTGAGTAAGTAAGCCGAAAGCATAATTAACAATGGAATGGCGACAAAGCAGCGGATGACATAATAGACGATGTCGATTAAATCAGGCTCATTAATGTAGAAAAATAATCTTTTTCTAAACTCCGGATCTTTAATGTATTCCGTCATCACCATATACAGCACAAAAAACAGCAAGGCAGGCGTTAGCCCACGTAAAAAGGCTAAATAAGGCTCAGTAATTTCAGTTAAAAAGCGGGAAAGTTTGCTGGGTTGTTTAGTCATTTTTGCTCACTTTTAACGGGTTAAAGGTTTGTGCCGTCGGCATGACTTCAATGCGGTTAATATTCACGTGCTCCGGTTGTTGATTAAGCCATAGGACGATATTGGCAATATCTTGTGGCGTGACATATTGTACGTTTTCATACACTTGTGCTGCGCGGGCATCGTCGCCTTTAAATCGCACGTTGGAAAATTCCGTGCCGCCACATAAACCGGGTTCTACATTGGAAACACGTACATTGGTGCCGGCCAAATCTGCACGGAGGTTTAAACTGAATTGTTTCACGAAGGCTTTTGTGCCGCCGTAAACGTTGCCACCTGGATAGGCATAATTGCCGGCAATTGAGCCTAAATTGATGATGTGCCCTTGATTACGTGCCACCATCTGCGGCAAAACTAAGCGGGTTATGGTGACCAAACCTTTCACGTTGGTATCGATCATTTTTTCCCAATCGTCTAAATCGGCTTTATCTGCGCTTTCTAAGCCAAGGGCAAGGCCTGCGTTATTCACTAATAAATCGATGGCTTGTAATCCTGCCGGCAGCGTTTTGAATGCATTTTCAGTGGCTTGACGATCGGAGATATCGAAAGCGAGAGGGAAGAATTGTTTGCCGTATTCTTGTTCTAATTGCGCTAAACGTTCTTGTCTTCTTCCTGTACCAATCACTAAATAGCCCGCTTTCAATAACGTGCGACAGATAGCGTTTCCAAAACCGGCGGTGGCACCTGTGACCAATGCAATTTTTGTCATGTTTATTTCTCCTTGTTGTGGAATTGGTGTACGGAAAAATTCATTTAGAAAAATGACCGCACTTTCTATGATGTAGAGAATACTACTACACTAGTATGTAAAAATATAGCGTGTTAATAAAGAAATTTAAAAGAGAGTAAAAAAAAGTGCGGTTGTTTTTTAATGAATTGAAGAGAAAGAAAAAAGCACGCTTGAGAATCGCGTGCTTTTTATTTGAAATGAATAAAAGTGCGGTGCTTTTTTGCCGCATTTTCAATGCTACATCATTGCACCGACATATTTCAGCATCACCCCGGCAGCGATGGCAGAACCAATCACACCGGCAACGTTCGGCCCCATGGCATGCATGAGTAAGAAGTTTTGGTGATCTGCTTCCAGTCCGATTTTGTTGGAAACCCGCGCCGCCATGGGTACGGCAGACACACCGGCAGAACCGATGAGTGGGTTAATTTTGTTTTTGCTGAATTTGTTCATCAATTTCGCCATTAATACACCGCTGCCGGTACCGATCCCGAAAGCAATTACGCCAAGAATTAGAATACCCAAGGTTTGCGGTTGTAGGAATTTATCGGCGATGAGTTTAGAACCCACAGACAAACCAAGCACGATAGTCACAATGTTAATCAAGGCATTTTGCGTGGTATCGCTTAAACGTTCTACCACGCCACTGACGCGCATGAGGTTACCGAAACAGAACATCCCGAGCAATGGGGCGGCATCCGGTAAAAGTAAACCCACGAGCAACAGCAAAATCACCGGGAACAAGACTTTTTCACGATTGCTCACATGGCGCATTTGTGTCATACGGATCTTGCGTTCTTCTTCCGTAGTTAAGGCTTTCATGATTGGTGGCTGAATCAATGGCACTAACGCCATGTAGGAATACGCCGCTACTGCAATGGCTCCGAGCAATTCCGGTGCGAGTTTGCTGGTGAGGTAAATTGCGGTCGGGCCGTCCGCACCACCGATAATACCGATGGACGCTGCTTGTGGGAGCGTGAATTCGATAATGCCGAAATAGTTCAATGCCAATGCACCGAGTACGGTGGCGAAAATACCGAACTGTGCCGCAGCACCAAGCAGCAACGTTTTCGGATTTGCCAATAACGGGCCGAAGTCTGTCATCGCGCCTACGCCCATGAAAATCACTAACGGTGCAATGCCATAACCGATAGCCACTTTATAGAACAACGCCAAGATCCCAGCGCTGTATCCCATGTCCATTGACAAGGCTTCCAGTTGATTTACGGTAGAGCCGGACGCTGTCGCAAGTGCAGTTTTAATGAGTGCCGGATCAGCGGCGATGCCTAATTTCGCCGCAATGACGGCAATTTGCTCCGGTGAACCAAGATGAAGCAAATTCTCCAATGCCGTCATGGCAAGCCCGGCTTCGGGAATGTTTGATAACAATCCACCAAAGCCGATAGGCAATAATAGCAATGGCTCAAACTTGCGTGCGATGGCAAGCCACAACAGGAGTAAGCTGATAGCGATCATCACCGCTTGCCCCCATTGCAAATGGAACAGTCCCATACCCTGAATTAATGCAATAATGCTATCCATAGGTAACTCCTTAGACCAGGTTCATGACGGTATCACCCACCGCGACGGCATCGCCGGCTTTGACACAAATACCACGCACGGTACCGGCTTGTGCCGCTTTCACTTCGGTTTCCATTTTCATGGCTTCAAGAATGAATAACACATCACCTGCAGCGACAGTTTGACCTTCTGTTGCCACCACTTTCCAAATGTTACCCGCCATCGGTGCAGTCACCGGTGTGCCACCACTGGTTGGTGCTGGTGCTGCTTGTGGCGCCGCTTGTGCTGTGGTTGTCGCTACATGTGAAATGTCGCCGCCTTCACTGACTTTCACCACAAAGGCTTTGCCTTCCAATTCCACAGTATAAACGGCGGAGCCGGACGCCGCAGGTGCTGCTTTAGAAACAGGTTTATTTTCCACCGCACTTTCATTGCCGGTGGGTGCCGGTTCAAAGGCAGCCGGGTTGTTGCGGTTTTCTAAGAATTTCCAAGCAATTTGAGGGAAAAGCGCTACGATTAAGGCATCGTCCACGGTGTTATCTGCTAATTTCACCCCTTTCGCTTTGGCTTGTTCGGCAACTTCAGCTTCAATTTTCGCCATTTCAGGCGCAATGTGATCAGCAGGACGGTCAGTCACCGGAGCAGCACCTTCTAATACACGAGCTTGTAATGCGCTATCTACCAGTGCAGGTGTTTTGCCGTATTCACCTTTTAAAATGCCGGCTGTCTCTTTCGCGATGGTTTTGTAGCGTTCGCCTGTCAACACGTTAATGACCGATTGTGTGCCTACAATTTGAGAGGTTGGGGTAACAAGCGGAATGTAACCCAAGTCTTTACGTACGCGTGGAATTTCTTCTAAAACCAAATCCAATTTATCGGAGGCATTTTGTTGTTTTAATTGATTTTCCAAGTTGGTAAGCATGCCGCCCGGCACTTGTGCGACTAAAATACGGCTATCTACGCCACGTAGCTGCCCCTCAAATTTGGCATATTTTTTACGCACATTACGGAAATACGCAGCAATTTTTTCCAAGCGCGGAATATCTAAGCCGGTGTCATATTCGGTGCCTTGTAAGGTTGCCACCATGGATTCTGTTGCTGGGTGGCCGTAGGTGCCGGACATAGAGGAAATTGCAGTATCAATCCCATCTACGCCTGCTTCAATGGCTTTTAACAGTGCCATTTCTGCCATGCCGGTGGTCGAGTGGCAGTGTAAATGCAATTCGACATCGAAACGTTTTTTAATTTCGCGCACTAAGTCTGCCGCCGCCATCGGGTTTAAAATACCTGACATATCTTTGATAACTAAGCTGTCGATACCGATTTCCAATAATTGTTCGGTGGTATCAAGCCAAGTTTGCATGGTGTGTACCGGGCTGGTGGTATAACTTAATGTCCCTTGTGCATGACCGCCGAATTTACGCACGGCTTGCAACGCCGCTTTCATATTACGCGGGTCGTTGAGTGCATCAAATACGCGGAACACGTCCATACCGTTTGCTACGCAACGTTCAACGAAACGTTCTACCACGTCATCGGCATAGTGGCGATAACCTAAGAGATTTTGACCACGTAACAGCATTTGTAACGGGGTTTTTGGACAGGCTTTTTTCAATTCACGCAAACGTACCCACGGATCCTCCCCTAAAAAACGAATACAACTGTCAAACGTTGCGCCGCCCCAAGCTTCTAACGACCAATAGCCGATATTGTCTAATTCTTGTGCGATCGGTAACATGTCATCGAGACGTAAACGGGTCGCAAAAAGCGATTGGTGAGCATCACGAAGTACCAGTTCGGTCATTTTAATTTTTTTAGTCATAGTAAAATCCTTATTTTTATTTGAACTGTTGGGTACGGCGATGGTGCGCGATAGCCGCTGCAATTACAGGGCGCAAACGCTCAAAATCGTCAGTAGGTGCCGCAGAAAGTGCGGTGGCATTTGAAGGCGTTTTTGGTGAGGGTTGAGGCTCAGGAAAATATTTGTTTATCAGCTTTGACATGAGTCCGATTGCCCAGATTAAAATGAGCAAAAAGACCAATACAAAACCCATCCCTGAAAACATCAGATTAATTCCTTCACCGAAAAGTTCTGCCGAAGTCATTAGTCGTATCCTTATATTTAATATGGGATTTTTATTCTACCCAAGTCATTTTCACAAAACCGTGATTGAGATCATAAATTGAGTGAAATAGGAGAGAAGGAAAGGGAAAGGTGCGGTGAGGTATTAAGGTGGATTTTAGATTACTCTAAATATAAAGGTGGTTGATTGATGATGGGCATTTCCCGATGCGTGCCCTGTAAGTTTAATGAATTATAAAGCACGTGTCAGGAGACACTCGCTATCTGATTTGATCTTCTTTAATTTATTAACAAAAGTGCGGTCAAATTCCCGACCATTTTTCACCTAGAAAAACACCTCAAATTTCGACCGCACTTTTATCTATCTACTGTTGATTCAATCCCCCAAAATCCCCCACTTCATGTTCTAACTGACTCATGGCAAGTAGGGCTTCTTGGGTTTGTTTGGCTTCTTCTTCATCAATGACGCTCATCGCGAAACCAACGTGCACGAGAACCCATTTGCCAAGCAGAGGTTTGGGATCATCGCTGCAGATAAGGGAAATATTCACCTCACGTTGCACGCCGCAAACATCCACGGTGGCAAGTTGTAATGCGCTGTCGCCGATTTTGACAATTTGACCGGGCACACCTAAACACATATTTCATTTACTCCGATTAAAAATTTGCGTCTATTTTACCATTGCTTTAAATAAATTGCGGCGATCTGGATCAAAGGTCGCTTGTTTGGTCGGCATGGATAAAATCATGCGTAGGCAATCCTGTGCCAGTTGGATTGCTTGTTCGTTGGTAAGGTTTGGATCAAGCGGGGAATGCAAGGAACAGCTTAAATATTGCGGTACGGTTTCAATGCCACTGACCGTAAAAGTCAGGGCTTTGTAAGGCAGTTGAACAGTGATTTTATCCCCTAATTCACGCGGTTCCCACGTTTGTTGCGGGCCCGGCAGAATAACGACGCTAATCATCCATGGGGTTAACACCGAGCCGACCCATTGTCCTTCAAATAAAACGAATTTTGGACAGAAACATTCAATATTGTGGTGAAAGAAGGGGAGCTCTTGCATTTCAGGCACAATTTTTTGCATTTCAGTAAGAAAGAGATCCGTTGGGTTTTCTTCAAAACCGGTAACAGAGGTTAAAAGTGCGGTCGGATTTTCTAGTGTTTTTTCGTGTCGATACATGGTTGTTTGTCAATATTAATAAGAATTAAAGAAGAGCAGGCGAAATCTTAAAGAAAGTTCCCCCTCTTTCGTAAAGAGGGTTAGGGGAGATTTAGCACTTGTCTCTATTTATTAAAATCTCCCTCCGCCCCTCTTTTCTAAAGAGGGAGTCTAGATTTAAACCATATTTAGCAATCACTTGATTTAAGGTTGCAAAAACCTTTGGCATCGCTTTCTGTATCGTTTCTGTTAATCCAATGCCAGCCTCTAACGATTCCGGTTGGACGCCAATGAGGCAAAGATTTTGTGGAAACTCATCCGTCAGTTTGAGGGCAGAAAGCACATCACAAATGCCAAGTTGATGTGGCGAAATTTTGCGGGAGAAAAAGGCTGGCACTTGCTCGTCATGTAACACGACAATCTCACCCGGCTGTTTATTAGCAAGCACGGCATCGACAATAATCAAATGCTCGCGATTTGCCATCGCATCCAGTAATTCCATGCCACAAGTGCCACCATCGATGACATCAAAGTGCGGTTGAATTTCAGGGCGTTTTTCAAGCTCCTGCACCACGCGCACACCGATACCTTCATCGCTTAACAAAATATTGCCAACGCCAAGAATTAACGGCTTCATTACAACACCTTCACTTCAGTCACTTCGCCGTTTTCGGTATTAACTACGTGCACGGCACAGGACATACAAGGGTCGAAAGAGTGAATGGTTCTCACGACTTCTAACGGTTTAGTTGGATCTGCCACCGGTGTACCAATAATGGAAAGCTCATAAGGGCCCATTTGGTCTTGTTCATTACGCGGGCCAGCATTCCATGTGGATGGTACAACTGCTTGATAGTTTTCAATGCGACCATCTTTAATGACAACCCAGTGAGAAAGCATACCGCGCGGCACTTCACCGAAACCAACACCACGGAACTCACCGCTTGCCGGAATATCCGTTTTAATATACGCCGTCATATCACCTTTCGCGATGTTATCAATGAGCATTTGCCATTGCGCACTTAAAATGTCGTTGATTGCACAGCAATGCACGGTACGACCGATAATACGTCCAAGGGTAGAATGTAATTGATCGGTGGTTAAGGTATTACCGGTTAATTTTTCGTAAATGCCTTTCAATTCATTGAAGTGGTTGACAGTTGGCGTGTCATTCGCAGCCAAACCACACATTAAATAGGCGAGAGGACCCACTTCGACAACTTTTCCGTAGAAGGTTGGGGCTTTTACCCAAGAATATTTGCCATCATCTTGCCAGCCGGTATATTTCGGACGAGTTAAGCCAGCCCAAGGTTCTAATGGCTCATCATCTTCGTACCAAGCGTGTTTACCACTTTCTTTAATTCCTTTTACAACGAACTCATCTTTTTGTTGGTCGATTGCACGGAAAGTCGATAAATCGGCATTTTCGATATAACCACCTTTCAACATGAATTTAGAGTTATCTGCATCAATTGGGTATTCAGGCACAGATAAGTAGTTGCCTGATGTTTTACCTAAGCTTAACCATTCAGGATAGTAAGCCGCAAATACTGCCGCATCTACTTTATACACTTGGTTAATGAAGTCAGTTAAGCGATCGATACACGCTTTCACGAACAGGAGACGTTCTTGGTTTAGTACCGCTTGGGAATCTAAGTTAATTGGGTTTGCTACGCCACCAATCGCCAAGTTTTGAATATGGGGGGTTTTACTACCGAGCAATGCCACCACGCGGTTAGCATCACGTTGACATTCAAGAGCTTGCAAATAGTGCGCGACGGCAATGAGGTTGACTTCCGGTGGAAGTTTCATTGCAGCATGACCGAAGTAACCGTTAGCAAAAATACCAAGTTGTCCGCTATCTACTAATGCTTGGATTTTTTTCTGTACGTTGCGGAATTCGTTAGCACCGTTTAATGACCATGTAGAGACACCTTTTAGCATATCTGCCGCTTTTTCAGGATCAGCTTTTAGTGCAGCGGTGATATCCACCCAGTCCATCGCGGAGAGTTGATAGAAATGCACGATATGGTCGTGAATGCTGTGGGCAGCAAGAATCATGTTACGAATATACTGTGCATTGACGGGGACTTTCGCACCGATAGCATCTTCTACGGCACGTACGCTGATAATCGCGTGAACTGTAGTACATACGCCACAGATACGTTGCATAATCATCCATGCATCACGTGGATCGGCACCTTTTACGATATTTTCCATACCGCGCCACATGGTACCGGATGACCAAGCATTGGTGACAACGCCGTTTTCAATTTCGCAATCAATACGTAAATGCCCTTCAATACGGGTAATTGGGTCAATTGAGATACGTTTTTTTTCTGACATTATTCTGCTCCGCTAACTTTTTTGCTGAATGCCGCTTTTTCGGCAATAATTTTTTCTGAGTCTTCGGTATGTTTTTCTTTAAATACCGGTAATACAGGGAATAAACGAATGATTAAAATATAGGCACATACTTCAATAGAAACGAAGCCGATTGAAATAAGCAATTCTTCCGCAGATGGGAAATATTGATAGCCGTTGCCCGGATTGTACATGATAAGCGAGTAGTTCATCCGCCATAATGCCGCACCGAGTAACATGCTTAATGCCGAAATAAATAACCAACGGGAATCGGATTTTTTCTCCCCGAGGAAGAGGGTCAGTAACGGTAATACCATCAACCAGACTTCCATCCAGAACATCCATGCTTCAAATTGAGTTAATTTATCGAAACCTACAACCATTTGCAGTTTGTCGTGATAAATCAATTCACCAAAACGCACCGCTAAGAAACAGAAAATTAAGCCTGCGGTAACGCGTGCCAATTGAGTAAATAAATGACGTTCATCTGGTGTTTTTCCAGCAAGACCTGCTTTAACTAGAGAACCCTCAAAAATCACAATAGAGAAGCCCATAATGAAAGCTGTCAGCAAGGAGAGAATCGGTAGCACTTCATAGCTTTGCCATACCGGATGGACTTTGTGACCGGCTACAATCATCAAGGAACCCATTGAAGATTGGTGCATCATTGGCAATAAGGCACCCAAGGCAATAATGAAAAACATGATTTTATTGAGTTTATTAAACCATTTCTTCAAACCAAGGAAACCAAGCCATACCGGGGCAAATTCGAGAGTCACCACGATGATATAGACGGTCATACAAAACGCCGTTTCAAATAGCACGGAATTGGTATTGAACTGTCCCGGAACGTAGAAATAGGGTAAATGCCAATAACGTCCCATATCAATGGTAATAGATAAACCACCGAGGGAATAGCCGAATAAACTTGCAAGCAATGCCGGGCGCACGAGGGCGTGATATTTCCCTTTGTTGAAAATATACACGGTCCAAGCGAGAGCCCAACCGCCACAGGCAAATCCGGTCCCGACAAGTAAGTCAAAGGCAATCCATAAGCCCCAAGGATAACCGCCATTAAGTGCGGTCACGGAACCGATACCAAAAACCAAACGTTTTAAAATTAATAAAGCGCAAAGCACGGCAAGGGGCGCAAAAAAGAGAATGGCGGCAGAAATCAGGCGACCGCCTACCGGACGTGGATTACTCATGATGCTCATCCTCCGCTTCTTCGATTTCCTTGCGTGCCTGACGCATGGCTTCTTTTTGTGCTGCAATACGCTCAGCGATTTTATCGCCATGTATATTTTTGTAAGTCATAAAGGTTAAACCAGCCAGTGCGACTAATGGCAATGCTAAACCGCGATACAAGAAGTGTTGTAAATGCGCCGCACGAGAACCTGTTGCGACTTCATCTAAGTCTGGTAAACCAAGGTTAGCAAAAGGCACACCACTTAAGGCAAGTACCTGTGTACCACCACCTTCTTTTTCACCGTAGATATGATATTGATATGCCGGCACGGTAGCACGGTATTTATCTGTGCTATTAACGTGTTGACGAGGGTAATCATATTCAGTACCACGTAATAAGCTTAAACGACGTTTCGCTTCAGCCAATAATTCTTCACGTGTACCAAAAATAATGGCACCTGTCGGACAAACATGGCAGCAACCCGGTAGCTCACCTTTATCTAAGCGCTCAACGCCTTTTTGGTTGCAGAGCTCACATTTGCTGATTTCGCCGAACGGATTGTCGTAGTCATATTTGGGCACATCAAAAGGACAACCCACCATACAATAACGGCAACCGGTACAAATATCAGGATCGTATTTCACGATACCGGTTTTAGGATCTTTGGTAAGGGCTTGAACCGGGCAAACGGCAACACAGTTTGGGTCAACGCAATGCATACATTGTTTTTTTACGTAAGCATAGCCGTTTTCTGTTTGGTCTTTATTTTTACCGTCACCATCGGTCCACACTTGAATAATATTACGTGTGAACGGCGTAAGTTTGTCGTTATTTGACCAAGTTTGATCACCTTTTGGGTTTACCGGTGTGAGGTTCACGTTTTGACATTCCGCCACGCATGCCTGACAACCTACACAAAGGGTAGAGTCGTAAAGCATTCCAAGCGCACCGGGAATGGGCTCAACCACTTCCGATGCCTGTGCACTCGATACAGGCAAGGTGGAAGCAATTCCGCCAAGCACACCGGCTTTTAGAAATTTTCGTCTATCCATGTTATTTACCTGTATGTTGTTCTTTTTCTGCCGCTTTGGCTTCGACACGGGCTTTATGTTGAATGCTTAATTCGCGTAAAGTCACCACACTCACGCCGGCGAGTATTGCCGCAGCACCGCCTAATAAACCGATGGCTGTCATGGTCGCCCCTGAACCTTCGGTGTTGTTGACATCCGGTTTTTCAACGCGTGGTGTTGGGTTTTCTACCCCGGCTAATTGGAAAATGCCTTTGGTAAAGCCCACGCCTTTTTCGTTACAACCATAGCAAGGGTGCCCAATACCGACCGGCCAGTTATTACCACCAACATCACAGAATTCTAAGGTAGAGCAGTTGCCGTAAGTTTCCGGGCCTTTACAACCGAGATGATATAAGCACCATCCATTACGGTGACCATAATCGCCGTACTCTTTGGCAAAGCGCCCGGCATCAAAGTGCGGTCTGCGATAGCAGTTTTCGTGAATTAAGCGATCGTAAGCAAATAATGGACGATTCAATTTGTCCATTGCAGGCAGCTTCTTATAAGTCAGAATATAAGCAACGGTTGCAAGGAAGTTGTGTGGATTTGGTGGACAACCTGGAATATTAATCACCGGTGTGCCTTTTGGTAATACTTCGGATAAGCTGCTTGCACCGGTTGGGTTACCACCGCTGGAAGGAACGCCGCCCCATGCGGCACAAGAACCGATCGCAATGATGGCAGCTGCTCCTTTCGCTGCATCTCGAATGTGTTCTACAATCGGTTTACCGGCGACCATACAATAGACGCCGCCGTCTTTCACCGGAATAGAACCATCTACGACTAAAACATATTTTCCATAATACTGTTTAATTGCATTGTGTTTATTCTCTTCAGCTTGTTCCCCAAATGCGGCAGAAAGCGTTTCATGGTATTCCAAGGAGATCATTTCCAATACCAAGTTTTCCACTGTCGGATGGGTAGCGCGTAGTAGCGATTCCGTACATCCCGTACATTCTTGCGCCCCGATCCATAACACCGGTGGGCGTGCCGGTGCCGTTAAGGCGTTGGTCATCTCCGCACCGGCTTTACTGCTTAGTCCCATTGTTGCCGCAAGTGCGGTACATAATTTCATAAAATCCCGACGAGAAACATCGGCTAAGGCAGAAAATAATCCATCACTTCGTTGCATATCATCACTCCAAATCACACATTTTATATAGGGTTATCGGCGCTATGATATGCTCATCAAGAGGAACATTATTTGATCGTCATCAAGAATATCCCTATTTTTTATCCGAATATAAATGGTAACCCTTTGTTTTTGTTGTTAATTGATATGCATTCTCATTTATTGGGTTATGAATTGTTTTAATTATAAGTGGTGTTTGATTGGTTGAGAGTTGGAGGGAAAAAGTTTACTTAATAAAAGAAAAAGGTGCACATTGGACGTTGTGCACCATATTTATTGTGAGGTTTTGTGACGCTATAAAATCTTTGTAAAAACCGACCGCACTTTTTCAGCGTCTTTCAAACCGGGGGCGCTTTCCACACCGGAATTCAGATCCACACCGACACAATGTTGTGCTAATGCCGCATCAATATTGTTTGGATTAATACCGCCTGCCAACAGGATTTTATGTTTTAGTTGCGCCGGAATCAATGACCAATTGAAAGTCTCACCCGTACCGCCTTGTTGTGCGCCTGACTTGCTATCGAAAACAAAACGATCAATCTCAGAAACGTCGTCAAAAACCACCGCACTTTGATGAGTTACATCCACGGAGATGGCTTTCCAAATGCGAATGCTTTCAGGTAATTCGGTGCGAAGTGCGGTGATAAATTCCGGCGTTTCATCACCGTGCAACTGAACGGCGTAGAGCTGTAATTGCTGTGCGATTTTCACGATAAAATCGATGTCTTGATTTTGAAACACACCCACAAAACGAAGTGGCGCGGCGGTTACCAATTCTTGAGCTTGGCGTAAACTGATACAACGTTTGGAGTTTTCCACAAAAATCAGCCCGCCGTACAATGCGCCGCTTTCGTAAACGGTTTTTACGTCTTGCGCACGGGTTAAACCGCACACTTTGTTTTCGCCGAAAATGACTTCACGCACGGCGTTGTTTAAATCGGGACTGCCCATTAAACTGCTGCCAATTAAGAAACCGTGGGCAACGTGTTGCAATTCGCGTACTTGCTGATGGTTGTAAATGCCTGATTCACTGATGATTCGTACATCGGCAGGAATGCGGTCGGCATATCCGCGGGTTAATGCTACTACGCGGTTTAAATCTACGCTTAAATCGTGCAAATTACGATTATTTACGCCGATAATTTTCGCTCCTAACGCCAAGGCGCGTTCAAATTCTTCTTCGTTGCTGGTTTCAGTCAATACGCCCATGCCGAAAGAATGCGCTAAATCGGCTAAGATGCGATAAGTCTCGTCGTTCACCACAGAAAGCATGAGTAAAATCGCGTCGGCTTGATAAAACCGCGCCAAATAAACCTGATATTCGCTGATCATAAAGTCTTTGCATAATACCGGTTGTGTGACAACGTCGCGAACTTGTTTGATATAGGAAAAATCCCCTTGGAAGTATTTTTCATCGGTCAGCACAGAAATCGCATTGGCATAGTGTTTATAGACCTGCGCAATTTCTGTCGGTTTAAATGCACTGCGAATCAATCCTTTGGACGGCGAGGCTTTTTTACATTCTAAAATGTACGCCGGCTTTTGGTGCGTGCCTTTTGCTAACGCCTCATAAAAAGCGCGGTCGGATTTTTGAATGTTTTTTTCAAATTCACTTAACGGAAATTCCGCTTCTTTATTTTTTACCCATTCGGCTTTATCGAGCACGATTTTTTGTAACATCGTCGCAGTTTCAAGGGGTTTGGAAAAGTCTTGTGTGATCATGTTTATGTCTTATTTTTGAAAACGGGTCTTTAAATTAATAAGTTGTTAATTTCTGTAAGGTTTCAAATGGTTTGCCTTGTGTAATCACATCCAATACCCGTTGTGCATTATCTTTAATGTCTTCTTGTCCGAACAATTTCAGTAAGAGGGCGGTGTTCATGGCCACGGCTTGATGGTGTTCCGCTTTGCCTTTGCCTTGTAAGAGTGCGGTAATCATTTGCGCATTTTCTGTCGGTTCGCCACCGCGTAAACTTTCCAACGATTTGACCTGGAAACCAAAATCCTGTGGCGTTAAGGTGTAACGTTCAATCTTGCCGTTACGCACTTCCGCGACTTCTGTCGCACCATGAATTGCCACTTCGTCTAAGCCAGTGCCATGCACGATAATGGTGTGTTCGTGCCCTAATTGGGCAACGGTTTTAGCGTAAATATCAATCAGTTCGGGAGAATAAACGCCAAGCAATTGACGTTTCGGACGTGCCGGATTAATCAATGGACCTAGAATATTAAAGAGCGTACGGGTTTTTAAGGCTTGGCGTACCGGCACCACATATTTGAAACCCGGGTGATATTGCTGTGCGAACAGAAAACAGATGCCAATGTCATCCAATGCTTGACGGGCTTGTTCTGGTGACATCGCGATATTGACACCCAAGGCGGTTAATAAATCGCTTGAACCGGTTTTGCTGGAAACGCTACGGTTGCCATGTTTCGCTACTTTGGCACCACAAGCGGCTGCGACAATAGCGGACGCCGTAGAAATATTGATGGTATTGGCGCCGTCACCGCCCGTGCCGACAATATCGGCGAAAGGGTAATCCGGTGTTGGAAACGGTTTGGCATTTTTAATGGCGGCTAATACGGCACCGTTGACTTCATCGATGGTTTCGCCACGCACTTTGAGTGCCACTAACATGGCGGAGATTTGTTCGTTGCTTAATTCACCCAACATGATGGCATTAAATAAGGCTTCGCTTTCTGCAGTGATTAAGGTTTGTGCGCTATAAAGTTTTTCTAATAGAGCTTGGTTTTCCATCATCCTTGTCCTTATTTATGAATATCGTAGTCCAAATCGCGTGCTTCATCGCCGGTCATGCCACGGAAGCCCCAACAATGGGCCGGTTGCTCTTTGATGGTAATTTCCACGTCAAACGGGCTAATGCCTAATTTATATTCAAATTCACTGAACAACATTTTAATTAAACGTTTTTTGGTTTGTTCTAAACGACCTTGCATTAAATTGATTTCAATCACCATGTAATTGTCGCTACGGTTTGCCGTGTGCGGATAATAAAAATCGTCATCTTCAAGGCAAATAAAACGTAATGCATGCTTGCCTTTGGCAACATCTAAACCCAGCTCCAAGCAGTTATAAATCACGTCTGCGACAGCCGATTTACGAGGGGAAAGGGTACGTTTTAAACCATATACTGTGATCATGTTTTGTCCTTTTTTATTTAAAATTTCCCTCTTTAGAAAAGAGGAACTGGGGAGATTGGAAAAATATTGTTATTGAATAAAAATCAAATGAAATTAACCATATTTTGATTATTAACTTACTCAGTATTAAGACTGCCAAATCTCCCCTAACCCCTCTTTGCTAAAGAGGGGAAGTGGTAAATTAATTCCGTTTCAACAACCATTCCACCGATTGCGCCAATAACTGTGCCCCTTGCACCGTTAAAATAGACTCGGGGTGGAATTGGAAGCTACAAATGGGTAAAGTGCGGTGGCGAATTGCCATATTAATACCATTATAAGAAGCATTCGGAATCAATTCATCGGGCAAATTAATTCCCATGAGAGAATGATAACGCGCGACCGGCATCGGGTTGGTCAAACCTTTGAACATGGCTTCATTGTCGTGTTCAATGCGGGACACTTTACCGTGTAAAATTTCACCTGCGTGAACGACTTTGCCGCCGAAGGCTTCGATTAACGCTTGATGCCCCAAACAAATGCCCAACATCGGTACTTTGCCGATTAAGCGTTTAATCAACGGAATCATGTTTCCTGCTTCATTCGGCGTGCCCGGCCCGGGAGAGAGGGCGAGAATGGTATCCGGTTGTGCCAGAGCGGTTTTTTCCAATAGCGCTAAATCGCAATCATTACGGTAAATATTGACCTGATACCCTAATCCGCGAAATTGATCCACCAAATTGTAAGTAAAGGAATCAAAGTTATCTAAAAATAAAATGGTTGCCATGATGTTACTCCTATTGATTCGCTTTCTTATTGGTTTGTACGATGGCGTTGATGACCGCACGGGCTTTGTGACGGGTTTCATCGGCTTCCATTTGCAGGTCGGAATCCAACACCGTACCGCAACCGGCTTGCACATAGGCAATGCCGTTTTGCACGAAGGCAGAGCGAATCACGATACAGGTATCAAAATTACCGTCAGATTGCAGATAGCCTACGGCGCCGCCGTAACTGTGGCGTTTTTGTTGTTCAAATTGATAAATTAACTGCATGGCTTTAATTTTCGGTGCACCGGTTAGCGTGCCCATGTTCATACAGGCTTGATAAGCGTGTAACGCATCCAGTTCAGGGCGAAGTTTACCTACAACGCGAGAGACGAGATGCATAATGTGCGAATAGCGATCCACCTGCATTAAATCTTTCACATGGCGGGTTTTACTTTCGCACACGCGGGCGATATCGTTACGGGCTAAATCCACCAACATCAAATGTTCCGCTTGTTCTTTATGATCTAAACGCAATTCCAGTTCTAAACGGGAATCTAATTCGGGATCGATATTGCCGTCAGTATCAAAACCGCGCGGACGCGAACCGGCAATCGGGTAGATCTCCAACTGACGGGTAGTTTGCGAATATTTCAAGGCACTTTCCGGTGAAGCACCGAATAGAGTGAAATCTTCGTCCTGAATAAAAAACATATACGGGCTTGGGTTGTTTTGTTTTAACTGACGATAAGTCGCCAACGTGTTCGGGCATTCCAGAGAGAAACGACGGGACGGCACAATTTGGAACACGTCGCCGCAATAAATATGTTGCTTCAGGCGTTCAATAATTTTCTTGAATTTATCATCATCTAAATTAATGGCAACCTCGGTAGAAGCCGGTTTGAGGCTCAAGTGCGGTCGAATTTCCAAGAGTTTTTTGGCAATGTCTTGGGCGTTCTGCTGCAGTATCGCCAACGTATTTTGTGCAAAACAAAAGGTTTGTAATTCCGCTTGTTGCAATTGATGGTCGATCACCAGTAATTGTTCCGCTAAATAAAAGCAATAATCCGGGCAGGTAATGCCATCATCTTGCAAAGTGATATTTTCCATCGGAATAAAATTTGCCACCAAATCATAGGCGAATAACCCGCCTAAAAAAACCGGCAACGAGCTTGCCTGATAAAGTTCGGTGAAACAACGCAACCCATCAAAAATGCCGTGTGCCAATAATTTGCTGTCTTCGTCCGCATTATTGTCGGTGGGTTTGAATGCTACTTGCAGTTCGGTGCTTGTTTGGGATGTTACGTTTACCTGTGCCGAAAGCTTTTGCGCAATTAACGGTAACACATTGGCACCGTTGTCGGTCAATGCATGAAAAGTGACGGTTTGTCCCAAACAGGAAATTTTCATGGCCGCGTTAACGAGTAATAAACTTTTCAGACTGTTTTTGTTGGAAATTTCGGCAGATTCTAACAGTAGGGTGTTCGGTTGGCTTTCACATAAGGTGGCGAAAATGGCGGTAGGATCGCTGTGATAAGGTACGTTTTGCATAAAAGTTTGAATAAAAGCGGAAGACATTCTCATTTCCTTAAAACATAAAATAAAGTTGCACTATTAAACTAGTGCAAGAAATGAAAGTCAAGAATAAATCAACATTTTGTTAAAGGATTATGGGAGTTGCTAAGAAAAAAGGTAGGGACGCATTGCATGCGTCCGTCAGATGAGTTTGCTTTTTTAGGTACTTTCTTTGAATTTTTGAATATTCAATTTATTCTATGTCGCGCCGAGTAGCTAACTTCGCAGCACTCAAAGGTAAAAATGACCAACCCGCTAAATTAGAAATGAGTTTTATAAAAAAATAATCATCAAATGTTAAATTTTCTGACCATATTTTTATTTCTTCAAAACTAAGATTAGTTATTGTTATTAAACCGCTAGAAAATAATAACGCAATAATATATAGAGTTGATTCATCTTTTAAATCAGCTTTTCTTTTGTAGGCAGTCCATAAGGCAATACCTACCATAAGTAAAATTAGGTATAACTGGTATGTTAATCCTAACCACACTAGCAAGATAAGCGATATAGCTAAGTATGTAATAGTTATTGCGAGAGGAAGGCAATCTCGTTTAGTTTTTTCTATTTTCATAAAAAATATTTCTTTTCAAACAGATATTTCTCACTGCGCCATCTTTTTCGCCGTCTTCAAAAATCCTTGCGCTGAATTGTAAATTTCCGCCTTGCCTTGGGCGTTGAGAATCATATCGGACATTTCACGGAAGGCGCCTTTGCCACCGCCTAAGCCTAGGGTGTAATCAGCGCAGTTTTTGACATATTCCGGCGCATCGGCAACCGCGAAGGAAAGTCCACAAACAGCGAAAGCGGGGAGGTCAACGCTGTCATCGCCAATATAAGCCGTTTGCTCCGGCGCAACACCGGCTTGGCGGCATAATTCAAAACAGGCGCTTTCTTTTTCCAACTTGCCTAAAAAGGCGAGTTTAATGCCTAAATCGGCAATGCGCTTGCGCAAAATTGCCGAATCACGACCGGATAACACAGCGACCTGAATGCCGGCTTCCATCAACATCCGAATGCCTAAACCATCGCGCACATGAAAACTTTTGAGCGCTTCGCCGTTAGCATCGTAGTGCAGTAAACCGTCCGTTAATACGCCGTCCACATCGGTGATAACGAATTTCACCCGTTTTAATTTTTCTTGTAATTCTGTTGTCATTAGCTTGAGAACTCCACTAAACCGACCACATTTTGTGCATCATCCACCACAACTAAAGAGTGAATTTTATGTGCTTTCATGTAATTTTCCGCTTCAGATAAATAGGTATCTTGATGAATGGTTTTCGGATGAGAGGTCATCAATTCCTGTGCGGTTTTGCTCAGCGTGTTAGCACCGTTGGCCGTTAATGCACGACGAATATCGCCATCAGTGATGATGCCTCGTAGTTGCTGTTGTTCCATGACTAACGCTACGCCCATACGACCTTCATTCATAATGGTTAAGCAATCGGTGAAGGAGGTCGTTAAGGCGGCAATCGGTAAACGGGTTTGCATTTGATCTTTCACGCGGCATAACAAACGGCGACCTAAGCTGCCGCCCGGATGGAGTTTCGCAAAATCTTCCGGTTGGAAATCGCGCGCGCGCATTAAACAAACAGCCAACGCATCGCCCAATGCCATAGTCACAACCACGGAAGTGGTCGGTGCAAGGTTATTCGGGCAGACTTCCCGTTCTACGCGAATGTCCAACACATAATCCGCATGACGTGCTAACGTAGAATTTTTATTGGAAGTGAGCGCAATGATTTTATTGCCGAAGTTTTTTAAGCTTGGAATGAGTTTGTTGACATCATCAGTTTCGCCACTATAGGAAATGAGCATCACCACATCAATAGGTTTCAGCATGCCTAAATCACCGTGAAAGGCTTCTGTGGGGTGTAGGAAAAAACTCGGTGTGCCGGTGGAAGCAAAGGTGGCGACCATTTTTTTGCCCACCAAGCCGGATTTACCGATACCGCCGATCACTAAGCGTCCTTTGCAATTTAAAATTAAATCAACAACCTCCGTGAAGGTGTCGTCTAACTTTTCGCTGAGTTGCCCGAGGGCTTTTTCTTCAACGCCCAGCGTTTCCCGAGCAATTTGTAAATAATCCATGGAAGTTTCCTTATTGGCACAAAAGTGCGGTGTTTTTTAGGCCTGTTTTTTTATGGCGTTCATTCTAGCCCAACTTTTTACGTAACACTATATTTTACCTTGAATTTACGCTATACTGCGCGCCTGAGTTGGTCAGGCAATCGCCGGTCTATTGAAGCCCTCAAATTCGCGCAAGCGTAACCTAGGGGACAAGTAGGCGGGAGGAAAGTCCGGGCTACACAGGGCAGAGTGCCGGATAACGTCCGGGAGGCGAGAGCCTACGACAAGTGCAGCAGAGAGCAAACCGCCGATGGCCCGTAAGGGATCAGGTAAGGGTGAAAGGGTGCGGTAAGAGCGCACCGTGCCGCCGGTAACGGTTGGCAGCAGGGTAAACTCCACTCGTAGCAAGACCAAATAGGAATCCAATGAATGGCCCGTTCAGGATTCGGGTAGGTTGCTTGAGCGTATGTGTAAATATGCGCCTAGATGAATGATTGTCCACGACAGAACCCGGCTTATCGACCAACTCCCTTTTTCTTTTCAAAAACACGGTTAAAACCCACCGCACTTTTCTCTTTTTTAATAAAACAACATTTTTTCTCATTGAATTCATTGGCATACTTGATTTTTCTCTTTTTGCCGCCATTATAGCCAAGCGTGTTTTTATTACTGTTTTATTTAGGAGTTTTTCATCGATGATGCGCATTTTACTTTTCCTCGCGACCAACATGGCTGTATTGTTAGTTTTTAACATTATTTTATCGTTAACCGGCATTCAATCTCGCGATGCGAGCGGTTTAATGCTGTTTGCTGCACTATTTGGTTTTGCGGGTTCGATTATTTCGTTATTTATGTCCAAAACCATGGCAATTCGTTCTGTGGGTGCCGAAGTGATTCAACAACCGCGCAACGAAACAGAACGTTGGTTATTGGATACGGTATATTCACAAGCGGATCGTGCCGGTTTGCCGCGCCCGGAAGTAGCAATTTATCATTCTGCTGATGTAAACGCGTTTGCCACCGGTGCAAGCAAAAACAATTCGTTAGTGGCGGTGAGTACCGGATTGTTAAATAAAATGACCCGTGGCGAAGCCGAAGCGGTCTTAGCGCACGAAGTTAGCCACATTAAAAACGGCGATATGGTGACCATGGCGTTACTACAAGGCGTTCTCAATACCTTCGTGATTTTCTTATCACGCCTCATTGCAAATGTGGTGGCGAATTCTCGTAATCAGGGCAGTGAAAGCTCAAGCAATTCCGGGATCTATTTCTTAGTTTCGATGGTGTTGGAAGTGGTCTTCGGTTTCTTGGCAAGCATGATCGCCATGTGGTTCTCTCGCCAACGCGAATTCAGAGCTGATGCTGGTTCGGCGAATTTAGTGGGTAAGCAAAAAATGATTGATGCGCTAAAACGCTTACAAAACTTGCATGAGCCGGAAGAGCTGGAAGGTTCCACCTTGGCGGCATTTGCCATTAACGGTAAACGTGGTGGCGGCTTAAAAGAATTATTCTTAAGTCACCCGCCGTTGGAAAAACGGATTGAAGCGTTGCAACAGTTACCTTAATAATAAAATGTATTTTTAATCAATAGAGGCTTTTTAAGCCTCTATTTTTTTGCCAAAAGAAAATGGTTGAAAAGTTTCATGAGAAAGGCAAATGGACGAATGAAGTGCGGTCATTTTTCTCGATAAATCTTCGTTTTATGACAGAATAATTTCTGCGGCAATGGATAAATTGCGTGATTTTCTAAACAGTTAGTATTATTATTGACAGAATTTTAGATAAATTAATCATCACAGAGGATATTTATGCAGCATCTTAAAGATCTTGTGGATAAAGCAAGAAATGCCATAGACAACATTGAAGATAAAAGCCTTGCAGCGCTTGATGAAATTCGCGTGGAATATTTTGGTAAGAAAGGTCATTTTACCCAATTAATGCAAGAATTGCGCAACGTGGCGGCGGAAGAACGTCCGGCAATGGGCGCGAAAATTAACGAAGCCAAACAAGCCGCATTAGATTTCTTAAATGCGAAAAAAGCAGAATGGGAACAAGCCCTGTTAAATGCACAATTAGAAAATGAACGTATTGATGTGAGTTTACCGGGACGCAAAGTGGAAATGGGCTGTTTACATCCGGTTTCTATTACCATTGAGCGCGTGACCAAATTCTTCTCTGAACTGGGTTTTTCTGTGGAATCCGGCCCTGAAATCGAAAGCGATTATTATAATTTTGATGCCTTAAATATTCCTAAACATCACCCTGCGCGTGCCGATCACGACACCTTCTGGTTTAATCCTGAATTATTGTTAAGAACGCAAACTTCCGGCGTGCAAATTCGCACCATGCAAAAACAGCAACCGCCAATTCGCATTATGGCGCCGGGACGCGTGTATCGTAACGATTACGACCAAACCCACACACCGATGTTCCATCAAATCGAATTGTTGTATGTGGATAAACATGCGAATTTCACCGAATTAAAAGGCTTATTGCACGATTTCTTGCGTGCGTTCTTTGAGGAAGATTTACAAGTGCGTTTCCGTCCGTCTTACTTCCCATTCACCGAGCCTTCTGCCGAAGTGGATGTCATGGGGAAAAACGGTAAATGGTTAGAAGTGTTGGGCTGCGGTATGGTGCATCCTAACGTGTTACGTAATGTTGGCATTGACCCGAACGAATACTCAGGTTTCGCAGTGGGTATGGGGGTAGAGCGTTTAACTATGTTACGCTACAACGTCACAGATTTACGTTCATTCTTCGAGAATGATTTGCGCTTTTTGAAACAGTTTAAATAATTTTGAGTGAGAGATAAGTATGAAATTTAGTGAACAATGGGTACGCGAATGGGTTAATCCGGCGATTTCTACGGAACAACTTTGTGAACAAATTACCATGTTAGGTTTGGAAGTTGATGGTGTAGAAAAAGTGGCTGGCGATTTCATCGGGGTTGTGGTGGGCGAAGTTGTGGAATGTGCACAACATCCTGACGCTGATAAATTACGCGTGACCAAAGTGAATGTGGGCGGCGAGCGTTTGTTAGACATCGTGTGTGGTGCACCGAATTGTCGTCAAGGATTGAAAGTCGCTTGTGCAGTAGAAGGCGCTGAATTACCGGGTGATTTCAAAATCAAGAAAACCAAATTACGCGGACAACCTTCAGAAGGGATGCTTTGCTCATTCAGCGAATTAGGTATTGAATCTGATGCAAATGGCATTATCGAATTGCCACAAGATGCGCCTATCGGTACTAATTTACGTGATTATTTAATATTAGACGACAGCGCTATTGAAATCAGCTTAACGCCAAACCGTGCGGACTGTCTGAGTATCGCCGGCGTGGCACGTGAATTGGCTGTGGTGAATAAACTTAACGAAAATCCACCGCACTTTGATGTGGTTAAACCGACCATTAGCGATAAAGTGCAAATTGATGTTCAAGCTGCCGAAGCCTGTCCGCGTTATTTATTACGCGTGATTAAGAATGTCAACGTTAAAGCGCAATCACCGATGTGGTTACAAGAAAAATTGCGTCGTTGCGATATTCGTTCTATCGATCCAATTGTGGATGTCACGAACTATATTTTGCTTGAACTCGGCCAACCAATGCATGCTTTTGATATGGCAAAAGTGGCACAGCCGGTACAAGTTCGCATGGCGAAAGAAAATGAAGAGCTTGTATTGTTAGATGGCACAATAGCGAAACTTCAACCGAATACTTTGGTGATTGCCGACCAAAATGGTGCATTGGCGATGGCCGGTATTTTTGGTGGTGAAGCCAGTGGTGTGAATGTAGAAAACACAAAAGATGTGATTTTAGAAGCAGCATTTTTTGCGCCGTTAGCGATTACCGGTCGCGCGCGTCAATATGGTTTGCATACAGATTCTTCTCATCGTTTTGAGCGTGGTGTGGATTTCGAATTGCCACGTAAAGCAATGGAAAGAGCGACCGCACTTTTATTAGAGATTTGCGGTGGTGAACCCGGTGAAATTTGTGAGGTCACTCATGAAGCCCATTTACCAAAACGTCAACAAGTTACATTACAACGTCACAAATTAGATGCGTTGCTTGGTCATCATATTGAAACAGAAACGGTAACCGATATCTTACAACGCCTTGGTTTACAGGTTTCTTACGCTAACAACAGTTGGACGGCCGTTGCGCCATCTTGGCGTTTTGATATTGAAATCGAAGAAGATTTAATTGAAGAAGTCGCGCGTATTTATGGCTATAACAGTATTCCAAATAATGCACCGTTAGCGCATTTGCGTATGCGTGAACATAGCGAAGCGGATATTGAATTATCCCATATCAAAGCGGCATTAGTAAGTTGTGATTTTTATGAAGCCATTACTTATAGCTTTGTTGATCCGAAAATTCAAAGTTTACTACATCCGGAAATTAAACCGTTTATTCTACCTAACCCAATTTCTGTTGAAATGTCCGCGATGCGCGTTTCACTATTAACCGGATTACTAGGGGCGGTAAGTTATAACCAAAATCGTCAACAAAATCGTGTGCGTTTGTTTGAATTTGGTTTACGTTTTATGCCGGATGAAAAAGCCGAATTTGGCGTACGCCAAGAGCAAGTTTTTGCGGCTGTGATGACCGGTTCGAAAGCAAATGAACACTGGAGCGAAAAAGCTGCGCCTGCCGATTTCTATGATTTAAAAGGTTATATTGAAAACTTACTTTCATTAAGTTCTGCTGGAAATCGAGCAAAATTTGTAGCAAAATCATACACAGCGTTACATCCGGGGCAATCTGCTGCGATTATGTTAGACGAAGAAGAAATCGGTTTTATCGGTCAACTTCATCCGATGATCGCACAAAAAATCGGTATCAACGGCAAGGCATTTGTATGTGAAATTTCCATTGCGCATATTTCTCGTCGTGATATTGTGAAAGCAAAAGAAATTTCCCGTTTCCCGGCGAACCGCCGTGACTTAGCCCTTGTGGTTGCGGATAGTGTTGCAGCAGACGATGTATTATACGCTTGTCGTGTTGCAGGCGGTGATAAATTAACGCAAGTGAATTTATTTGACGTTTACCAAGGTAGTGGCGTCGCAGAAGGTCATAAGAGCTTAGCGATAAGCCTCGTGATTCAAGACAATGAAAAAACCCTTGAAGAAGATGAAATTAACGCAGTAATTTCAGCGGTATTATCTGAGTTAAAACAACGTTTTAATGCTTACTTGAGAGATTAAACTATGACATTAACTAAAGTAGAACTCGCCGAGAATCTTATTGAGAAATTCCATCTCAGTAAACGTGAAGCCAAGGATTTAGTCGAAAGTTTCTTTGAAGAAATCCGAATTGCGTTAGAAACAGGGAATGATGTGAAATTATCCGGGTTTGGTAATTTTGAGTTACGCGATAAATCCTCTCGTCCGGGGCGTAATCCGAAAACCGGTGAAAGCGTGCCGGTTTCTGCTCGCCGTGTAGTGGTGTTTAAACCGGGACAAAAATTGCGTAATCGGGTAGAGAAAGTCAAACCGAAAGCCTAATAAGTATAAAAATAAGCTATCAATAATGCCCTTGTTGATAGCTTTTTAGTTTGAGATGTTCTATCAATGCGTGTTTTAAAATTTTTATTGCTTTGTGGTTGTGTGTTGGCGTTAGCTGCCTGTTCCGGCGGATACAAATCCTCGCGCATTAATTACAAAGGACAAATTAACGATCCCATTATGGCGATTGCTTTATTAAGCGAACAACAACATGAATGGGCGGGAACGCCTTATGTGCTTGGTGGGCTTGGTCGTAATGGGGTGGATTGTTCCGGTTTTGTGCAAACCACGTTTTTTGATCGCTTTGGTATAAAATTACCACGCCAAACCAAAGATCAAGCTAAATACGGACAATATATCGAAAAATCAGATATTCAAACCGGGGATTTAGTCTTCTTTAAAACAGGCTTAGGACCAAATGGCTACCATGTGGGAATTTATGTGAAAGAGGATAAATTTCTCCATGCCTCAACCAAAGGTGGTGTCGTTTATTCTTCCATGAATAGCGATTATTGGCGCAAAGCCTATTGGCAGGCGAGACGTATTTAAGCTATGTAGAAGATAAAATAAAAAGGTGCGTATAAATGCACCTTTTTATTTGTCTTCAATAGCCTTTTATTAGGTACCTCGCACTAAAAGTGCGGTGGTTTTTAGCCACGTTTTTTACTTCACTTCCTTAAATGCAATCATCTCTTGTTCACTGAAATCAGTCTGATCTTCATCGTCAAATTGCATTGGTGTGATATTTTGCTCATCAAATGCAGTATCGCCCTCGATGCCTTCAAGCGCTTGACCGTGTTTAATGCCTTTAAAGTCGAAAAGTTTCGGATCGCATAAATGAGAAAGGGTAATGTTTTGCATGGCGCTAAACATGGTTTCCAAACGTCCCGGATATTGGCGATCCCAAGTGTTCAAGATGTCTTTCACCACTTGTCGTTGCAAATTCGGCTGTGAACCGCACAGGTTACAAGGAATGATTGGGAATTGTTTCGCAACGGCGTATTTCTCAATATCTTTTTCTTTGCAATAGGCAAGCGGACGAATCACAATTTGTTTGCCATCGTCAGAAATCAATTTTGGCGGCATGGATTTTAATTTTCCACCGTAGAACATGTTCAGAAACAACGTCGCCAACATATCATCGCGATGATGCCCTAACGCAATTTTGGTTGCGCCAAGTTCGGTCGCTGTACGGTATAAAATCCCGCGACGTAAACGGGAACAAAGAGAACAAGTGGTTTTTCCTTCCGGGATTTTCTCTTTCACAATACCATACGTGTTTTCTTCTACAATTTTGTAATCCACACCAATAGATTGTAAATATTCAGGCAAAATATGCTCCGGAAAGCCCGGTTGTTTCTGGTCTAGATTCACTGCCACAATATCGAAATTGACCGGAGCATTTTGTTGTAAATTGAGCAAAATATCCAGTAAGGTATAGCTGTCTTTCCCACCGGAAAGGCATACCATTACTTTGTCGCCTTCTTCAATCATATTGAAATCGGCAATGGCGTTGCCCACATTACGGCGTAGGCGTTTTTGTAACTTATTGAAATTGTAACTTTGTTTCTTTTCTGTTTGGCTTGCTGTATTCATTGTTTCTATTCAGTTATCTGGAAAGCGGCTCATTATATACGAAGCCTCAATTTTTGCATAAATGAATTGAAAAACACCGAAAAAATACACCGCAAAATACAAAGTGCGGTGCTTTCTAATGGTATTTTTGCCAATTTAAGTCAAAAATAAAGCCCTGTTAAACAGGGCTTTGTTATTAATAAAACCTCATTAAGAAGGGGGTTAGAAGCTGTATTTCAAATTTGAGAAATAAACGCGTCCTTCCTCCGGATAACCTGCATGATAGTAGTAGTAAGAAAACAAGGCAAGCACAAAAAGTAACAAAATGAGTAAGATAAAAATCAATGTGTTTTTATTCATGAGAAAAGCGCGGTTAGTTTTAATGCGGTTCATTATATATGAAATTATATATATTTATAATTTATTTTATATAATGAAATTGAGGGAGTAAGTCAAAACGTGAGGAAAAATAACCGCACTTTTGTTTTTGAGTGATAAAAGTGCGGTCAGTTTTGAGACTGTTTTTCAGAAAACAAAAACGGCATCTATTTCGATGCCGTTTTCTTTTGAAGTGCGGTTAAAAACTACAACACTTTGACAATGCTTTCGCAGAGGTAGCGAATGTTGTCTTCGGTAATGCCGGCAACGTTGATACGGCCTGAGCGCACGGCATAAATGGCAAATTCTTCTTTCAAGCGGTCAACTTGTTCTGCGGTCAAGCCACTGAAAGAGAACATCCCGTTTTGGTTGATGATGAAGCTAAAGTCTTGTTGTGCACCGTATTCTTTAAGCAACTCAACAAAACGGTGACGCATTTTTTTAATGCGGTCGCGCATTTCGGTGAGCTCGTTTTCCCAGTCTTGGCGTAATTTTGCATCATTTAATACCAATGCAACGGTATTTGCCCCGTGAGAAGACGGGTTGGAGTAGAGGGTACGGATAATGACTTTCACTTGAGTTAATGCTGTTGCAGCAATATCCGAATTTTCTGCCACGACAGTGAATGCACCAACGCGCTCGTTATATAAACCGAAGTTTTTAGAGAAGGAGCTTGCCACTAAAAGTTCTTTGTGGTTTTTGGCAAAAGCGCGTAAACCGTAAGCATCTTCTTCTAAGCCATGAGCAAAGCCTTGGTAAGCGAAGTCGAATAATGGCAACCAGCCTTTTTGTGCAGACATTTCAGCCAGTTTGTCCCATTGCTCCGGGGTTGGGTCGATACCGGTAGGGTTGTGGCAGCAACCGTGAAGTAAAACCACATCGCCTTCACCGGCTTGGCTTAAATCCGCAATGAGGTTGTCCCAATCTAAGGCTTTGCGTTCGGCATCGTAGTAACGATATTCGCGAATGTTGATGCCCACCGCTTTGAAAATTGCATTGTGGTTTGGCCAGGTTGGCGTGCTGATCCATACATTTTGGCTGTTCGTTTGGCGTTTAATGAACTCTGCGGCAATGCGTAGCGCGCCGGTGCCACCTAAACTTTGTGCGGTTCTGGCACGGTTGTTTTTCACGATATCGGAATTTGCACCGAACAATAATTCTTTGGTACGAGCGTTAAAATCGGCAACACCGTCAATCGGTAAATAGTTTTTGGTATTTTCTTGTTCTAATAAACGTCTTTCCGCTTCTTTTACCGCCTTAACAATCGGGGTATTGCCTTTGGCGTCTTTATATACGCCGATGCCTAAATTAATCTTGTTACTACGGGTTTCGGATTTAAATGCTTCGCCTAAACCTAAAATGGGATCCGCCGGTGCGGCAGTAATCTTTTCAAACATAGTATTATCCTCGGATGGTGGGTGAAAAATCTCTTTAGTTATACTGCTCGGGCTTCTTTTTGACAAGCAATATGTTGCGAAAATGTTAACTATATCAACTTATTTTTTGCCCATAGCAAACCGGATTGATAGTCTTCCGGCAACTCCGTGGCGAGTTTGTCTAATTGCACGATAATGACCTTTTTATCCGGATGCGAAAGGTTAATGTGTCCTACTTTGCGCCCCGGGCGAACTTCTTTGCCATACCAGTGTAATTGTGCAAAGGCGGTGTTTAACCACTGTGGGTTGTGCTCAGTACCAATCAAATTGACCATCACGCTTGGTGCGGATACTTTTAATTCCGGTGTAGGTAAATCCAACAATGCGCGTAAATGCAATTCAAATTGACTCACAGCACAGCCAAGTTGTGTCCAGTGTCCGCTGTTGTGTACGCGTGGTGCGAGCTCATTAATTAAAAGCTGATCGCCCACCACAAAACATTCCATCGCCATCACGCCCACATAATTCAGTTCATTCATGATTTTGCCTAACATCATTTCAGCTTGTTGTTGCTGTGTGGATTGTTGTGGGAAAGTGACGTCCATGACACTGTAACGTAATATACCATTTTGTTGTAAATTGTGAGTGACCGGATAAAAACGAGTGTCACCGTTACGGAAACGGGCGCCCACGAGAGACACTTCGTAATCAAAGGGAATAAATTTTTCCGCAATGGTTTCTCCAAACAGGTCTTCAGTGATTTGTGCTTTGTTTTCATCAGACACAATCCACTGCCCACGGCCGTCATAACCGCCCATACGGCGTTTAACAACGACTTTTTCACCGATATCTTGAAATACTTCGTCCCATTGTGATGGTTCTTTCAATAGACACCAAGGCGAGGTCGGGAGATGTAATTTATCTAATAAGGATTTTTGGCTTAAGCGATCAGCTAATTGAGCGAAGACTTTTTGATTGACGAAATTGGCGTGATTGCCGAGGAGCGTGGTTAGTGGTGTTTTTTCCCAGCGTTCGATTTCTGCCGTAATAATGTCATTCGGCGACAAGTCAAACACCGGCGCATCGAAAGGCAACGGTTGAACGTGAATATCTAAAGGCGCACCGGCATAGCGTAACATTCTGCCGAGCTGTCCATTGCCAAGAACATAAATAGTTGGATAGAGTGCTGATTTTTGCATAGTTTTCTCATTGATTTTTAGGGATGCACAAACGTTCAGGCTTGCGCTACCTTCAGTGATTCATTAAAAAAACACGGAAAAAAACGACCGCACTTTTTTATATTTGTCTGTTTAAAGTGCGGTGGATATTTTAGCTGTTTCTAAATTCGAGGATCCGGATTGTCCAATACACTTTGTGTTTGTGCCTGTCTGAACTGATGCAAGCGTTGGGCTAATTCGGCATTATTCATTGCCAAAATTTGTGCGGCTAATAAGCCTGCGTTTGCCGCACCGGCAGGCCCGATGGCTAAGGTGCCGACAGGAATCCCTTTGGGCATTTGCACGATAGAATAGAGGCTATCGACACCACTTAAAATTGAGCTTTTCACCGGTACACCAAGCACGGGGACGATGGTTTTGGCTGCAATCATGCCAGGCAAATGGGCTGCACCGCCGGCGCCGGCAATAATTACTTCATAACCGTTTTGTTGTGCGTTTTCGGCAAACTGGAAGAGTTTGTCAGGCGTGCGATGTGCTGAAACAATTTCGACGTGATAAGGAACATGTAATTGATCGAGGATTTGCGTAGCTTCTTGCATGGTTGCCCAATCACTTTTGGATCCCATTACAATGGCAATTTTAGGAGATGTTAAAGACATTTTTGCCTCATTCTTGGAGATAAAAAACGGCGCTAGAATAGCATAATACGCAAACGTTTGCGATAAGTTTGCCAAAGAAAATCCATTTGCAACTTAAGGCTAAAAATCATATCCTTAACGGCACTTTTTAGCCCTTAGAATTAGGTTGTTTTATGTACGCTAAAGCCAAATATAGAAAAGATTATCAAACTCCCGATTTCACTGTTACCGACATTTATCTTGATTTCCAATTGGAACCTGAAAAAACTGTTGTTGTAGCAACCAGTCAATATCAACGTCTTAACAAAGAAAGTACGACATTACGGTTAGACGGGCATGATTTTCAATTTTCTTCCATTAAATTAAATGGCAAACCGTTCTCTCAATATCAGCAGGATAGCGAAAGTTTAACGTTGGATTTGGCGCGAGTAGAGGCAGACCAATTTGAGCTGGAAATTACCACTATTTTAAGCCCAGCCGCCAACACCTCATTGCAAGGTTTGTATCAATCCGGTGAAGCTTTTTGTACACAATGCGAAGCCGAGGGCTTTCGTCAAATTACCTACATGCTAGATCGCCCGGATGTATTAGCGCGTTACACCACGAAAATCACGGCGGATAAAACGAAATACCCATTTTTACTTTCTAACGGCAATCGCATTAACAGCGGCGATTTAGAGGATGGTCGCCATTGGGTTGAATGGAATGACCCATTCCCGAAACCAAGTTATTTGTTTGCGTTAGTGGCAGGCAATTTTGATGTACTGAAAGATCAATTCATCACCAAAAGTGGCCGTGAAGTCGCTTTAGAATTGTATGTTAATCGTGGCAATTTAGATCGCGCAGATTGGGCAATGCAAAGTTTAAAACGTGCCATGAAATGGGATGAAGAACGTTTTGATTTGGAATATGACCTCGACATTTACATGATTGTTGCGGTGGACTTCTTCAATATGGGGGCCATGGAAAATAAAGGGCTCAATATTTTTAACGACAAATATGTGTTGGCAAATCCACAAACGGCAACAGATGATGACTATTTAGCCATTGAAAGCGTGATTGCGCACGAATATTTCCATAACTGGACGGGGAACCGAGTCACTTGCCGTGATTGGTTTCAATTGAGTCTAAAAGAAGGCCTAACGGTCTTCCGTGATCAGGAGTTTTCCTCTGACACCGGTTCTCGCCCGGTAAATCGCATTAATAACGTGAAGTTTTTGCGTACCGTACAGTTTGCTGAAGACGCCGGTCCGATGGCGCACCCGATTCGCCCGGAAAAAGTGATTGAAATGAATAACTTCTATACGGTTACCGTGTATGAAAAAGGTGCGGAAGTGATTCGTATGTTGCATACCTTATTGGGCGAAGAGGGCTTCCAAAAGGGCATGAAGTTATATATTGCGGAAAATGATGGTAAAGCAGCAACTTGCGAAGATTTTGTGTCAGCTATGGAACGTGCCAATGATTTGGATTTAACCCAGTTCCGCCGTTGGTACAGTCAATCCGGCACGCCGGAGTTAACCATCAGTGATCGTTATGATGAAAAAAATCATGTTTATCAATTACAGGTTTCTCAATTAACGCCACCGACAGCCGATCAAATGGAAAAAGTGAATTTACACATTCCGTTAAAAATTGCGTTATATGATGAAAAAGGTGCAGTACAAACGCTCTATGATGCCGATGGCGTTGTGGATAATGTCTTGAACATTATTCAAAAAGACCAAATCTTTGAGTTCCACAATATTTATACTAAGCCTGTTCCGGCATTATTGTGTGATTTCTCAGCGCCGGTGAAATTAGATTACGATTATTCCACTTCACAACTGATTACTTTATTAAAATTTGCTGAAAATGGCTTTATTCGTTGGGATGCTGCACAGATGTTACTTGCTGCTGAGTTACGACGTAACGTTACCAACTATCAGCAAGGGCAACCGCTCGATTTATCTGCGGAAACGGCGGCAGTGCTTTATCAAGTCCTAGATAATTATCAAAAAGATATCGAGTTAACCAGTTTAATTCTCACCTTACCGAAAGCGATAGAATTTGCCGAACTATTTAAAACCATTGATCCGGATGCGATCAGTGCAGTACGGGAATTTATGGCACAAACGATTGCCGATAATTTAAAAGAATTATTACTGAAAACTTACAATCAAATTCGTTTGGATGAATATCAAATTAATCGTCAAGACATTGCCTTACGCAAACTGCGCAATGTGTGCTTAAGTTACTTGGCATACAGTAATATTGGCAATAACTTGGTGAATAAGCATTATACGTATTCCAATAATATGACCGATACGCTTGCAGCTTTAACTTCTGCAACCCAAGCTAAATTGGCTTGTCGTGACAGTTTATTGGCTGATTTTGAACAAAAATGGCAGCATGACGGTTTAGTCATGGACAAATGGTTTGCTTTACAAGCGACGCGTCCGGAAGAAAATGTATTACAAAACGTGATGCAGTTGATGGATCATCCAAGCTTTAATTTTAATAACCCGAACCGCGTGCGTTCTCTCATTGGTGCCTTTGCGGGGCAGAACCTAAAAGCGTTCCATGCGATTGACGGTTCAGGCTACCGTTTTTTAACAGATATTTTGATTAAACTGAATAAAAGCAACCCACAGGTGGCTTCTCGTTTAATTGAGCCGTTAATTCGTTTCGCACGCTATGATGCACAACGCCAAACCTTGATGAAACGAGCGCTAGAACGCATCAGTGAGACAGAAGATTTATCTCGAGATTTGTTTGAGAAAATCGAAAAAGCGTTACAGTAAATATAAAAGTGCGGTTAAATTTGACCGCACTTTTTCTATTCTTTTCACAGTTAACTATCCGGAGAGATAAACGAGTATGTATTCTTTCATTCGTAAAGGAATTTTTTCCCTTGATCCTGAAGATGCCCATAATTTAGTGATAAAAACCCTTGGTTTAGCGGCATACCCACCATTTCATTTTCTTTTAAAACAACTTCTAAATTGCCCACAAGGCACGCCGAAAACCGTCATGGGCATTGAATTTAAAAATCCTATTGGTTTGGCAGCAGGGGCAGATAAAAACGCGGAAGCAATTGATGGGTTTGGTGCCATGGGATTTGGTTTTATTGAAGTGGGCACAGTGACGCCATTAGCGCAAGAGGGCAATGCCAAACCACGCCAATTTCGTTTAGTCGAAGCCGAAGGCATCATTAATCGTAATGGCTTTAATAATTATGGTATCGATCAGCTGATTGAAAATGTCAAAAAAGCCCACTATGACGGCGTGTTGGGGATCAACATCGGTAAAAATAAACTGACGCCCTTAGAACAAGGGAAAGATGATTATCTGATTTGTTTAAACAAAGCCTATAACTATGCCAGTTATATCACCGTGAATATTTCTTCGCCTAATACGCCGGATTTACGTCAGTTACAATATGGTGATTATTTCGATGATTTGTTGAGAAGCATTAAATCCCGTCAAAAAGAACTGGCTTCACAGCACGGAAAATATGTGCCGATTGCGGTAAAAATTGCACCGGATTTAACGGAATCCGAACTTGTGCAAATTGCGGATACATTAATTCGCCACAAAATGGATGGCGTTATTGCGACAAATACAACGATTTCACGCGACAACGTCACACATTTAAAAAATGCCGAACAGCAGGGCGGATTAAGCGGAAAACCCTTACAACAGAAAAGCACGGAAATCATTAAACGATTACACCAAGAACTCAAAGGCCAAATCCCAATTATTGGTAGCGGTGGCATTGATGGTGTGCAAAATGCGCAAGAAAAAATCCAAGCCGGCGCCGAGCTTTTACAAGTGTATTCAGGCTTGATTTACCATGGCCCAAAATTGGTGAAAGAATTAGTTCAAGCAATTAAATAAGGAAAAGCATGATCAAATATGACCTACATTGCCATAGCACTGCCTCCGACGGTATTTTGACACCGTCTGAGGTAGTTTTGCGTGCTCATGAAAAAGGCGTGAATGTATTGGCATTGACAGATCATGACACCGTTGCCGGGGTTGCAGAGGCGAGACAGCAGGCAGAAGCTTTGGGCATGAGGCTCATTAATGGGGTGGAAATTTCCACGTTGTGGGAAAATCACTCCATTCATATTGTAGGGTTAGGGTTTGATATTTCACATGAAAAAATGACCGCACTTTTAGCAGAGCAAGCGAAATTACGCGAGATTCGAGCGCAAGAAATCGGGGCGAAATTAGAAAAAATCGGTGTGGAACATGCCTATTCAGAGGCAAAAAAATTAGCCGGCGACGGAGAAGTGACCCGAGCCCATTATGCCCGTCATTTAGTGCAAATCGGTAAAGTCTCTAATGATGGTCAAGCCTTTAAACGTTATTTGGGGCAGGGGAAGTCGGCGTATGTCAAAGCGCAATGGGTTGATATTCCAACAACCATCGACATTATTCATCAAGCCGGTGGGGTTGCCGTGTTTGCCCACCCGTTGCGTTATACCATGACTATGAAGTGGGTACGAAAACTGACGGAGAGTTTTAAAGCATGGGGCGGTGATGCGATGGAAATTTCAGGCTGTGGACAAAGTCGCGATCAGTATCAGCTGTTAGTAAAACTTGCGGAAGAACACCAACTTGCCGGCTCCATGGGCTCTGATTTTCACTTCCCCTGCGCATGGGTAGAGTTAGGCAGACTGGCACCGTTGCCGGCGCATATTCCTTTTGTTTTAGACATAAAAAATAACCTTGCTTAATTGCAAGGCCATTAACATTAAAACACACTTAAAAACGACCGCACTTTTACGGTTTTGTCTTACATAAATCCAGCTGACTAATAAAATCAATGAAGGCTTTGACTTTGGCGGACAAATGACGACGGTGCGGATACACAATGTGTAAATCCAACTCTTGTTGTCGGTAATCCGCTAAAATCTCAACCAATTTCCCCAAAGCCAATTCTTCCTCAATAAAGAAGCGTGGTGTGTTAATAATGCCAACACCGTCAACACATAATGAAGCAAGGGTTAAGCCATTATTACACACCAGTTTAGAACGCATTTTTATACGCTGAATTTGATTGTGTTTGTTAAATTCCCAATAAATTTGATTTCCTGTGGCTTTGTATAAAAGGCAGTCGTGATGTTCTAATTCTTCCGGCGTTTGTGGGGTGCCGTGTTTGGCAAGGTATGCCGGCGAAGCGACAAAATGCATAGAAGAGGTTGCGACTTTTCGTGCAACCAGTGAACTATCTTGCAAATAACCAATACGTAAGGCCAAATCAAATCCTTCACTCACCAGATCAATAACGCGGTCATTAAACTCAATATCGATATGTAAATTGGGATGCGTTTTAACAAAACTCGCTAAATTGGGCGTAATAAAAAGCAAACCGAAATCGCGTGGCACGGAAACCGTTAAATTGCCATAAAGGGAGGTAGAGAGATTGCTGATGCTGGATTCAGCCTCTTCCAATTCCAATAAAATGGGCTGACAACGTTGATAATAGAGGTTGCCGGCTTCTGTGGGCACAATCTTACGGGTAGTTCGTTGTAACAAGCGTGTTTTTAGCTGTTCTTCTAATTGAGAAACTAATTTGCTTGCCATGGCAACGGAGATATTTTGCAGGCTAGCCGCTTTGGTAAAACTTTGAGTTTCAATCACTTTGCAAAAAATTGAAATTGCGTTGAGTTTATCCATTTCTTATGCCTTTTGGAAAAAAGTAGTTGACCTACTTGAAGATAGTTAGCAATATAGCGGGCAATTTTATACAAGTTAATCGATATTAGGTAATAATAATGACAAAATCCTTGGTTATTGTGGAGTCGCCGGCAAAGGCGAAAACCATTAATAAATATTTAGGAAGCAATTATGTAGTGAAATCCAGCGTGGGCCATATTCGTGATTTGCCAACGGTGGGTTCCGCGACAGGAGAGAAAGCTAAACCTATTTCCACCAAAGGTCTCAGTGCAGAAGAAAAGCAAGCGATAAAACAACAAAAAGAACAAGATGCTTTAGTTAAACGCATGGGGATCGACCCATATCACAGTTGGAAAGCCAACTATCAGATTTTACCCGGTAAAGAAAAAGTCGTTGCTGAACTGAAATCCCTCGCAAAAAAAGCCGAGCATATTTACCTCGCCACCGACTTGGATAGGGAAGGAGAGGCCATTGCATGGCATTTACGTGAGGTGATTGGCGGTGAGGATGAACGCTATAGCCGTGTCGTCTTTAACGAAATTACCAAAAACGCCATTAAACAAGCCTTTGAACATCCTGAAAATTTGAACATGGATAGGGTGAATGCGCAGCAAACTCGCCGCTTCTTAGATCGTGTCGTCGGTTTTATGGTGTCACCGTTGCTTTGGAAAAAAGTGGCGCGTGGGTTATCTGCCGGCCGTGTGCAATCGGTCGCCGTGAAATTGATTGTAGAACGTGAGCGTGAGATTAAGGCGTTTGTGCCGCAAGAATATTGGGAAGTTTCCGTTCTTACTAACACACCGAAAGGTGATGAAATTCAGTTAGATGTCACGCAATTTAAAGGCAAAAAATTTGAGCCGAAAAATGCAGAACAAGCGCAAAGTGCGGTGGATTTTTTAACTAAATCGGATTATGTCATTTCTGATTTAGAAACGAAACCGACAAGTTCCCGACCAAGAGCGCCGTTCATTACGTCTACGCTACAACAAACGGCAAGTACCCGTTTGGGCTTTGGTGTGAAGAAAACCATGATGTTGGCACAACGTTTATATGAAGCAGGCTACATTACTTATATGCGTACGGACTCCACTAATTTAAGCCAAGATGCGTTAAATATGGTGCGCAGTTATATTGAAAAACACTATGGCGCACCTTATTTACCGACCAAGCCAAATTTCTATTCCAGCAAAGAAAACGCACAAGAAGCCCACGAGGCGATTCGTCCATCAGATATTCTGGTTAGTTCGAATGATTTAGTGGGGATGGAAAAAGATGCTGTGCGTTTATATGATTTAATTTGGCGCCAGTTTGTAGCCTGCCAAATGCCTCCGGCTCAATATGACAGCACTACTTTAACAGTCAGAGCAGGGGATTACACCTTAACGGCCAAAGGGCGTATTTTACGCTTTGATGGTTGGACCAAAGTATTGCCACAATCCGGAAAATCAGCGGAAGATCAGGCCTTGCCTGATGTGGCCGTAAATACCATACTGAATTTGTTAAGTGTGGAACCTCAACAGTATTTCACAAAACCACCGGCTCGTTTTTCTGAAGCTGCACTAGTAAAAGAGCTGGAAAAACGGGGGATTGGCCGACCTTCTACCTATGCTGCCATTATTTCTACGATTCAGGAACGTGGTTATGTGCGTACAGAAAATCGCCGTTTTTATGCGGAAAAAATGGGCGAAATTGTGACCGATCGCTTAAATCAGTCTTTTGCTGATTTGATGAGCTATGATTTCACTGCCAATATGGAAGATGTGTTAGACCAAATCGCGTCCGGTGAGAAAAATTGGAAAACCGAATTAAATCAATTCTTCAAAGATTTCTCAACACAATTGACCAAGGCAGAATTAGATGAATTAGAAGGCGGAATGCGCCCGAATAATTTGGTCGAAACAGATATTGTTTGTCCGACTTGCGGACGCAATATGGCTATTAGAACGGCTAGCACGGGCGTCTTCTTAGGCTGCACAGGCTATTCTTTATCGCCGAAAGAACGTTGTAAAACCACTATTAATTTGATTCCGGAAGCGGAATTGTTAAATGTGTTGGATGAGGCGTCGGAAACGAAAGCGTTGATGGACCGTAAGCGTTGTCCAAAATGTGGTACGGCGATGGATAGTTATATTATCGATCCACATCGTAAATTGCATATTTGCGGTAATAATCCAAATTGCGAGGGTTATTTAGTCGAAGAGGGTAAATTTAAGATTAAAGGCTATGACGGCCCGGTTGTCGAATGTGATAAGTGCGGTGGCGATATGCACCTCAAATTAGGCCGTTTCGGTAAATACATGGGCTGTACGCAATGTGATAACACCCGTAAAATTTTGAAAAATGGTGAAGTTGCGCCACCAAAAGAAGATCCGATTCATTTCCCCGAATTGAAATGTGAAAAATCGGATGCTTATTTTGTATTACGCGATGGTGCCAGCGGTGTGTTTATGTCCGCGCATAATTTCCCGAAATCCCGCGAAACGCGCGCCCCAAAAGTGGCAGAATTGGCGTTGTATCGTGAGCGTTTACCGGAGAAATTGCGCTACTTAGCCGATGCACCACAAGTCGATCCGGAGGGGAATGAGGCAATTATTCGCTTTAGCCGTAAGGAAAAACGTCAATATGTTACCTCTGAAAAGAATGGCAAAGCCACGAAATGGATTGTGGATTTTGTCGACGGAAAATGGATAGAGCGGAAAAAGTAATTTTCTTTTTCGTCGAAGTTTAAAAGTGCGGTTGAAAAAATATTTAAATTTTAGACCGCACTTTTCTTATTAAAAAAACCACCTGTAAAGGTGGTTTTTGTTTTATCAGAATACCCATAATTTTTCTGCAATAAGAAAAAATCATTAAGCTGAAAGAGATTAAATTAATTCTCTTTCTTTGATGGCTTAATAGCTAATAAATTGCAGTTTAGTTTGCTAATGACATGTTCCGCGGTATTCCCTAAAAATGCGGCAGAAAGCCCCGTTCTACCAATGGTGCCTAAAATCACGAGTTCAGCTTCTATTTTTTTAGCAACTTGTGGAATCACATCTTCCGGGAAACCTTCAACCACGTGGGTATGATCGTCATTAATACCGTATTTTTGGCGCAATGACTTCATATTAATTAAATATTGTCCACGTAAACCGCTATTGTATTCACTAGAACTAAACTCCGGTAAATCTATGGCCATATTGATTGGTGTTGGTGGATAAGCGGTAACAAGATGAACATTGCCACGATCTAAAGACGCCGCTAAATCCATACTTAATGAGACTAATTCATCATTAAACGAGCTATGCGCTTCATTTTCATCATCAGATACGTTGACAGCGACTAAAACCCGGCGTTGGTGTTTCCAATCGCCATCTTTCACTACTAAAATAGGTACCGGACATTTACGCAGCAATTGCCAGTCAACCGGTGTCACGATTAATGATGCCAGGCTTTCTTCCGCTTTAGTATATTTGACTACCAAATCATATCCTTGATTTTCTACTTCAGTAGCAATGGCTTCTGCCTCATTGCTGTTCCAAACAACGGTTGTAGCAAATTCAATTCCATCAGAAGCATATTTTTCAATGTAGGGTTGAATTGCTAATTTACGTTGTTCAATGACATTTTTATGCATTTCTGAGCGTTCCTCTGAAGAAAGTAACGCTGACATTTCATAAGATAAATCGTAAATTGCGAGGAAAAGCGTTATTTTTACTGGAGATTGACTTTTTTGTTCTTGCGCCAAACGAACAGCTCTAGCAAGGGCATATTGTTTATCATTTTCAGGATTTAAAACCACCAGTATGTTATTGAATTTCATGTACAACCTCCTCCATTTATTGACTCTAAATAGGGTAGAACATTCTTGAATAAATGACAAGGTGAGAGACTTAAAAAGACATCCGGCGCAATTTCTATGCGCCGGAAAGAGATGGGTTAGATAACCATTTTAATTTTGGTTTTATTCATGCCGGATAACTCGATTAATTCAGCCATATTATTAATCGTAATGTATTTTCCTTGTACGGATAAAACACCTAGTTTTTGGAAACGACCAAGTAAACGACTGATTGTTTCAACAGTGAGACCAAGATAATTGCCAATATCGCCACGTGTCATCGTTAAACGGAATTCTCGTGCGGAAAAACCGCGTGCAGAATAGCGTTGCGATAAATTATAAATAAAAGCGGCAAGGCGTTCTTCGGCATTCATTTTTGAGAGTAATAAAATCATTTCTTGATCACTTTTAATTTCATTACTCATTAAACGCATTATTTGTTGCCGTAATTTCGGCATTTTACCGGATAAATCATCCAAAATATCAAACGGAATTTCACACACCATAGCAGTTTCTAGCGCTTGAGCAAAACTTGGATGTTGCATATTCATAATCGCATCAAAACCGACTAAATCTCCCGGTAAATGAAAAGAAGTAATTTGTTCTTCACCGGTTTCACTAATTGTGTAAGATTTAATCGTACCAGAGCGAATAGCATAGAGCGATGTAAGCTCATCACCCGCTTTAAAAAGCACCTGAGATTTCTGGATAGGTTTTTTACGTTCAATGATATTATCTAATTGATCTAATTCATGCTCATTTAAAGTAAAAGGGATACATAGCTGACTAATACTGCAATTTTGACAATGTATTGCGCATCCACCAGATTGAACTCGACGTCCTAATTTTGTTTCTGTCGCTAAAATTTTCATTTATTCCCCAAATTCCAGAAAATTGGAAAAGAATTGTGTAAAATTGATCTATCTCAATAATATCACTAAATTTTTAATTTAAAAAGTACAAACATTGGCGAGGATGTATGGCTGCTGAAAAACTAACTAAAAAACGCTTAATTCAAATTTTACTAGTATTAATAGTTCTTCTTATCGTATTTTTTCATCGTACGTTTAATTATGAAAAAAAACAACAACCTCAATATCCGTCAAAAATATCTGAAAAAAGTACCGCACTTTTAGAAAAGAGTAGCTAGATTTTTGGTATAAAAAAGGCTAAATCAATAATGACTTAGCCTTCTTATCATCAGGTTTGATTAGTTGTTTGTTGCTAATGCACCTAAATCTTTATCAACCAAGAATAAACCTTTACCATCCTCACCAAGAAGATTTAATTTATCTAAAATTCCACTAAATAATTTTTCTTCTTCATGTTGTTCAGCTACATACCATTGTAAGAAGTTAAAAGCAGAGTAGTCTTTCTCTTCAAAAGTTCTACCAACTAATTCATTGATTTTAGAGGTAATTAACTTCTCATGTTCATAAGTTAATTCAAGTACTTGTTTCAATGATGAAAATTGATGAGGTGGTTCATCAATTTGTGTGATGATAGCCAATGCACCAGTCTCATTTAAATAAGTAAAGAGTTTACGCATGTGCTGCATTTCCTCAGCCGCATGATCTGATAAAAATTTTGCGGCCCCCTCGAAACCTTGTTGTTCACACCATGCACTCATTTGTAAATATAAATTAGAAGAATAAAACTCTAAATTCATTTGATCATTTAATAGTTTAATTACGCTATTTGATAACATTTTATTTCTCCTATTCTTATAAAGTTTTTAATTCACGATCGATGTAATAAAGTGCGGTTCCACTTTCACCAAGAAGTTTGAATTTATCAACAATACTGTTAAATAATTTTTCTTCTTCATGCTGTTCCGCCACATACCATTGTAAGAAGTTAAAAGTAGAGTAATCCTTTTCTGCAAAAGTACTTTCAACTAACTCGTTAATTTTAGATGTCACTAGTTTTTCATGTTCAAGTGTTGTTTCAAAAACTTCTTTTAATGAAGCGTAATTGTGTTTAGGCGCGTCAATTTTACCTAACAAAGGCATTCCACTGGTTTCACTGACATAAGTAAATAGTTTTTGCATATGTTCTAATTCTTCATCAGCATGACGAAGTAAAAACGCTGCCGCACCTTCATAACCATTTTTATGACACCATGCACTCATTTGCAAATAAACATTTGATGAATAGAACTCAAGATTAATTTGTTCGTTTAATTTGGTCGTAATTGCTTTGCTAAGCATAACTAACTCCTTTCCTTAATGATTTATAAGACAATCACAATACAACTTAATTTGCTGAGCGCATTCTATCCACCTAATTGATAATCGTCAAACTATTTTTTCATTTATACGTGATAACTTATTAATTTTAAATGTATTTGTAACAACAACTATTCTCATTTATAGAATTTTCTTGAAATGAATTCTCAATTGCAATCAGATTAACAGATTATGTATTTCGATAAAAAGAAGATGGTAAACATCTATATTGATTGTATGCATATCCATTCCCCAATTCTTCATTCCTGAAAATAGATTTTAATGTCTAACGATGTTTAATGATTAAAAACCTCAAAAATCTCAATACGATAATGTTACACGGTAATAAGAGTGGCGAAGCAAATCGTGACTTTAATAATATTTTATTTAACATAATATACATTATGCGAAATTAGTTATCGGGTTAGCGAAAACTACGAATTAAATAAATCACACAGTTATGCACAAGTCACACGTGCTAGTTAAACTAGACAGAATCTTGTTTTAATAAGGTATGTCACAAATAAAAAATAAAGTTATAGACTTTCATTTTGAATTGTCAATTTTCTTTCAAGATAAAATTCATTTAAAAATAATATTAGATATAGATTGCGCTACGTAAAATCTGAGTCGGTTGGTAGATTGATTATGTGAGATTTTTAAAATACATAAAAAACACGCTGAATGTTATCCAGCGTGTTTTCTGATTACGGGCTATTTAGTGACGTTGTCTCTTTTATACTGTTAAAAACATTAAAAAATTTAACCGCACTTTCTAACCAATGAGTTTACTGCCATATTCATAAATTTTTTGTAATAAAATCAGCTTCTCTTCATTGTTTTCATGTTGTGCGGCTAATGCTTGAAGACTTTGCTCAAATTGTAAAATTTCAGAGTCTAGTTTTTTCCGACAATATTTTTGCCATTTAATTTGTTCAGAACGGTTTAAGGTGCGATAAAAATGTCTGGCACGATAATGAAATAACAATTGAGGGATTCTTGGGTCTTGAAAACTCAGATTATGTTCAGCAAGCTTTTCAGGCTCCAAAGTGCGTAAAATCGCCATATTGTTTTTATCGGCATCACTAAAAAAGCCATTATAAAGCTCGGTTTCAACATTATCAGATGCCTCAAATTCACGTTCTTGTTGAAAAATATCCATGACTTTCTGGCGAATATCCTGAGATGCCAACAAACGTTGCTTATTTTGCATACATAATGCTCTATCAATCCCTAAACGTTCGGCATTTTGAGGCAATAAGGTTTTCTCCGGCGCTACAATTGGGCATTTATTGATATGAATGAGCTTTAACGGAACAGGAAGCACGCCAGCCTCCAACAACGTTTCTTTCTTCGTATAAAGATTTTCACGCAACTCCTCTGCCGATTTTATTAGCAGATCATCAATATTGCCTGTTAAATCACATACGATCACTGCATTTTTGTTTTTTGGGTGCCAAGCTAAAGGCGCAATTAATGTCGTATTTCCACGATAATTGCCTAACATTCCCGACACATGCACTAACGGCGTCATTTCTGCGGTATTAATCAGCTTTTCAAGCTCTTTTTTTCCACGATTTTCAAAGAAATATTGAAATAACTTCGGCTGTTTTTTCTTAATTAATTTTGCCATTTCGATAGTAGCATACACATCAGACATGGCGTCATGAGCATTTGTATGTTCTATTCCATTCGCTGCCGTCAGTTTTTCCAAACGAAAACTCGGCATACCTTCATCATCTAAAGGCCATTCAATGCCATCGGGACGCAAAGCATAACACGCACGCACTAAATCCAATAAATCCCAGCGGGAATTACCGTTTTTCCAGCTATATTCATAAGGATCAATAAAATTACGATAAAAGGTATAGCGTGTCATTTCATCGTCATAACGAATATTATTAAAGCCCATGACACAGGTATTTGGTTGGCTGAATTCCTGTAAAATTCGAGTAGCAAAATCCGGTTCCGGCAGGCCTTTTTCATTACACTCCTGTGGTGTAATACCTGTCACTAACACCGCTTCCGGAGCAGGCAAATAATCATTGGTTTGCTTGCAATACAACACAACGGGCTCGCCGATAATATTAAAATCCGCATCTGTACGAATACCCCCAAATTGCGCCGGGCGATCGGTTGCCGGATTGACACCAAAACTTTCATAGTCGTAAATGAAAAAGCTGAAATCGTTTTTTGCCATCATTTTTCTCAAATTTAAGCCAAGATTTTATCTAGATAATACAAACAGAAAATTGCACACAAACTGAACGCAATACCTAACCAGTTAACTTTGCTGATTTTTTCTTTAAAGATTAATGCACCGGTAATCGTACCTAAACAAATCACTCCAATGTTCATGCCGGCAAAAACTAATGTCGGATTCGAGCCAAAACTCTGGTGAGCTTTAATATAAAACAGAATATTGAAGAAATTTAGCACACCTAAAATAATGCCGCCCACAAAACTGGCGACATTCCATTGAGTTCGTTTGAATAATAAGTAAATAAACATAATGCATGAAGCCAAGGAAAACGCAATGAATAGCGTCGTTGGGAATGCTCCCCCGCTTTTCGCGACTTGTTTAAACAAAATATCGATGATGCCATAACCAAACCACACGCCGATTAAGCCTAAAACACCTCGAAAATCGACCGCACTTTTTTGATTCGGTTTGCTTAAAAGGCAAAACAACCCGACAAATGCCAACACAATACCAACGACTTTTGATTGGCTTAGGGTTTCGTGGAAAATTAAAAACGCAGCGAGAATGGGTAAAAATAAGGATAAGCGTTGTGCCGCGTCAGAACGTACAATACCGGCGAATTCTACGGCTTTAGACATAATAATAAACACGCTTGGCAATAAAATACCTAATGCTAAGAAAATCGGCGTATTTTCGCTTTGTGCGATAAAGTCAGTAAACTCAAGCCCTTTGAAATCCGGTTTCAATAAAAACCAACTAAGTGACAACGCCACAATATAATTAAAGGCAATGGCTTGCTGAATAGCGATATTACGTTTACGGGCAACTTTTAATAATACAGACACCGCAACGCTACAGAGAACGGCGATAATAAGGTTGTGCATTTATTTTCCTTTTAACGAAATAAAGTGCGGTCAAAAAACACTTCATTTTTTAACCGCACTTTTTTATTTATTAAACTACTCTGTTGCGCCGAATCCGCGTAATCCGACCACATGAACGTGTTCGTGATTACCGGAGATTTTACGCACCAGTTTATAGGTGGTACCTTTTTCTGGGCTGATGTTTTCCGGTGCTGCAATCAATAGTTGCATATCCAGGCGTTCGCATAGCTCAAATAAAGTAGAAATGGATTTCGCATCAAGACGAGCCGCTTCATCTAGGAATAATAAACGGCACGGCACGATGTCTTTGCCGCGGATACGACGGCTTTCTTCTTCCCAGCTTTGTACCACCATTAAGAGGATGGACATACCGGTACCGATAGCTTCCCCAGTGGATAATGCGCCGCTTTCTGCGCGCAACCAACCATCTGCGCCACGGTAAACTTCCACTTCTAAGTCAAGGTAATTACGGTAATCCAATAATTCTTCACCGATAGTTTGCGCAGTGCGTTGCCCCACATCGATATGCGGGTTGAGACGTTGATATAGTTTCGCAATTGCCTCAGAGAAAGTCATGCGGTTATCGCTGAACAGATCTTGATAATCAGACTGATTGCCGGATAACGCATCCAACAACATGGCATGCGTATCACGAATATTTACCACCAAACGTACCGATTTCACCTGACCAAAGGCGATATTTTGTAGACCTTGGTTTAGCATACGAATGCGATTTTGTTCACGTTGAATGGTTTTACGCATGATATTCGCTACACTTTCAGAACTGATCGCCAATTTTTGTTCACGGCCGGTCAATTCTTCCGTTAAGCGGGAAAGCTCGATTTCCATTTGTTCAATTGCATCAATCGGGTCATCGGTTTTCAGAATATCCTGACGAATACGTTCGCGCAGATGTTGATATACGGCGATAAAGAACCGCACTTTATTTTCCGGTTTACGGCTATCTTCTGATAAACGCAAAGCATCACGCAGATATTCGTTGTCAGCAACTGCCGTACGCAACGCACCTAGCGCTTTATCTGACATGGAACGCAATTCATCTGCGGATAAATAGGCCAATTCACGACGATTTAAACGTTTTTCTACATCAGAATTACGGGATAAACGAAGCACCACACACCAACTCATTTTCGCCGCCGTCACCAACTCACGCTGGGTTTTATAATCACGTTCTGCTTTACGAATACGACGAGTCAGATTTTCCGCTTCGCTTTCAATAAGGGTGAGTTGTTTTTCAATGTAAGAACGGCGTTGGCGATTAGTAGAAAGTTGTTGATATAACTCGTCACGACGAATTTTGGCACGCTCTTCCGCCCCATCATCAGCACGCACACCCAATTCACTAATTTCTTGCATCAATTCCTGCAACATTTGATTTTTACTGTTGAAAGAACTTTGCAATTGAATCAACACTTGATTGTACTGAGCATATTGCGCTTGAACCTGACGTAATTGTTCGCGCTGAATTTCACGTTGTTGCTGCATTTGTTCTAAACGCGCGCGTAATTGTTCGTTTAATTCAGAGGTTTCCGTTTGTACGCTTTCCGCATAATTGAAATGCGCTTTACGTTGCACCACATCCGCCAAGGCAAAGACTTTTTGTTGCACTTGTTTTTGTAGCTGAATGGCTTGTTCATAATCGGCTTTTAAATGTTCGTAATTTTCCGGGTCGCTTTGCAACGTGTTAGCAATCGGTTCTAATTGTGACAACGTGACACCGTGCTGACGGATAAATAATTCATCCTGCTCTGCCAAATCTAATTGCTCACGGCATTCTTCAATGCGATCAATTAAGCTATCATCAGCCAATAATGGCAATTGCGGAATTAATTTATTCAACAACTGCATTCTTTCTTTCGCATCATCTAAACGAAGACGAATTTGTTGCTCGCCGATCACCAATTGATTAAGCTCACGTTCAATTTCATTGCGTTGTTGATTGGTCTGCGCCATCAGTTGTTCCGGATTGGCTTGGAATGCCAAGGCTAAATGCAGGCCAACAAACTGGCTAAAATTCTCATGTAAACGCTGGCATTTTTGTACGTCAAAAGCACGTTGCGCGTACTGCTCCGCCACTTCCTCACGTTTAGCCTGTAATTCTTCCAAATGTTTTTCACGAGCCGCACGGCCGAACAACGGAATTTCAGGGAATTTGGAATAACGTAATTCACGATCGGACACCTGAACGACCACACCAAGCTCTAACTCTTGCGCGGACAGTACGCTGTCGTCAAATGCCGCCGGATCGCCCTCGATTAAATACAAATCTTCCGGGCAATCTTCTAAATTAGCGAGTTGCTCTTTCACCGCATTCAAATCACGTACAACAATAGCGTGGCGTGCTGGGCCGTATAAGGCAGAGAAATAAGGCGCATCTTCGATCGGCACATCATCGTATAATTCAGACAGCAACACGCCACCAAAACGTTCTGCCAGCACATTCAAACGGGCATCTTCCGAACCATCCGGCTGACTTAAACGGCTAATTTGCTCGTCTAATTGCTGACGTTGAAGTTCTAGCTGGTCGCGTGCCATGGTTAATTCGCGCTCTTTGGTCAGCTGTGATTGCATGAAATTCATCACATCCTGACTGTCTGCGAATTGTTTTCCGCTTTGCTCCTGCAAGCGTTCCAATGCGGCTTGCGCTGTTAACCAAGCTGGCGCTTTACGTGCGTTTTCATCATAAAGTGCGGTCAAATTTTCACGTTTTTGACGTAGCGTTGAACGTTGCTCAACTAGATCAGAAAGTTCGGTAGATAAATCCTCAATTAAGGCTTCTTGATCGCCATAAAACGCTTCCAATTCATCCGCCGTTTCTAAGCTTTGATTCGCACGTTGATTAAAATCATTTAATAATCTCACCGCACTTTGTTGTTGATTTAAGCGTTGTTCTAATTCATGTAACTTAGCGCGTAATTGCGGCGTTTGTTGCGCTTGGAGTTTTTGTGTCGGATATTCGCGTAACAATTCTTTGGCACTTTCCCACGCGGTAGAACGTGGCACTTCTCCAGCGATTTTACAAACCAATTGATAAGCTTTATCAAATTGTGTTTTCGCTGCTTCGGAAATAGACATCTTTTGCTCTAGTTCAAGCACGTTATCCGTCAATGCTTCCGCTTGCGCTTCAAATTCTTCATGGTACGCATCCACATTTTTTACCGATAAATCGGCTAATCCGCACAAGGTCTTGGCTTTTTCTAAGGCTTGAATGGCTTGCTGATATTGCAATGTGCGAGTTTGTTGTGCATCAAGAGCTTGCTGATAATCTGCTAATTGGGAACGCAGGTTATCAACTTCTTGTTCTGTTTGTTCAAATTGCGCCTGACTTTCTTCCAATTGTTCGTTGGCGGTTTCAACCACCATTTTTTGCTCTTCCAAACGCTCGGTCAGTTCACTGACATCTTCTTGATAACGAGAAATTTTTTCTTGATGGCGTAACGCATTTAACACCAAATTCAAGTGATCAAGCGCACTTTGGTGATCCACTTCGAGGACTCTTTCACTTTCGGCTAACTCGGCGGCTTCACGACTTAATTCAACCAAACGATGTTGTGATAAATTCTGTTCAGACTTGGCTTTATACCACTCCTGACGGAAATTTAATGCGGTTTCAATATTGCCACGACGCTCGTTGGCATTTCGCATATAATCCGCCGCCACATAATTAGTGGATTCGGTGATTAAATGCTTGAATAAATCGCGATCTGCTTGGGTGACTTTAATGGCTTCCAACGTCATACGGTTTTCACGTAACGCACTTTCCATGTCTTGGAAGGCTTTTTTCACGCCTAAGTTTTCCGGCAATAAATAATCCCGCAAGGAACGGGTAATGGCACTGGAAATACCGCCGTATAAAGAGGCTTCGATAAGTTTATAGAATTTGCTGCGGTCTGAAGAAGAACGTAAGCGTTTTGGAATAATCCCCAAATCAAACATCATGCCGTGGTAATCGGTGATGGAGTGATATTGTTTAAATTGGGCACCACCCTGCTCAACCTTGTCTTTTAGTTCATTTAACGTCAGTACGCGCGCTTGACGTTCGTTAATGGTTTCGGTGAAAAGTGCGGTCGGATTGACAGATAATTCTACGCCTTGAATAGAAAAGGTTTTTAAATCCACTTTTTTATCACGCCCTGCCACCTGTTGCAGACGGACACCCACAATAATTCGTTGATGACGGGAGTTGATGGTATCCAACGCCGCGTAACACACGCCCGGACGCAATTTACCATGTAAACCTTTATCACGCGAACCGCTTGTGGCACCGGCTTCCGTGGTGTTACGGAAGTGCAATAAGGTTAAGTCCGGAATCAACGCTGTCACAAATCCGGCCATGGTCGTAGATTTACCAGCACCGTTACCACCGGAAAGTGTGGTCACCAATTCGTCTAAATCAAAGGTACGGGCAAAGAAACCGTTCCAGTTGATGAGTGTTAAAGAACGGAATTTACCGCGTTCTACTCCACTGTTTTGGTTAAAGATAACCGGCGCTACATCAGAGGATACCGTATCCATTACTTCATTTTCCAGAGATAATTCTTCAGTCATTATTCTTGTTCCTCTTCTATGAATTCGTCTTCAACGTCAGTATCGTTTTCAGTGCTTTCTGTATCGCGTTGTAATGCTGCTTTTTCAGCTTGTAAAGATTGTGGCGTTGCCGCTTCACCATCGCGAATTAAGCGTAATTGTGCTTCAATCGGGTCATCACCGGCACGTACTTCCGCACCAAAACGGAATACTGATTCAGAAATGGTAAATTTTCCGCTGTTTGGTTCGCCTACGGTATAAATCATGCCTAAACGGCGCAAGCGACCGATTGCCGCACGCACTTTTTCTGCCAATTTTTGTTTATCCAAATCGGAACCGCTAGAACGTTGATTCACCGCTTTTAGCAATTTGCTTTCATCCGCTAAATTCAGCAATTCGTCATACACTTCCTGAGTACTAAAAATACCTTGTTGAGCTAGTCGCTCCGGGCTTAAATACAAATAACACAACACCTTACCCACTAACATTTCCAATTCGGTTAACACAGAACGGGCAATGAGTGTTGTCGCTTTCGGGCGTAAATAGAAAAAACCTTCCGGGGCACGAATCAGTTCGACGTTATAGCGACGATAGAACAGATCCAGTTCCGTTTGAAAATCAAGTAAAAAAGCGTGGTTATCTAAATGTTCTGTGCCGATATGTTTGCCGGAACGCAACTGGCTGTCCACAGCGGGAAATAACGGGTTGGCAATGGCAGCTGCCAATTTCGGTGAAATTACATCTTGAAGGTTGTCTGTCATTATTTTTTTCTCTAACTGAATTGCTCTGTTATTGTCTTGTTCGTGCGATAGAGACGACTTAAAAACGCGTAGGTTTTCGACCGCACTTTTAATATTTATCAATGATATGCGCCTGAACTTCTGCGCCGTAATCGTTAATTTCTGTCCAGTGCGGATAGATACCAGCCAAGTCATCGCCTGCAATACCTAAACGCACAGCCTGATCCACGATAATTCGCGCCACATCAAAATGTTGTGCCAATGGATAATTTTCTAATTGTTGCTTCAACATTAAACTTAAATTAATCGGGAGATTTTGTTCGCGGTAATCAATTAATAAGCCTTGCATGTGTTCGACGATTTTTTCGCGAATATCGGCTAAAGATTCAAATTGTAATTCTTCCGGCAATTCGCCCAAGGCATCTTCTTCACGCAGCGCTAATTCTTCATCGCGCAAATCAACTAAACGCTCTGCTTGCGCTGTCCACAAGAACCAAGGGTTGTCGAAATAATGATGAATAGAATTGCGGAGACGTTGTGAAAAGACACGATTTTTATCCATATCAATGGCGGTACGGATAAATTTATGTACGTGGCGGTCGTAGCCGATCCACAAATCGATAGCTTGTTGTCCCCAACTGATAATGCGGTCTAGCTTGGCTTGCAAATCAATGATTAATTGTTCGATAAAATACAATTCTTGGCGACCGATCACACAATCTTGAATACGCAATAACTGCGCCTGTAATTTGTCACCGGCAGCATTTAAGGTGTCTTGTAATTCCCGTAAATTGCCGGAGGTTTCATCTAATAATTGTTCACAACTGGAAATTGCGGCTTGCCAATCTTTGGTTAACAAGGCGGCGATATCTTCTTTAATGCTTTGTTGATTTTCATCCATTACGCGTTGTGACAAATCAATGCTGTCAAAAATTTCTGCAACGGAATATTTCAACGGCGCAAACACATTGCGACGCCAATAATGCTCATCACCGTCTTCTTCAGCGGCATCAGAGGCACGTTGGATTTCATCGGCCACAATGGAAAGTTGAACGGAAAGACGTAAGGCTGAAAATTCACGTTGACGAATGTAATAATCGGATACACCAACACCCAACGGCGTTAAGCGATAAATCGCTAAACCTTCGGTAAATTCACTGCTAAAACGGTTAAGAAAACGTTGTTTAACCAGTTCATTAATCGCGTTATTCGCGCGAACGGCAATTGTTTCTTGAGATTGTTCAAAGGCGGTAGAAATGTGACGGAAAATATCGACTAAATCAGCTTCTAACATTTCGCCGTCAAAACATTCATTGTTATAAATGGCAATCGCCAATAAAAATGCCAAACGTTCCGTCGGCAAATTTAAGGAAAACTCACGTTCTTTCGCCCAGGAGACCAGTTCGGGAATGGTTTGTGATGTGTCAAGCATGAGGGATCTCACAACAGGTTAATTTCAACAAAAAATTGTGGGAATTATACAGGAATTTGCCTTTTCTAACAGCTTGAAAATGGAAAGTGCGGTCAAAAAAATAATGCTTTTTTTAGGTAAATTATAACTTTGAATTTAACCCGCGAGTTTTTTAATTAACTCGTTCATGCCTTCTTCATCATAGCCTTCTTCATACTGCATATCCTCGACAAAATCTCTCAGCACTTTGCTATTTAATGCGGTACAACCGTATTTTTCCAATTTACTTTTAGTAAAACTGGAACGATATGCTGAAGAGACATTATTGAGGCTTATCACGCCGATGGTCGCTCGATTACAAGGCACTTTATTGACGAACACCAAATTGTATCCTGATTCACGGATATAGCCGGTTTTATTGATCGCTGCACTAAATATTTCGTCACGCACGAGTTTATTGGTGTTTTTCACAAAAATATTGCGCTTTCCTGTTTGAATATAGGTGGACGAAATATTGGAAAGACGTTTAATTTCCGCCTTATTTAAGGAATATTTAGCCAGTTTCACCAAATCCATTACGCTGGACACATTGCCATTAGATAAACCGGAACTGTCGATAAAACGGGTTGATGTCATACCGAGTATTCTCGCCTTTTCATTCATTTTTTGGATGAATTGCGAACGGCTCATGCCGGCTGAACGGGATAAAGCGTGCGCGGCATAATTATCGGAATGTACCAGCATGGCTTTCAATAATTCATTACAAGATATCGGCGTGTTTTTGGGCAATTTTGTACTTGTGCCTTTAATGTAGTCCGTATCTTCAGCAGTAATTGAGGCCGTACAACGGGCATTTTTGTTATGTTCCAAAAACACATTTGCTGTCATTAGTTTGGTCACAGAAGCAATGGGGCGTACGCTATGGGCAGAGTTGCTTTCCAATATTTTATTGTGGGTAAAATCATACACAACATAAGATTGCGCAGCGGCAACAGTGGGTAGCAAAAATAATAAAGGCAAGGTTTTTGATAACATAGGATGATTCAAAGAAGTAAGCAACAGCACTATTCTATCAGTTTTTCAAAGTCAGATTAAATAAAAAACCACCCTCAACAGAAGGTGGTTTTTGTTTTTATATATTCGTTATTTAAATTACCAAGCGTAGCTATAACCTAACACGGCTTTCGCACCGGAACGGGTACCTTTACTGCCTAGAGAATGTTCTAAACGAAGATCAGCATGAATGGCGTGGTTACCGAATGGTACATTTAAACCTGCGCCACCTTCCACCCAAGTGCGGGCGTCATTTTCGCCATATTTTTTATCACCGATTAAAACGGATTTTGCGGTCATAAAATCATGCCATACGTTTGCAACAAAATACACGGTTGGGTTACGTTGGAAATCTTTACTGTGGCTTAAACGCACACCGATACGTCCACGTAAGTTATTATCAGTACCTTGTTCAACACGGCGATCTGCATCATGATAGAACGATTGAAGTTTTAAGCGTTGGTAAATCAATTGGGTTTGAGGTTCAATACGCCAGTTGGAGTTGCCCAATGCAAAGCTGTGACCACCCTCAACAGATAGTGCACCGCTCCAACCATGTTGTCTTACTGCCGGATTAGATACAAAGTTGTATTTATTAGTTAAGTAAGAAAATTGAGCCACTGTGTCCACATAGGCATTATTTGGTGCTCGGTATAAGTGATATACACCGATATTTGCCGCAGTGGTTTTACCTTTACCGCTATATTTATCTGCAAGAATCTCACCGTGTTCAGCACGATATTGGTCGTAGAAACGGCTATCTGCACGAGAGTAAGCAAAATATACACCACTTAGAGATTGTGGCAGACCATTTTGCATTTCGCTACGGTTAAAGTCATAACCTACTTGTGCGACATATTGAGAGCTATCAACATCTAAACGGGTACGACCCTCGGTTTCTAAACGTTTACCGGAAACACGCGCCCAGACAGCAGAATTTGGTGATTGGCTAATTTCACCACGACGTTGATGTAAGGTATCCAACACACTATAACCTAATTCCATGTTGACACGAGGCATTTGGATATACGCGGTGGCCGGCTCGATATAAATATCATGACCAAGTACTTTTAAGGTCCAAGCATAAGTTGTGCCATTTTTCTTGGTTAACTGCGCTTCATCAGCATTTCTGGTTTTAGCTGTACCACTAAAGGTTGCTTGATGATTCGGATTGTCAATTTTAATGATATCTGCGGAATAAATATTCTCTCTTGCTTGACGAAGTACATCTCCTTCAATAAAACCATTTTGGGTTGAAATAACGGTATGGCCTGTTGCTTTACCTTTAATATGTAAAGTATCAGAACTACTACTATTGTTATTATTCCAAGTCGTTTTCACGATTAATTTACCGCCATCAGAATGATAGTCGCCTTCAACAGTTAGGGTTTTATTTGCATTATCTGAAGTGAGATCAAGCGTACCTTTGTTATTTAGGTTGGTCACTGTTGCATTAAAGTTGTTTAATGCTAATTTACCGTTCTCACCAATATTAACATTACTAGTAACGGAATTATCCCCAAAGGCATCATCTCTACCAACTTTTAATGTACCGTTTGTAATACCTATATTAGAATTAATTTTATTCATACTTCTTGGGGCAAATAAAGTGGTGCCACTCCCTCTTTGAACAAAGTCAACAATCTTAGTAGTAGGGGAAGCTGAGGTCATTTCAGGCGTGAAGTTAAAATCATCTGTTTGTGCGAAATCAAATTTGACCTTTTGAGGATTCTCTTCAAGTTTAATTTTTTCTACATCAAACGTGCCTGCTTTGTTGTTATCACCAATTTGGATGTTGGTTGTACCATTTCCTACTCTTAATGTCCCCGCAGTAAGTTTACTTTCATCTGCAACTAATACATTAACAGTATTGGTTTTAGAGCTCCAATCACTTGCGGCAACACGAATTTCGGCGTTTTTCGGGTACTGAAGCAATGAACCTTTACCAGTAACTGAAATTACCGTATTGGTGACATCTTCCGGGGTATCACGAAGCCATCCCCAAAAGTGAGGTGTCGGTTCAGTCCCTTCAAATTCACCGATTACCTGCCCACCATTGGAAACATATAAATTACCACTACCAAAGTTACCGATATTCATTGGATTATTGGCATCACTGGTTACAATGAGTTTACTGCCTTGCCCGTCAACGACAACAGTTCCTTTAGACTGGCGATGGTTGGCTATATGTAATGTCCCTTGTATATTTACAACAGAGCCCCCATCAATTCTAAGATTACCTTCATTACCATTACCACTACCAACTTGAACTAAGCCGTTAACCGTATCTGGGTTTACTTTCCCAAGGGTTTCCGGAATTCCGTCATTAGTCCCTGACCAAGTAACGCTTGCATTCGCAGCCAATGGCGCGGCTAATATAAGCAACGTAAGTTTATTAAGTTTAAATTTCATAGTTTTTTTCCTCTCTGTCTCAGAATTAAGACGGGGCGCGATCATATCACTTTTTTATTGCTGAAACAAATTAGCAACCATATTATAAGAACCAAAACATCTAATAAAAAACCACCTTCAGAAGAAGGTGGTTTTTGTTTTATATATTTGTTATTTGAATTACCAAGCGTAGCTATAACCTAACACGGCTTTCGCACCGGAACGGTTACCTTTATTGCCTAGAGAATGTTCTAAACGAAGATCAGCATGAATAGCGTGGTTACCGAATGGCACATTTAAACCTGCACCACCCTCTAACCAAGTGCGGGCATCATTTTCGTTATATTTGGTGTCACCGATTAAGACAGATTTTGCAGTAACAAAATCATGCCATACGTTTGCAACAAAATACACGGTTGGGTTACGTTGGAAGTCTTTGCTGTGGCTTAAACGCACACCGATACGTCCACGTAAGTTGTTATCAGTACCTTGTTCAACACGACGATCTGCATCATGATAGAACGATTGAAGTTTTAAGCGTTGGTAAATCAATTGGGTTTGAGGTTCAATACGCCAGTTGGAGTTGCCCAATGCAAAGCTGTGACCACCCTCAACAGATAGTGCACCGCTCCAACCATGTTGTCTTACTTCTGGATTAGATACAAAATTGTATTTGTTAGTTAAGTAAGAGAATTGAGCCACTGTATCCACGTAAGCATCATTTACTGCACGGTATAAGTGATATACACCGATGTTTGCTGCTGTTGTTTTACCTTTACCGGTATATTTATCCGCAGCTACAACGCCGTTTTCAGCACGATATTGGTCGTAGAAACGGCTATCTGCACGAGAATAAGCAAAATATACCCCACTTAGAGATTGCGGCAGACCATTTTGCATTTCGCTACGGTTAAAATCATAACCCACTTGTGCGACATATTGTGAGCTGTCAACGTCTAAACGGGTACGACCCTCGGTTTCTAAACGTTTACCGGAAACACGCGCCCAAACGGAAGAATTTGGCGATTGGCTAATTTCACCACGACGTTGATGTAAGGTATCCAACACGCTATAACCTAATTCCATGTTGACACGAGGCATTTGAATATAAGCAGTAGCTGGCTCAATATAAATATTTTGATCGAGTGCTTTTAAGGTCCATGCATAAGTATTAGCATCTTTTTTAGCTAATTGTGCCTCACCTGCATTAGTTGTTTTCGCTGTGCCGGTAAAGGTGCCTGAATGATCTGTATCAGCAACTTTAACTACATCTGCAGAATAAATATCTCTATTCGCTTGACGAAGCACATCGCCTTCAATGAAACCGGTTAAGGTAGAAACAACGGTATTACCTGTTGCAGTGCCTTGAATATCTAGCACATCAGAAGAGTTATTAGCATTATTCCAAATTGTTTTTACTAATAGTTTACCGTTACCACTGTAGTCGCCACGAACAGTAAGCTTTTTATCCGCATTATCTGAAGTAAGATCAAGTGTACCTTGATTGTTAATGGTGCTAACAGAGGCATTAAAATTGTTTAACGCTAATGTACCTTTCTCACCAATATTCACTTCAGTGGTAACAGAATCATCACCGAAGGCATTATTTCTACCGACTTTTAATGTACCATCAGTAATATCTACCTTAGAATTTACATTTTTCATGCTTATTGGTGCAAATAAGGTTGTGCCAGAACCACTTTGTACGAAATTAACATGAGACTCTGCCAGGGATGGATGAGTATGAATAATAGAGGCAAAATTAAACATATCATTTTGGTCAAAGGTGAATTTTACATCTGCACGACCAATAGCAAAACGTCTAACATCTAGCGTTCCACCTTTACTTTTGTTCCCAATTTGGATATTGGCTGTGCCATATTCTAATTGCAACACACCTGTGCTGAGTTTACCACCATTAGAAATCAACAAATCGAGGGTTGTTGCCTTGTGACCTCCGCCCACTACACGAATTAATGAGTCTTTATGATAAGAAAGTTCTGAACCTTCACCATCAATAACAATTGATGTGTTAATCGCTGTTCGAGCCGTTCCATTATGAAGAAACCATCCCCAAAAGTGAGGCGCGTTAGGAGCACCATGAAATGTTGAGGTCACCTTTCCACCCTCTAAAATAGAGAGATTCGCATTACTGTAGTTACCGATATTTAATACCCCGCCTACATTTAATTCACTTCCAGCACCAGTGACAGTCAATTTACCACCGAAACCGTCATTGTTTTGATTCCCAATATAAACTGCATCTGTAGAGTTTAATTTGGAACCATTGTCGATGGTCATTTCGCCATTGGCTTGTCCGGTTGGGGTTGTTCGACCACCTTCCCCAATAGATAAAGGCCCATTTATAGTGTGCTCTTGATTATCGGTTATATTTGTAGCCAGATTAGAAGGAAGAAGATTATATTCACTTCCGTTATGAGTGATGCTCGCATTAGCAATAAGCGGAGCTGATAATAAAACTAATGTAAGTTTATTTAGTTTGAATTCCATTTTATATCCTCGTTTTTAATTAAACAGGGCTCGAATTTTAGCACGGCATATACCCCAACACAAATCAAAGAATTGTTTCGAAAAAACTGACAAAAAACTCACCACGCTTTTCTAATTAAATCAAAAAAGTGCGGTAATTTTTCAAGGTATATTTCATATAAAAAATCGCCTTACTGCGGAACAATAAGGCAATTTATTTTTAGATAAATAAGTCAGAATATTATTTGGCGTCTTGTGCTGGTGCTGCGACCGGTGCAGGATTAAATTTTTGTTCTAATTCGATACTTTGTTTTTGTAACTCGGCCATCGCATTTCTTAATGCTTCAGCTTTTTCAGCATAAGCTTTTTGTTGCTCCGGTGTTTGTGTCGGGTTAGTGAAACTCATATTAGCTTGATCAACCAATAAACCACTCGCCAAGCTTAATACATTTTTGGTTTGCTCTTTGATAGATTTAATTGATTCGGCTTTTACATCTAATGCATCTAAGCTTGTAATTGTATCTTTTACTGATTGATTAAATGTTTCAATCGCTTCTTTCACTTTATTCTCATCTTGAGCTTGAACTGCAGCCACCAAATCTTGTTGGAATTTTTGTTGTGATTGTAACTGTGTTTGTTCTTGTGCCTTGTTCCAATCGACTAATTTTTGATAATCACCCTTTTCATCTACTTTTACTTCTGATGCGGCTTGTGTTTGTGCTGCTTCCGGTTTCGCTTCTGGTGCTTTGTCTGCCGGTTTGTCGCAAGCTGTTAAGAAAAGAGCCAATAATGCGGTAGCGCTAATTTTTGTAAATTTGTTCATGAAAAATCCTTATTAATTGTTGATGAAAATTACTCTATTACGAGCAAAAGACGGGGCATTAGACATAGCATGCAATGATTCGTTCAATATTTAAATATAAAAAAACTCCGAGAATTTCGGAGTTTTTCATGATTAAACGCGTTTGAAGTCAACGTGAACCAATTTTGGTTTGAACGGGTGACGTTGCATTGCTTGTACTTTTACTGCAACTTCTTTACCGTCGATAACTAGGGTGAGCACATCAGAATAGAATGAATCGTGTGCTTGAGCGTTGTTAACTTCATCATGATTTAAGATGATAGAAACCGGTGCTTCGCTACCACCGTAAACGATAGCAGGAATTTGACCGTTATGACGCAGGCGGCGGCTCGCACCCTTACCTTGCGCTGTACGAACTTCAGCGTTAAATTTAAATGCCATTTTTATGTTCTCTTTATTGTAAAGATTAAAATTAAAAAATCGCAGGCGACCCAGCGATTTCCATAAAATTTGCTCAAAGCATGAACTTTGAGGTGCTGCATTATAATGAATTTGTGACGCTAAAGCAAACGAAAATCTTGTTAATTTTCCTAGATATCAGGCTAAAAAACGGGCTAAAATAGAGCGTTATTTTTTATAGAGTTAAAGAGTATTCGATGGAATTTTTAATTAGCTTTTTTAGTGATTACGGTTATTTTGCCGTGCTGTTTGTTTTGATTATTTGTGGTTTTGGCGTGCCGATTCCGGAAGACATTACCTTAGTTTCCGGTGGTGTTATTTCCGGTTTGGGTTATACCAATGTGCATATTATGTTGGTTGTGAGCTTGTTTGGCGTCCTCTTGGGTGATAGCACGATGTATTGGTTGGGACGTATTTATGGCACGAAAATTTTACGTTTCCGCCCTATTCGCCGTTTTTTAACCTTAGATCGTTTACGTATGGTTCGGAGTAAATTTGAACAATATGGTAATCGCGTTTTGTTTGTAGCCCGTTTCTTACCGGGATTACGCGCCCCCATTTATATGGTTGCCGGCATTACCCGTCGCGTGAGTTTTATTCGCTTTCTTTTATTAGATTTTTTTGCCGCCATTATTTCTGTGCCTATTTGGGTTTATTTAGGAGATTTGGGGGCAAGTAACTTAGATTGGCTACATGAACAAATCAAGAAAGGACAATCCATTATTTATATTTTAATTGCGCTTTTGGCACTCTACTTGGTTTGGAAATGGCGCAAAGGACGTAAAAAGGTCAGCAAAAAAGCATAAAGTGCGGTCACAAAATCTCAAGAATTTTGGATGTTAGTTTGTTAATAGCTGCGAAAGAGCGAATAAATCACGTCCATTATTTATGAGTAAGGATAAAAAACGTATTCTCTTTAACTTTATAACCCCATAAAACAAAACCCCATTCAAATTCGAATGGGGTTTATTTTATCGGGAAACTACTTCTCGAGATTTAATGGCTTAATGTGCCAAATATTTTCAGCGTATTCCTTAATGGTACGGTCAGAAGAGAAATACCCCATGTTGACGATATTTTGAATCGTGCTGTCAATCCATGCATCACGATTTTTATATTTTTCATCTACCCTTTTTTGGGTTTCTACATAGCTACGGAAATCCGCAAACGCTTGGTAGAAATCGTGATATTGTAAACCCTGTAATAGTTGCTGATAACGATTTGGATCATTCGGTGAAAAGTACCCATTAATGATTTGATCTACAACGTTTCTCAGTTCTCCATCATTTTGGTAAAAATCAAATGGATGGTAACCATCACGACGTAACTTCTCGACTTGTTCAACGGTGTTGCCGAAAATAAAGATGTGGTCTTTGCCGACATTTTCCAAAATCTCAACATTCGCCCCATCCAATGTCCCCAAGGTTAATGCACCATTTAACGCAAATTTCATGTTACTGGTACCGGAGGCTTCTGTACCGGCTAAAGAAATTTGTTCAGAAATATCTGCAGCCGGAATGATCAATTGAGCCAAACTAACACTGTAGTTTGGAATGAAGACCACTTTTAAGCGGCCACCCAAACGGGTATCGTGATTAATAATATTCGCCACATCATTAATTAAATGGATGGTTTGTTTCGCTGCGTAATACGCCGATGCCGCTTTACCGGCTAAGATAAACACACGAGGTTGCCAATCTTTTTCCGGATGCGCCAGCATGGCATTGTAACGGGCAATAATATGCAATACGTTTAAAATTTGACGTTTATATTCGTGAATCCGTTTCACTTGAACGTCAAATAACGCATGGGGATCAAGATCAATGTCTAGTGTTTTCTTCACATAATTTGCCAATTTCACTTTATTCGCAAATTTAATATCCGCAATGGCGTGTTTAAAATCTGCCTCATGCGCGTATTGCTTTAATTTTTCGATCTGACTTAAATCACAACGCCAATCAGAACCGATGTATTTATCAAACAACGACGCTAATTGTGGATTTGCCACAGCAAGCCAACGACGCGGGGTGATCCCATTAGTCACGTTAGTGAAACGTTCCGGATAAATACGAGCGAAATCTGCAAAAGTCGATGTCACCATTAAATCAGAATGAATTGCCGCAACACCGTTGACTTTATGTGATCCCACCACGGATAACCACCCCATGCGCACTTTGCGCTGATACCCTTCTTCGATTAAAGAAACGCGACGAATGAAATCCAGGTCGGTAGTGATGTAGGTTTTGACGTATTCCAAGAAATGATCGTTAATTTCAAAAATCATCTGTAAATGACGCGGTAAGATTTTCGCCATCATTTCCACCGGCCAGGTTTCCAAGGCTTCAGACATCAAGGTGTGACATGTATAAGAGAAAATACGACGGGTCATATCCCAGGCTTTCTGCCATGAAAATCCTTCTTCATCAATTAAAATACGCATCAATTCCGGAATCGCTAATGCCGGATGGGTATCATTTAAATGAATTGCCACTTTATCCGCTAAATTTTCCAAACTGCTATGTGTGCGTTTATGACGGCGGATAATGTCTTGCAATGATGCAGAAACCAAGAAATATTCTTGACGCAAACGTAATTCACGACCGTTCCAAGTGGAATCATCCGGATAAAGCACACGGGAAAGATTCTTAATGGAAGCACGGCTTTCCACCGCTGCAATGTGTTGACCTCGGTTAAAATCTTCTAAGTTAAACAGTTCGCCGGCATGAGCAGCCCACAAACGTAATGTGGCGGCAGAGTCATTTTGATAGCCCGGAATCACTTGGTCATAAGCAAGTGCGGTCACTTCTTCGCCTTTATTCCAAATACATTTTTTGTCTTCAAAATGAATGTTACCGCCGAAAGAAACGGTGAAACGTTTAGATGGACGAATAAATTCCCAAGGCGCGCCTTTTTCTAACCACGCATCCGGACGTTCAACTTGTTGTCCGTCTTCAATTTTTTGACGGAACATTCCGTATTCATAACGAATACCGTAGCCCATGCCCGGTAAGCCTAAAGTGGCAATAGAATCCATGAAACAGGCGGCTAAACGACCTAACCCACCGTTACCTAAGCCCGGATCCACTTCTTTTTCAATAATCTCTTCTAAATCAACGTTTAATTCGGAAAGGGCTTCTTTGGCGATGTCGTACAATCCTTCTGCAATCATGGCATTGGATAACGTACGACCAATCAGAAATTCCATTGATAAATAATACACACGGCGTGCGTCTTCAGATCTGGCTTCACGCGCGGTGGTGATCCAACCCTCGGTGACGAAATCCCGCACCGCGTATAACGTGGCATTGAGCCAATCTCGTTGGCTCGCCTCTTTAGGAGACCGACCAATTAAAAAAATCAGTTTATAAACAATCGTTTTTTTCAATGAATCAACATTGACTTCAGGTCGATTGTACAGGAATGGAGAATCAAAATTATCCATTATCATAAGAAAACATCCTCAGTAAATGAAAAGCGGATGAATTTTAATCATTCAAGATAAAAAAACAACACTCTTCTGCGCAAAGATTATTTTTCTTTACGCAGAAAATAGGTGTTTCATGAGTGAGATAAAATTCGTTGATATAAATGTTGGTAGTGGGTTGCAGAGATTTGCCAACTGAAATCTTGTTCCATTGCAGTTACACGAACCGTTGTCCATAAACGTTGTTTTTTCCATAACGCAAACGCTGTCTGCAAGGCATTACGGAGTTCCTCGGCCGTTGCGTGAGAGAAAACAAACCCGGTTGCTGTTCGAGCTTGAATATTTTCTGCGGTACTATTGACGACGGTATCCGCTAAACCACCGGTAGCGCGAACGAGAGGTAACGTACCGTATTTTAAACCGTAAAGCTGGGTTAAACCGCAAGGTTCAAAACGGCTTGGGACTAAAATGACATCGCCACCGGCAACCATGAGATGTGACAACGCTTCATCGTAACCGATTTTAACCGCAATATTTTGCGGATAGGTTTCCGCTAATTGACGAATACCGGCTTCTAAGTGCGGTGCGCCTGAACCAAGAATCGCCAACTGTCCGCCCTGTTTAACAATTTCATCCGCGCTTTCTAGCAATAAATCCACGCCTTTTTGTTCTGTTAAACGGGTCACCATGACAAACAATAATGCCTCAGATTGCGCCGGAAGGTGAAAATAAGCCTGTAAATCCGCTTTATTTTTTGCCTTGCCGCCCATGTACTTCAACTTGTAATGATGTTGAATATACTGATCGTTCATCGGATGCCAAATTTTTTCGTCCACTCCATTTAGAATGCCCACCAAACGCCCTTCTTGATCCAGAGTAGAAAGCAATCCTTGTAAGCCGTAAGCAAATTCCGGTGTGGTAATTTCTTTTGCATAAGTCGGGCTTACGGCAGTCACCGCATCAGAATAATAAAGCCCGGCTTTTAAATAGGAAATTTGGCCAAATAATTCCAAGCCATTCACATGGAACATGCTGTGTGGCAAGCCGATTTCAACTAAATGGCGATAATCAAATTGCCCTTGATACGCCAAATTATGAATGGTGAAAACCGATTTAGCCGGACGACCTTTATTAAATAAATAGGCTGCGGTTAAACCGGCATGCCAGTCATGGGCATGAACCACGTCAGCGCGCCACCAGTAATCTAATCCGGTGGACAACTCCGCCCCTACCCAGCCTAATAATGCAAAACGTTTATAGTTATCGCCATAATCATTGTAATAGCCATCATGATACGGATTGCCTTCCCGTCCATACAAGTGCGGTGCGTCAATAAGATAAACGCCAACGCCATGATATTCACCATAACGCAAAACAATGTGGCCGGCAAAATTATCCCATTCCGCAACAACTGACGTATTTGGAATGCCCGCCGCAATCGCCGGATACGCCGGCAACAAAATACGCGCATCAATACCAATTTCTTTTTGAGCAAAGGGCAATGCCCCCATCACATCGGCTAATCCGCCGGTTTTCAGTAAAGGATATAACTCCGAGCAAACGTGCAATACTTTCATTTATTTTCCTCATGTCCCTTGATTAATGAGGGCGTATTAAAAACGCCCTATACACTAAAAAGTGCGGTCACAAAATCCAAAGGATTTTGAACGTTGCTTTGCCAACGGCTCCGAAGGAGCGAGTAAAAATCAAAACGTGTTGAAAACAGACCGCACTTTCACGTTAGTCTAAATGTTCTTCCGAGAACACATCTTGTCCTTCTAATTTTTTCAACATAGACGGAGTGACTAAAATCACTTTGCCGGTTGAACTGATACGGAAACGTTTACTGTCCAATTCACGGTCCACACCAATTTGCATACCGTCCGGAATGACACAATGGCGATCCACGATACAATGTTTCAATATGCAATTTTTGCCAATCGTCACTTCAGGCAAGATCACAGAATGATCAATCACAGAACCTTCGTTAATTTTAATCCGATCAAATAACACAGAATAGCTGATTGAGGCATCGGTAATGACACAACCGCCGCCAATAAGAGAGTTATCCACCGGCTTAACATTGGCATTTTTATAAAAGAATTTAGACGGATAGGCTTGCACCGGGTTACCACGAATCGGCCAAGTTTGGTCATAAATATCTAATTGCGGATGTTCAGACACCAAGTCGATATTCGATTGCCAGAAGCTGTCTAATGTCCCCACATCGCGCCAATAAATATCGCCTTCCGTGTTACGTCCCATGCAGGAACGACTAAACGGATGGGCGTATAACGTGCCTTCTTCCAAACATTTCGGCAATACGTCTTTACCAAAGTCATGAGAGGTGCAAGGCGTGTTCACTTCTTTATTTAGCATTTCATAAAGATAATCGGCATTAAACACATAGATCCCCATGGATGCCAATGAAGTCTCTGGTTTGCCCACCATGGCGGGCGGATCTTTCGGTTTTTCTACAAATGCTTTCACTTTCAGATTTTCGTTGACCGCCATCACGCCAAATTCATGGGCCTCGGAGCGTGGCACTTCAATACACCCCACGGTACATTTTGCCCCACTGGTGACATGATCTAACAACATTTGGCTATAGTCTTGTTTATAAATATGGTCGCCGGCAAGAATGAGAATATATTTAGGTTTGTAGTGATCTCGAATAATCGCCATATTTTGATATACCGCATCGGCTGTGCCACGATACCACGTGGAATCATCAATTTGTTGGCGCGCCGGGAGCATATCAATGAATTCACCCCTTTCTTGTGGCAAGAAAGACCACCCTTTTTGTAAATGGCGTAATAAAGAGTGTGCAGCATATTGCGTGACAACCCCAATACGATTTAAGCCGGAGTTAATACAGTTGGACAACGCAAAATCAATGATTCGGCGATTCCCCCCAAAATACAGTGCCGGTTTTGCACGTTTATCCGTTAATTCGTGCAGGCGTGAGCCACGACCACCGGCTAAAATCAGCACAAGCGTATTTTTGACTAAATCATATTTGTTAGGAAGTTGGGAAAGACCGTTTTTCATAATAAACTCCGTTATTTTTTTAATTATCCATATTTTCCAACACACAAAACGCCATACCACCCACTTCAACTTGCTGTTGTTGAATCGTTAAGTTTGTTGTACCTGCCCTTGCTTTCCATTGACCATTTATCTCGTTTGGCAATGTAAAAGACTGCGGTTCTGCTTTCGCATTGATTAAGAAAAGCCATCGCTGATCTAATACCACTTGCAGCGCCTTGCTTTCCCGATGATGCCAATCTTCGACTTGCATTGATTTCCCTTCAATGTTGAGCCAAGTGACATTTTCATCTGACCACCAAACATCCCGTTGCAAACTTTGAATTTGTTTTCGTGTTGCAATCAGTTGTTTGGTCAAGTCAAATAATTCCTGATTGAAATCCTGCCATTTCAGCCACGTGATTTCATTATCCTGACAATAAGCGTTATTGTTACCAAATTGCGTGTTGCCAAATTCGTCGCCGGCAAGCAACATCGGCGTGCCGTTGCTCAACAACAAACTTGCCAATAATCCGCTTTGCGCTAAAACGCGCTGATTTTCCACCGCACTTTGGTACTCGTCATTTCGATCTAATTGACTGCCCTCAATGCCGTGATTGTAACTGTAATTTTCATTGCGTCCGTCGCGATTATCTTCGCCGTTCGCTTCGTTATGTTTATGGTTATAACTGACCAAATCGCGCAACGTAAAACCGTCATGAGCAGTAATAAAATTTAAGGTGGTGTGTGGCAAACGCGTTTCTCGCTTGAACAGATCACTTGAGCCGGCAAAACGCTCGGCAAATGCGTCCACTTCCCCACTTTTCCATAACCAAAAACGACACATATCATCACGGAAACGATCGTTCCATTCGGCAAAATAATGGGGAAAACGCCCTAATTGATAACCGTAATGACCAATATCCCAAGGTTCGCTGATGAATTTCACCTGCTGCAAACTCGGCGTTTGCGCAATATCCTCAAACAGTTTGGCGTGCGGATTGAAATCCGGTGATTCACGCCCTAACACCGTGCCTAAATCAAAACGGAAACCATCTACATGGCATTCTTCCACCCAATAACGAAGGCAATCCACCACCCATTTGCGGGTGATGCTATTGGCGAGGTTCAGCATATTGCCGCAACCTGTCCAGTTAATATATTCGCCTTGCTCGTTTTGCCAATAATACGTCCGATCATCAATGCCACGTAGGCTAAAGGTTGGAAACGTTTTTTCTGATTCTGCCGTGTGGTTAAACACCACGTCTAAAATTACTTCAATCCCCGCTTCATGTAACGCTTTCACCATGCTTTTGAATTCATATAACGGGTTTTCACGGTTTGCTTCGGAACAATACTTTGGCTCTACGGCAAACATCGCCAACGGGTTATAGCCCCAATAATTTTGTAGTCCTTTTTCTTGCAAGTGCGGTTCGTTCACGTGGTAATTAATCGGCAATAGTTCCACTGCCGTAACACCTAATTCTTTTAAATACGCCACACTTTGCGGTTGCGCCAAACCGGCATAGGTTCCGCGTAACTTTTCAGGGAGATCCGTGCGTAATTGGCTAAAGCCTTTTACGCTGACCTCATAAATCACGGTTTTCGCCCAAGGTGTTTTCGGGGCTTTGTCGTGTTGCCAATCAAATGCCGTCTCAATAATTTGACCTTTCGGCGCAAATTCAGCGTTATCTCGTGGATCATTTAACTGAAAAATCGACCGCACTTCTGGCGAACTTAAATCCGGTTTACCCACCACGGCTTTCGCATAGGGATCAAGCATGAGCTTGTTTGGATTGGCTAAAGTGCGGTCATTTTCGGCGGTGATTCTAAAACCGTATTGCATACCGTTGGCCACGCCGGAAAGCGCAATATGCCAAACATTGTCGCGACAACGCATAGCAAAACGCTGTTCTTTCTTGCCGTTCTCAAACAAGCACAACGTCACGGCATCCGCCACAGAAGAATACAACACAAATTGAGTAATTTGCTCGCCGTCTTCCTCATATTGGCTATAACCGAACGGATAAGCTTGGCCTTGATGTTTTACTTCAACCATGCCCTATCCTTGATATTTCAAATAGAGGGTTGCCAATGGCGGAATAGAAACAGAAATGGAATTATCTCGTCCGTGGCTTGGGATTGCCTCACTCTCTACTGTACCGCCGTTACCGAAATTTGAACCTTCGTAGAAAGCGGAGTCGGTATTTAAAATTTCGTGATATTGACCGGCAACATTCACGCCAATACGATAATCATGGCGTGGCACCGGCGTAAAGTTACTGATGACAATAATGCGTTCACCTTTGCGACTACGTCGTTCAAAGGCAAATACAGAGTTTTGCGCATCATCCACGACCAACCAATCGAAACCTTGCGGATCAGAATCCAGCTCAAAGAGCGGTGCGTTTTCACGGTAAATTTTATTTAAGTCTTTCACCAACTTTTGCATACCGATATGCCATCCGCCACCGATGGATTCATCCAATAAGAACCAATCGAGACTTTCGCGGTAATTCCATTCTCGACCTTGGGCAAATTCATTTCCCATGAACAATAATTTTTTACCCGGATGCCCCCACATGTAGCCGTAATAAGCGCGTAAGTTCGCAAATTTTTGCCACGCATCGCCCGGCATTTTGCCGATTAAGGAACATTTTCCATGTACTACTTCATCGTGGGAAAGTGGCAAGACAAAGTTTTCACTGTATTGATACACCATGCCGAACGTCATTTGGTTGTGGTGATATTGGCGATAGATAGGATCTTTTTCCATGTAAGAAAGGGTGTCATTCATCCAGCCCATATTCCATTTGAAATTAAAGCCTAAGCCTCCCTTTTCGGTTGGATGCGTTACACCGGCAAATGAGGTTGATTCTTCTGCAATGGAAATTGCCCCTTGCATTTCACGATGAATTTTCCAGTTGGTGTGTTTTAAGAATTCAATGGCTTCTAAATTTTCCCGTCCACCGTATTGGTTCGGAATCCATTCCCCTTCGGCACGGCTGTAATCACGATAAATCATGGAGGCCACGGCATCGACACGGATACCATCAACACCGAAACGCTCAATCCAATACAAGGCGTTACTGGACAGGAAATTCTTCACTTCGTTGCGACCGTAGTTGTAAATGAGCGTGTTCCAGTCTTGATGGAACCCTTCACGCGGATCGGCATATTCATATAATGCTGTGCCGTCAAACGCCACTAAACCATGGGTATCGCTTGGGAAATGACCCGGCACCCAGTCCAAAATCACGTTGATGCCGGCGTCATGGGCGCGTTCAACTAAACGTTTAAATCCTTCCGGCGTACCAAAACGGCTGGTTGGAGAATATAGCCCTAGCGGTTGGTAGCCCCAAGAACCATCAAACGGGAATTCGGAAAGCGGCAAAAATTCAATGTGCGTAAAGCCCATTTCTTTCACATATGGAATCAACTCATCGCCGATTTGGTCGTAATCCAACCAGAAATTATTTTCTAAATTGCGGCGCCAAGAGCCCAAATGCACTTCATAAATGGAAATCGGTTGATCCCATTGATTGGCTTTGCGGCGGGCTTCTGTCATGGGCACAATATCCGGTAACGCACTAATTTGTGACGCGGTATCGGGACGTAACTGCGAACTGAATGCATAAGGGTCGGCTTTTAAGCGTAAATTGCCATGGCAATCAATTAATTCGAATTTATACAACTGTCCTAATGCGACTTTCGGTAGGAATAATTCCCATACGCCACTTGCCGGATGTAAGCGCATCGGATGGCGACGACCGTCCCAATAGTTGAAATCCCCCACCACAGATACCCGTTTAGCGTTCGGTGCCCACAAACGGAAATTCACACCGGACACACCATCACATTCGATAAAATGCGCACCTAACACTTCATACGGACGCAAGAATGAGCCTTCAGCCAAAAACCATTCATCCAAATCATTAATCATTGGATGATAACGGTAAGGGTCTTCAAGGATTTGCGATTCTTTGCCCCAATACACCTGTAATTGATAAGCAAAGAAATCATGGGTTTGCGGCACAACGCCGGCAAAAAAACCTCGATCATCTAAACAATCCAATTCACAGACGGTGTCTTGATTTTCTTTATCAATGACGCTAACACGACACGCGTCCGGCAATAAAGCACGAATTTCAATGCCGTTATCGGTTTCGTGCATACCCAATACGGAAAAAGGATCAGAATGTGTTCCATCAAAGAATTGATTAATCACGGATTGTGCAACGAGTTGAGTCATAATAAATCCTCGCTAAGCTCTGCGGGCTTAATAAATGAAATGAAAAGAAAAGAAAAGGAACGCGATTTGCACATCGCTAAAAGCTAATAAACAAGGTAATTTGAACGGTAAAAAAGATCGCTGATGGAGCGGAAACATTTCTCTTTGACGAGAAGCTAAAAAATTTAAGCAATAATAAACGAACGATAATATGAATAAGACAAGAGGGATACGACTAAAATTATCATAAAATACCGCGGTTATCCGATGATGTGGCGGTTGCCAAAGTGCGGTGAAATCATGCCGTGTTTCCGGAGGGGCATAAATCAAACGCGCATCTATCAGTAAATGCGCTAAATGAGAAGAAGAACCACCGATTGCTTCGGCAATTTGTGCTGGAGAATTGAAAACTTGCATACGCACCTACAACAAAATACAGCCTAAAACTAACGCTTTATGAGTATTCTAGAAGAGGCAGAAAGAATTACAACGCTTTTAGTTGAAATTAGTGATCTCCGTCAAAATAAATCTTTCCGTATTTACAAGGATTAAGCCGTCATTTTTAATGAATTTTCAATCATCTATTTGGCAAATAAAAAAGCCCACTTAACCTGGGCTTTCTTAAGGAATGATTCCTTATTAATAGAATGACTATTCAACCTATAAGCTTATTGTTCTTCATCCACAACAAACTCAAACCAATCAATCACATCACATTCATGAATGCCATTTTGGATTAACACGCCTGCACGTTTTACGCTTTCAGGATCGCCGCTAATTAACGGGTGCCATGACGGCAAAGGTTTGCCTTCATAAAGTAAACGATAGGCGCAAGTCGTTGGCAGCCAACCAAATTCAGGTAAATTGTCTTTGGTCAGTTTGGTGCAATCCTCTTCCAACTCAAAACGTTTCAAATAATGACCGCACTTTCCCGTTTCCAAATCCAATAAATTGCACGCGATACGGGTGTAATACAAACGCTCATATTTGCCCTCGCCATCAATATATTTACGATAACAACACTTGCCGCAACCATCACATAATGCCTCCCATTCGGCATCATTCATATCAAGCAGGTTTTTGTGTCGCCAGAAATCAGGTTCTAATTGCATAGGATTATTTACCTGTTTGGTTTTAAAAGCGGGAATTATAGTGAGGAACGCAGCCTGTGACAAATACTGAAAGAGAGGTTTAGAAAAACCAAAAAGTGCGGTCAATATTGACGATGTTTTTCAACGGGAAAAACACATCGGATATTGACCGCACTTATCCTAAAAAATAACAGATTAACGGTAGGTGACGCGTTCGTTATCGGTTAAATGAATGGTGGTTTCGGCTAATTTGGTTTCTGCAATGACCTTGCCGTGTCGGATAGAATAACGTGTCGGCACTTGACGACGTACCGCATCAAAGCCATTCTCTGCCGGTAAAATGATAAAGTTAGCGGCATTCCCCTCTTCCACGCCATAACCTTGTAACCCTAGCGCTTTTGCACTGTTTTCAGTCACTAATTTTAAGCCGTCGTTAATTTGTCCGTAGCCCATGAGTTGGCAAACGTGTAACCCCATGTGTAACACCTGCAACATATTCGCGGTTCCCAATGGATACCAAGGGTCGAATACGTCATCATGGCCAAAACACACATTGATATTGTTTTTCAGCATTTCTTTCACGCGGGTCACGCCACGGCGTTTTGGATAAGTATCGAATCGACCTTGCAAATGAATGTTGACGAGCGGATTAGCCACAAAATGAATTTTGGATAATTTCAACAAACGGAAAAGACGAGAGGCATAGGCATTATTGTACGAATGCATTGCAGTGGTGTGGCTCGCCGTCACTTTGTCGCCCATTTCATATTTCAATGCCAATGCGGCAACCGTTTCCACAAAACGGGATTGTTCATCATCAATTTCATCACAGTGAATATCGATTTGTTTGTTGTATTTCCGGGCAATATTAAAGGCAATATGCATGGATTCCACACCGTATTCACGAGTGAATTCAAAATGCGGAATCCCCCCAACCACATCTGCGCCCATTGCCATGGCTTGATCCAACAAGGCTTCGCCGTTTGGATAAGATAAAATCCCCTCTTGTGGAAATGCCACAATTTGAAGATCGACCCACGGGGCAACTTCTTTTTTCACTTCAAGCATGGCTTTCAGTGCGGTTAACGTAGGGTCAGACACATCCACATGGGTGCGCACATGTTGCACGCCATTTGCGATTTGCCATTTTAAGGTTTTCCACGCACGGGATTTAACATCCTCATGGCTCAATAAAGATTTTCGCTCAGCCCAACGTTCAATCCCTTCAAATAACGTACCGGATTGGTTCCAGTTCGGTTGTCCTGCAGTTTGTGTCGCATCCAAATGAATGTGCGGTTCAACAAACGGCGGATACACAATGCCCTGTTCGCCGTCTAAAATGTCACCGGAAAAATCAATCTGTTGTTCGTTAGGCAGAATACGGGCAATCTTGCCGTCTTCAATGGCAATCTGCCATAAGCCTTCACGGCCGTTAATATGAATATTTTTAACTAACATTTATCGCTCCTATTTGAACGCCAATTTTTTACCGAATAACGGCGTTAACACAAAATAAGCCACTGCGCCGCCAATAACGGCATTTAACGGAATAATACCCGGCAAGAATTTACCGCAAGCAATCCCAATTGCCACAGAGATAATGGCTGTCCAGTTGATGGTGACAAATTTTGCTTGTTCAAAATTGGCATAGGCCTTATTACGCAAAATATAGTCGGCAATGATCACGCCACCAATCGGTGGAATCGCAGCAGATAAAAACGTTAACCAGCCCACAAAGTTGTTGTATAACCACAAGGCACAAAGCGTACCGATCACACCGTTTAACACCGATAATGGACGGCTACTCCAACCGGTAATGTTGGCGAAACCCAAACCGGAGGCATAAAGCGCGTTATCGTTAGTTGTCCAAATGTTTAAACCAAGCACAATAATCGCCGGCAGAATTAATCCTTGGGCAACCATCACATCAGAAATATCAGACATCCCGGTCACGGCTGCCCCGGCGGCGCCAAAGACGAACATTAATGAGTTGCCCAAGAAGAACGCAATCATACTGATTAAAATCGCTTGTTTGGCTTTGCGTCCGAAACGCACGAAGTCAGCCGTTAATGAACCAGCGCTGATGAAAGAACCCACAACTAAGGTAATCGCCATCGGTAAGGAAATCTCGTCTTTCGGTATGATATTTTCTAACACAGATAAACCACCGGCATCCGCTACGGCCAAATACACCGAATAAGAACCAAGCAAAGCAATTGCCGGCACCGCAATGGTGGACAGAATAGTCAGCGCGGAAATACCGAAGAAAACCGTAATGGTCATTAATAACCCTGAGCCTAAAATTAAATAGTTCACATCAATGCCGGTAACTTTATTGACCGGAATCGCAAACATGGCCACCCCGACACCAAACCAGCCCACTTGGGTGCCGCCTAAAATTAAAGATGGCAACCAAGAGCCTTTCACACCAAAGGAATAACGCGCCAAAATATGGGTTGTTAAACCGGTTTTTGCTCCGATGTAGCCAAGAAATGACGTGTAAATTCCTAACATTAAGTTACCGATGATCACGGCTAACCAGAAATCATGGTAAGTGAGTGATGTGCCTAGCGTGCCGCCCGTCCACATACTTGCAGAGAAAAACGTTAATCCCAGCATAACAAACGTCAATGCCACCGCACCTTTACGTTCATGTTGTGGAACGGGCTTCAAACTAAAATTTTCAGAACTCATTTTGGTATCCTTTCAAAGTAAAAAAATCGGCAAATTCTAATCTTTAGCCAAACCAAAAGCAAACGTTTGCTTGATGAAAAAGAATAAAAAAAGTGCGGTCAATATTGACAATGTTTTTCAACGGAAAAAACACATCAGATATTGACCGCACTTTCTCTCGCACTCTCCTTTCGCTGCGACAAACGCCTTTCTTCATCAAAAATCCCGACAATTTCTTGTTCACCACGACGGGCGATTAAATGGGTTTTCGTATTTCCGATAATGCGATGCTAAAAGGTGATTAACTTACATAAATTCTGCAGAAAATTTGATAGCGAAGGAACAATAAATTCTTTAAAATGCAACGATCTTGATATTCAGGTCACTTTTTATTCATAAATATATAAGGATTCTATGATGAAAAAATTCTATCCGGTTTTATTATCAGCAAGTATTTTAGCATTAGCAGGCTGTGCAACTGAGGGCTCCCGTACCGTAGAAGTACAAAAAGTCACCAGCTACAACACGGCTTATCATGGCGTAAAAGCGCCGATTTCCGTCGGTAAATTTGATAACCGTTCAAGCTATCAAAATGGCGTATTCTCCGATGGCGATCAATTAGGAAATCAAGCAAAAACGATTTTAGTTTCTCATTTACAACAATCAGGCCGTTTTAGTGTGTTAGATCGCACCAATATGTCTGAAACTGCAGCAGAAGCAAAAATCAAAGGTAAAAAACAAACCTTAAAAGGCGCAAATTATGTGGTTACCGGTGACGTAACAGAATTTGGCCGTAAAACCGTTGGCGACCAACAATTATTTGGTATTTTAGGTCGCGGAAAACAACAAGTGGCTTACGCAAAAGTCACCTTAAATATTGTCAACACCCAAACATCCGAAGTGGTTTATTCCGTTCAAGGTGCCGGCGAATACAATCTTTCCAACCGTGAAGTATTAGGCTTTGGCGGTACATCAGGATACGACTCTACACTCAATGGTAAAGTGTTAGATTTAGCTATTCGTGAAGCGGTAAACAACCTTGTTTCAGGTGTTGAAGCAGGTCAATGGAAACCTGCTAATTAAGGGTTAGATAATGAAGAAATTAACACTTCTTGCATGTTTGTCTGCCGTCGCTGTATTGACGGCATGTTCATCAGGGCACAAACAACACTCGCTCTACACTTGGAATGGTGATGTTTACCCTTCTTCTGTTTATCAACACCTAACACAAGAAGGTGATCCGCAAGAACAACTGCAAAAATTAGAAGAACTGGCTCAACTGGATGGCGGTAACAAAGTGCCACCCGGTTTATACGCACAAATTGGACTTCTTTATGGGCAATTAGGGAATCCGGGAAAAATGGCTGAATCTTATCAAAAAGAAATGAGCCTGTTTCCTGAATCAACGCAATACATCAATTTCCTGTTAAATAAAGGAAAAAAAGTAGAGACAGCCCAAGAAAATCGCGCAAATAAAAAAGCGAAAAAAGGAGAGAAAAAATGAGAAAAATTTCACTCTATTTAGCCATGGCTTGCGCATTTTTGCTTTCTGCGTGTTCTACAATGAAGCCAACGCCGTATGACTACACCAACTATTTAGAGAGCAAACCGCACTCTATCTTAGTGTTGCTTCCAACCGATACGACCAATGATGTAAAAGGCTCCCCGGCTGTATTGGCACAAGCCATTTCGCCATTGGCTGAAAATGGCTACTATGTTTTTCCACCGGCTCTTGTTTATCAAACCTTTAAAAATAACGGGTTAACACAAGCGCAAGAAATTCATAACGTCAACCCACAAAAACTACGCGAGATTTTTGGTGCCGATGCCGTGCTCTACATTAATGTGGACGACTACGGTGTGAATTACCAAGTGTTCGACAGCGTAACCAGAGTGAAAGTGAGTGGCAAACTCGTTGACTTACGCAATGGTAAAACCTTATGGGAAGGCAAAGGCTATGCGGACGATGCTGAAAGCAATAACAACGGCGGCGCGCTTGCTATGCTTGTGACGGCAGTTGTTAAACAGATTGCCAATAACGTGTCCGATAAAGGATATAAAGTGGCAGGATGGGCAACCGGAAATATGTTAGGTCGTTCTTGTAATGGCTGCTTGCTTTACGGCCCAAGACATCCATCATACGGACAAGATCCTCAATTAAAGATGCCTAAATAATCCCCTTTCGATAAACCAAAGGCTGATTTTGACACACCGTCAAAATCAGCCTTTTTTAATGAATAAGTGCGGTCAATTTTTGAGAGGTTTTAAAACTCTTTGAAAATTGACCGCACTTTATATCCCAATTCAAACTGTATGCATCTTAAGTATCAAACAGCGCTGGTATCTTTAGTCGAACTTAACATTCTTTGGGCATAGTTTTCGAAGCTGCCAAGTGATTAATATTCTCAGAAAAAACCACCTCAAACTTATTATCTTTTGAGCAAAAATTTAAGAATTCTATTGCATTATTACAGTCATCACTTAAAGAAATACAACCATACCCTTTTTCTCCAAAATATTGACTTTATTTTTTTTCTTCTTAGAATCGTTCTTTGGATTACAACCCTAGTACCTAGCATCAAAGGAAACTTCATATGAAATACACATTAAGTTTGTTAATGATATTAACCTTGTCCGCTTGTGGAGTAGTTGGTAATGCTACCATTTCTGACAATTCGTTAAAAAATAAAGCCGCATTTGCATTAAATGTTCCGGCTGAAAGTATTAGAATTTCTAATCGCCATGGAGACATCGATTCAGTCAAATTCGTAGCAACAACAGGCGGTAAATCATACTCTTGCTATGTAACCACTGTCATGGGAGCAGTTTCATCTGACGCCTTATGTTCCGGTTCAAATGTTCATGGCGGCAAAGGAAGTCGAGGAGGATCGAGTTGTAACGCTTTATTGAAAGCTGCTGGCCGCTGCTAATAATTGCCGTAAATCGAGCAAAAGGTCGTCTGAAACTATTTCAGACGACCTTTTTTATAAATCATATCTTGCTCTTTTACTCTTGAGTTTTCCCCCCACGATGGCGCAAGCGTCCTCGCTTGTGCCTATCAACTAAAAGTGCGGTCACAAAATCCAAAGGATTTTGAACATTGGTTCTCCCAACGTTTATGGGTAAAATTCGCAATGTTTTTATTAAACAGCACCAGCGTGGACGCTGGCGCTATCATTGGGGAGATTTTAAAACGCTTTGGAAATTGACCGCACTTGATATTTCCATTTTTCCAATCTACTTGTAAATAATTTAAAATGGGCTTTATATAGCACACTTTTAAAATCTATTCCCAAAGTAAATTAAATGCCCTTTTTGGAATACTTTTCCATCAACTCAATCACCGGTTTAAATTTAGGATCTTGTGAACGATATTTTTTTATCCCTTCTAAAATACCATGCTGTCCAGTAAAGAAATCTACATCTCCCCCGTTATCTAGCATTAATTGAAGCAAATCTAGTCTTTCTGGGAAACCATTAATATAGGATAAAGGTGTAATTCCTCTTTCATTTGGTAAATTAGGGTTTGCACCAGCCTTAAGTAACTCTATCGCAGCATCAATATTTTTACCTCTTAACGCATAATGCAATGGTGTCATTCCATATATATCCTGAGCATTAATATCTATACCCTTATTAATTAGATAATTAATAACATCAGAGGATGGTTTGTTTGACTCAAATCCTAATAAGGCTTTATGCAACCAATTCCAATGCTCTACAGGAGTCACTTCCATAATATTCCTTTCCTTATTTTGAAAAAGCTCTTCCAATAAAGTTAAATTACCAGAATCCATTGCATCTAAAATTTTTATGCCCATCTCTAACTTATTATTCATTTATTTTCCTCTTTCAAAGTTTTTCATATCATGAAAAATTCGTTCAATATCATCTTTGCTAGGCATCTCATTTCTATGACTTCGATTTTCAGAACGATTCTCCAACGATGGCGCGCGTTTCCTAACGCGTGCCTAAAACATCAATACCTATTAGTTCAAATCTTCACTATTCTTATTAACAACTTCATTTTGTTTATTTTTAGATAGATACAAACTCGCATTATGAAACGCGCGCTATCTGATTTGAATAAATCAAAGGCCGATTTCGACACACCGTCAACATCAGCCTTTTGATGAATAAGTGCGGTCAGTTTTCAACATGTTTTTCTGCATTGAAAAACGCCTCAAAAATCCACCGCACTTTTTATTTCTGCCAACCGCTAAAAGGGATTACATTGTGCCGGATTGCCGCTGGTTAGCCCCACTTTAAACCATTGCAAACGCTGGGCTGAAGTGCCATGGGTGAAACTATCAGGAACCACATAACCTTGGCTGCGTTTTTGCAAAAGATCATCGCCTACCGATTCCGCTGCATTAAACGCTTTTTCAATATCGCCACGTTCAAATAAACCGCTTTTTACCGCTTGTGATGCCCACACACCGGCATAGCAATCCGCCTGAAGTTCCAATTTCACGGAAAGTTGATTTGCTTCTGCACGGGATGAACGACTTTGCAGACGATGCACTTGTGTCAACGTGCCGAATAAATTCTGTACATGATGCCCCACTTCATGGGCAATCACATAAGCAAACGCAGATTCGCCGGCTGCACCCAGTTTATTTTTCATGTCGTTATAAAACGATAAATCCAAATAGACCCGCTGATCATTCGGACAATAAAATGGCCCCATGGCAGATTGCCCCGTGCCGCACGCCGTCGGGGTTACGCCGTTGTAGATAACCATGCGAGGTTCTACATATTGTCGGTTATTTTTGGAAAAGTATGTGGACCACACTTCCTCTGTGTCGCCTAATACCACTTTGGAGAGTTTAAATAATTGGTCTTCTTGCTGTGATTGCAAAGGTGAACTTTGCGTAGTGCCCACCTCCATCTCACCAACTAAGCCCGATAAATCCACGCCATAATAAGCGCCGACCAAAATAATGATCAGCCCCAAAATACCGGTCGGTTTTCCGCCACCGAAACCACCGCCCGAGGAGCGTCTATCTTCCACATTTGAACTTTCTCTACGACCTTGCCAACGCATAAGCTTTCCTATCTTTAAGTTAAATTCGCGCTATTCTAATCTAGAACCCTTTTTCCCACCTAACATTTTATTCCTAGACTTATATGGCTGAATTGGGTATGTTGTGGCTCTCTTAATGAATCAACAAGGAGATGAAAATGGGATTATTTGATTTTGTCGGCGATATCGGCAAAAAAATTTTTAGTAAAGAAGAAGAGGCTTCCGCCGCAGTAACCCAACACATTAACGAAGACAACCCGGGCGTTGCGGATGTGGCGGTGAAAGTCGAAAACGGCGTAGCGAAAATTTCGGGCGTCGCCAGCTCTGCCGGTGCTTTAGAAAAAGCGGTATTAATGGCGGGTAACATCATCGGTATTAGCAATGTCAATATTGATGACGTGACGGTAAAAAACGGCGAAACCCTTGCCGGCGATGATGAATTTTATGTCATCCAAAAAGGCGATACCCTTTGGAAAATTGCTGAAAAACATTACGGCAATGGAAGTAAATACACGGCAATCGTGACAGCAAATAAAGAAGTGATTAAAGACGCAGATAAAATCTTCCCGGGCCAAAAAATTCGTTTACCGAAAAGCTTATAGTGTTATTTAAAAACGTTTCGATAAACGACCGCACTTCGCGTCTAAATTAAACATCATCTGCACGTGAATATGTCAACACCATAAACGATTAATTCACGTGCAGATTTTTTATGGAAAACATTAAACTAATTTTAAGGTAGCCGCAAAAGATGCTATGCACGATGGCGCGTGTTTCCTAACGCGTGCCCAAAACATCCGTTTCAGTTGATTCAGGTCCTCACTATTTTCATTAACAACTTTATTCGGTTTGTCTATTTTAGTTAGATTCAAGCACGCGTCAGGAGACGCGCGCTATCTAGGGACTATAACTTTTGATAGCATGCTCTTATTTTACTTTTTATCGTCCATGCATTTTAATGTAGCAAGACTTGCTTTTCCCCTTTCCTCAGCAGTTCCTCTTGGTAAATTTTTAGTTTTCTCATAACATAGATCAAATTTTTTCTCCTCCTCAGGAGTCATATCAGATATAACATCACCATTCCAGAACCGAACAAAATAACTATTAGAAGAAACACATGCTGTCAAAATACTACAAACCAAAAAGATATATAGATTTATCTTACTCATGTTTTTTATCTCCTGAATATGTTATTACTTTAGGTAGAGAAAGATTAATATCCGCACTCCCCCAAATATTTTTGAAATCTTTCAAATATTTATTTTTGGCTTGATTAGATTCAGGAACTATTATTCCTCTTAAATCTATAGGGTTCCCATTATCATCCACGAGCTTTTCACTAGGAATCTCAGCATAATAACTACTATGAGAGTAACATAATAAACATGCTCCACCGGTTGTATCATTAAAACCTGTCAAACCTAAATTCCATTTATTGCCTACAAAGTCAGATTTATGAACGGCAGACTTAACTTCTGTTCCATTACTCGATTGCCAAATTCCATTTTTATCTTTATAAATATAACCACCATTGTTTTCAACTAGGTTATTCTTGTAACTTTGTACATTCGTTGCTGTGCCAAAAAAACGAGACTCTCTAATTGGAATGTTCGTTAAGCCATTTCTATTTGCATATTGAAGTGCCACACTTGCAGTTAAACCACCTCGACTATGATTACTCAGATCAATTTGATAACCATTTTGTTTTGCATAATTGTACAACTTAACATTTGCTTTCTCTGCAGTGGTTAATGGCAATCTGCCTCCCAATAAATCATTCGTTTTATCATAAGCAGCATAAAGCATTTCCGAAATAATATTACCTGTTGGTCGATTATAGACAACAACGACCCCCACGATGGCGCGCGTTTCCTAACGCGCGCCCATAACATCAATTTCATTTAATTCAGATTTATACTATTTTCATTCACAACTTTAGTTTGTTTATTCTTAGATAGATATAAGCACGCGTTAGGAAATGCGCACTATCTGGGGTACCTCATTTAATAAACAATGTTATTTGAGAAAGCTCCTTTAACTCATTAAATTCAAAATGAACATACTTATTATTAATACTATACCTAATCCAATTATCAGAATAAGCTTCAGGCTTTCCAAATTTCACAATTAGATCATTTTGAGTAAATTTATTATCTAAATCAAAAAAAAGCTGTTCTAAAAAAGGGTACTCATAATACTCATTGTTATATTTATTTACATAAAAAAATATAGATTCCAAAAACTCACCATCATTATTTTTAGAAAAAACAAAATCGACTCCTCTTTTAAAAAAGTGAAAATAAGTATGTTGAATATTATCGCATTCAAAATACTCCACTTCAAAATCCGTAGCCACAATAGAAATAGCTTTTAATATTAAGTTACTACCTTGTTTTTCACCCAAAGCATTTAAAAAAATATTTATATCACCCACAAATTTTTTCATTTAATTCCTCTACTTTTATTTCTTATAATAATTTCATTTATTGCATCTTCAACCGCCAAAGAATCATAACCTTTATCTATTAAAGATTTTCTCATATGATTAATATCACACTCTTGTGCGTAGCATAAATTACTAGCATCGTTAACTATTTGAGTTTTTGTATTTTTTCCTCCATATGTTCTACTATTAATATGTGTATCTTTTGGTACAGCTATTGCTGTAGCCTCATCTCTTAATGTTTTTTCCTCAATAGGTGATAATTTTCGCCCCAACTTATTCTCTTTTTCCTTCTTCAAAGCAGCAAATGATGGAATGTGATCTAAATCAAGATTATCTCCAACAATTGAGCGTTGCTTTAAATTTTTATAGCTATTAACATCAAGAGCTTTAACATTTTCAAATTGTTTAATAGCCTCTTTTTGATACTTAAGAACATCCGTCGCATTTCCTGCTTTTTCTGCAGTCCTAGCCATCTGGTTGACTTTCTTAAAAGATTTTAGTGGAGGAAACACCACTCCCACTGTAGCTAAAGCATAATCTATAGCATCCTCTGCTTCAGCAAATGATTTCGCATCACCTAAAACAGGGGTAAAATCAGCTAGAAAAGAGGCAACATCTCCCGTTGCTTTCAAGTTATTAATCAATTTAGGATGACTTTTTGCAAATTGTTCAATTGCTTTTTTTTCTGTTTCACTAATTTTTTCTTGTGCTTTCGCACTAGCTCCCCAATCCTCCTGTGGATTATTTATTACTGATTCTAAAGAAAAATTATTCTCCACCGCCCTTTTAGCCGTCTCTGCCCCAGAGGTTGCAGCAAGCAAATTACCCCCTTGTTCTGCTGTGGTGCCATTCGCCTTCGCCGTCAATGCCGAAGCCAGTCCACCTGCCAGTTGACTTAACGTGCTAATGTTTTCCTTCTCATTTGCCGTTAATTCACTGACCGGTTTGCCATAAGCTCTCGCGATGATTTCAGCGGTTGCCTCACCTGTTACCCCAGCAATTGCGCCCGTCAATGGGTCTTTGCCTGTCACTTGGAACTCCACTGCGGAAAGAAGGGCATGCGCCATCAGATTCGCAGCTTTGTCTTTTGCCGTGTCGCCTGCCGTCATCTCATGGATTTTTTGATTGAGATAAGGCGAAGCCAGTGCGACAAGACTACCTGCGGTATCATTTTGTGCCGCCGCTTGTAATGCCGCCGTCACCGCTCGAATCGCCATCCCTTTTTCACTACCTATGCCGTAAGTGCGGTCGATTTCACCTTGAGTTTTCGTGATTTCGGCTTGAATACTTGTCAGTTGTTGCTTAATGGCGGCAAGCTGTTGTTCATTACCGGCTTGTCCCTTCAAGGCTTTTTCTTGCTCTTCCAGCTTAAACTTCTCAAGCCCTAGCTTGTTGATTTTCTCTCGCTCATTATACGTGGCGATGCTTATCGCGTTGTTCGTGATGTCGCCTATCACTTTCGCCATTTCTTGGCGTTCTTGCACTTTTTGTAAATCTTGCTTTTCAACTCGTTGATTCGCATTCTTCGTATCCCGTGAAAGTGCGGTCAGATTTTCCGGTGTTTCGGTCTCTATCTGAATGTTGCCACTAATAGCTGATTTGGTGGTGCTTCGCTCTCTTTCATTCGTGTTACCTAATAAGCTCAACGCACTGCTAAGCGCCTGCATCGGGTTAATGCCTCCCGTGCCCGCACTGATGCTCGCACTTTCGGTTTTTATCTCACTGCGGTTTTCAATATCGGTATGTGTCAGCGATTTTGTTTTAAAGCGGTTTTTACTTTCATCGGCACCACTTTCGATGATAGCGGCGTTCAGTTGAGCATGGTTGTGGATGTTGGCATCCATGCCATCCTCTCCGACACGAATCCCGGCTTGTTCATTGACTTGCGCATAATCCACTTTTGCCTTGTTGTAAGACGCACTCACCGATGCACCACCGCCCGAACCATACGCCACCGAGCCGCTTGCACTCGCACTCGTTTGTTTCGATTCGTATTTTTCCGTATCTTGACGGCTCGTTATTGTCAGATTTTGAATATCCGCTTCCCAACGTTTTGCTTTAAGATTCGCCGCATCAAGGGTTAAGTCGCCTTCCTCACTGTTCGTGATGATTTTATCTGCCGTTAGATGGCTGTTTTGCCAACGTTCGCTATCCGAGTTCGACTTGCCCTTCGCTACATTCACCGAACCCTCTATCCCCAATCCGTAACTATTACCGTTGGTACCCACAAAAACACCGACACTACCGCCGGACGATTTATTCTCCGTACGCTGATGCTCTTCGTCTTTCACCCCTTTGATGTCAATCCCCTGCTTGCCGGAAAGGGCCATTAGCTTAGCATTTGCATCCACGCCTTCAAAAATGACTTTTTCACCACGGGCTTTAATATCTAGTATTCCTGTATTGATAGTTGATTTCTGATGTTGAATACTTTGGCTTTCACTGGTTTGCGTTTGTTTTTGGCTACCATAACCAATACTAATTTTGACACTCGGGCTGGACGTGGTTCCGTTTTGTTGCATATTCCCTGCCCGCAATGCATCTAACGTCTCTGCTACCTTACCGACATTTTGTGCCGCCATTGCAACTTCCTCTGCCGCTTTTATGCCATAAAGGGCTTTGAGTTTTGGATTACTGACTTGTTGTGCGCGTTTTACACTGTGATAGACAGCTTGCGCCATGTCGGTTACCGGTGTACTTACCGCCAAATTTACGCCGGATTGTTTATACTCATGGCGCTCATTAGAATGGATAATATCTTTCCCCGCCTCAACCTTCACGCTCGCGCCTTCAATATCTATACGATTCGTTTTCGGTGTTATCATGTCCGTGCCCATCACTTGAGCATGATTGCCGGCACTGATTTTTACATTGCCATCCATTGCCCCCAAGGTGCTTCGCGCATCCGATTGCGTCCAACCTTCCGATTCAACATGATGTTTTTCTGATTTCGAACCAAAGGTGATGCCTCCGCCACTCGTAAACACACCCGACGTCTTCTTCGTTTGTTGATGCACTTCTTTGAATCGATTGGTGTCCGCCGCTAGAACAACATCCTCTCCCGCTTGAATACTTAGGTTTTTATCGGCAATGCCCTGCAGTCCTTTGGCTTTCACATCTTTGCCTGCACTTAACAAAATATCTTTTCCACTAAGTTGCGTGCCTACATGACTGTCTAATTGTGCTTTGTCTAAGCTTGTCTTTGTGGTCTTCGCTAAACTGCCGCTTTTCGTTTGATGGAACTCCTCAAAATCAGAGCTTTCTTTTGCTCCATTCAAAACCAAATCGTTTTCTGCAATCGCGGTGAGTTTTTCGGCACTTTCAAGTCGGGCCCCTTCCGACAAGAGGTCTTTCGCCGCAACTGTGACATCCCCCTTGCCTTTGATATGGCTCACCACTGCCTTTTCTATTTTCTCGCGGCGAGAGTCATTGCCTCCCCCCATCTTTTCATCATACCCCACCGAAAGTGCGGTCAGATTTAAAGCCGTTTTAGCTTGAACCAGCGTGGTGCCTTTACCTTCATTGATAATATCTGCGCCCTGTGCCTCCAATTTATTGGAAGAAAGATGTAATGTGCCGTCTTCCCCCTTCACATGGAACAATGCTTTACGTGCAAGCGTGGTTTGCTCGCGTTGAAAACCGGATAACGCGATTTCATTTGTGGCTGTCGTACTTCTATGAGTTAAATTACCGCCTACATTTGCCACAAGCGTTTTTTCGGCTTCTACAGTACCGCCGATGTTGTCAAAATTGCCTTTTGTTTGGATACCGACTTGTTCACCTTGAATGACGCCTTCATTAAATAAGCTTTCCGCATTTAACAAAGCGAGTTTTCGTCCGACAATAGTTCCGCTGTTAACAACCTGATTACCGTGTAAATCAATCTCTTCCCCTGAAAGCAAACTTCCCTTTCCATTGATATCGCCCGGTTGAACCATGGCATATACACGTGGCGCCATGACGTTAACTTGTTTACCACTTGGTAAAGTCACTGTTTTTTCTTCAAACCATACGATATCCGACGTTAGTTGTGCCACTTGAGCAGCTGACAATGCGACACCCGGCGTAAGATTGAATTTTTTTGCAAACGTAATACCGTTATCCATTAATGCCTTATATTGACTTTCCAAATCTTTGAATTCGCCTAAAAACATTTTACCGGTAAGTTGATTGATTTGGTCGCGCACTAAATGCTGCTCATAATAACCGTCACCAAGGCGTTTAAGGACATTTTGCGGATCGCTACGTAATGCGCTGAACATGTAGTCACTGTTAAGCCATTTTTTGCGATCAGTAAATGCCGGATCTGTTTCGATTAATGCGCCCTCTGTTTCCGGATTGAGTCGGTATAACGAAGAACTTGGCAATAACACCTCATTCGCTTTTGTCATTAAGGCTTGGCTTTGGGACGGATGGGTGGACGAATTATTTCGATAATCCACCTGTTCCTTACTTTGTGCCACCCCCATTTTAAATTCTGTTGTCACATGGTTGTTATAAGCATTGACTGAACCCCAATCCCGCTGGAAATAGCGTTTAACCCCGCCACGCCAGCGATCTGCCGTCCATTGTGATGTGCCGTATTCATTTAATACGTGATAGCCGGTTTCATCTTCATTGCGTACATCACCATTTAAGCTTAAACGTCCGCCGGATATCATCTGGCTTCGATCATTGAGTACTTGTGCACCATTGATAACAATATCTCCGCCGGCCAAAATTTGGCCTGGTAACGTGGTTTTTACAACGCTTTCATCAATGACTCGTTGATTAAGTTTGGTTATCCAAAAATGGCTAAAGGTTTTACCCAATAAACGTTGATTATGTTCGGCAATTTTACTTTGCAAAGCATTAAACGCCTGTTCATTAGCATCAATCCAACGTTTAAATGGTGCAATTGCCTGCTGATAATCATTTAAACGTGTTTCATAAGTTACTTTTTCTTTTTCATAATTGGCTAACGCAATGTTGTAATCAGCAACAGCTTTCTCATAATCCGCCAAACGGGCAGCATAGCTTTCCGGTTTTTCTCTTCTGTTTTTTCTTGGTTTTTCAACTTCTGTTGGTTTGATCGGTTCTTCAGGCATTTCAATATCCGTTAAACCTGCCGGCATCTCCGTTGGTGCTTGAATGCCGAAATAAGCCCATGCCGGATTCTGTGGCCCATATACGGATTCCGGTTTTAAGCGGCAACTGGCTTCATTGGTATAATCTTGACACTGATATTCGTTAACTGTCGGTAATAGTCGATCTGCACGAATTTCCTCTCCTTCTTCTAGCGCCTTTGCACCGTCTTGACGAAATGCCAATTTCCCTGCACGACTAAATGGAATCCATTTTAATAAAGCATAATCAATCCGCTCTTCAGTTTTATAGCCTTTCGGAATGACATAGCTCTCTGAAATCGGCTCATCTGATTGGTTTTCAATTTCTGCACGAAAATGTAGATTTCGATTAACTACATCAGCAACATTTAAGCGAATTGCCCCAGACGAAGATTCAATTGTGCCACTTTCATTTAATAATTGAGCCGCTTGCCCCTCCGCTTGATATTGATCATTAAGCGCGCCGGCAATCGTCACTCCCTTCTCACCATATAATGTCGAGGCACCTTGTTGACTTGCTACGTAATTTGCTGTCTTGTTGTGGATTTTTTGTGCCCCTAAGGTGAGTGTATCCCGTGCAGCAATAATCCCATCTTGACGGATACCATCTGCGTTTAGCTCATCTTCATTGATAATCGTCGTTGCGCCAATAGCAATTTGGTTACCATAAATACGTCCGGAGCCGGTATTTTGCACTGTATCCGCTTTAATAATTAAATCAGGCTCGCGCTGTTCTTGTTCTCCACGGCTTTGAATTAATCCTCGATTGTTTACGGTCTCTTTAGTATTAATACGCACTGCCTGGCTTTGAATTTCCCCTTGAGATGTTTGTGTCAAAGCTTTTGCAGATAGGCTAACTTCTTGTTTTCCACCAATGACACCTGATTGCGAAATTTCATGCTGACTTTCAATTTTTGCCTTGCCTTGATGAGATAAAAGATGTCCACCTTTTTGATTATCGATGCTTTGTTGAGTGCGAACATGAAGATCCTGTTGAGCTTGAATGTGCCCGCTATTCACAATTCGTCCTTGACTATCAATGTTCACCTCACCGGCAGAGGCGCCGATGTGGCCGGCGTTGCGTACACCGAGACCTTGGCCATTATCCACCAAATGAATTTTCTCGGCATACATGCCGCCCAATTGGCTCACATCCACGCTGTAAGCTTGAGGGTTTTCTAAAGTGCGGTCGCTTTCAACAGTGTTTTTATCACCTACATAAACCACCGAATCATTCGTGCGATCAACTTTGTTTTTACCCGTGGTGACTTTAATGGCTTTTTTCGACCACACACCGCCATCAATTTGCGCGTTTTCTGCAATGATATCGGTATAATCCGCCTGGCGGTTATCCATGCCCTTGCCGGTCACCTTAACTTTGCCACCGTTGACTTCATACCCTTTGAGCTCACCATTTTCTAATTTAGCTTTCCCCGTGGTCATTGTGGCGCGTCCTGCGTTAATGACACCACAACCATCGCAATGGATACCAGTCGGGTTCGCAATCACAACATCAGCCTTTTGTCCGGCCACTTCTACATAGCCCTTTAACCGACTCGGAGCGGATGAATTGACTTCATTTAAAATCACCTTCGCTTCACCTGCGGCTAAATTGGGGTTGCCTTGTACCCAACCTGCCGTTTGGGTTTGTACCGCCTTACGAGCGTTGTTTAATACGGCGCCTTTTTCCGCTACATCAAATTGCGAATATTGGTTACGCGACACACCGCCTGCACTTGGTGTTTGAATGTTGACTTGTGGCAAACCATTCGCCGTCTGTAACACCGTTGGTTGTTGATTGCCTGGTGCTGATTTGTCTGCGCGAATCGCCATATCCGCATTTGCCAATGCAGCAGGAGAAACGAAAACAAACCCCAACGCTAACATAATGCTGAAATGAACCGGTGTGAGAGTGCCGAATAAAGTAGAAAGTGCGGTAGCTTTTAACGTTGTTTTTATCTCTGCACTTTCAACATTTTCGCTCGTGGCTTTGCCTTTTGATTTGGCAAGTTCCGATACAACCACAAGTTGATTTAATGCTTGGCTAAAAATTACTTTGTAATGTTTTTTATTCATGATGTTTCCTTAATAATAAAATCTGCTTATTTTTAAAAATACTTAAAAACGATAGCTGAGGTTAAACCCTGTTGTTACATGACTAGTTCTGAAACCTTGCGGTTTTCGAATTGGTGTGCCAACAAAATATTCATAATTTAGTCCCCAAAGATTACCGCGCATCCCCAATGCACCACCGGTTAAACTATTGCCTACTTGTAATTCCTCATTGCTTGAACGGACAATGCCTCGGTCGAGTCCGAGATAAATCTCATGTCCTTTGTTCATCACATTCCATGCCAGTTCGTTGCGCCAAAGCCAACCGCGCTCTCCTGAAAGAGTAAGTTCACCGTCAAACCCACGTACTGTATAGCGTCCACCAATGCTGAATTTGTCTTGTTGCACGAGCGGTGATTTATTCCATTGCGCTTGCCAATAGGTATTAAAGCGCCAAGGTTGTTTTCCAATGTTGAACGGATAACTAAAATCAAGGGAGGCGGTCAAAATCCGCATTCTTGAGGTACCTTCATTAAATCGTTCTTCCGGTGCACGAAGGGCATTATTCGCACCGGTCCCCCGTTTGTAATTAGCGGAAATAGAAAATGTCGCTACGCCTACATAGTGCGTGTGCGTAAGACCTAGCTCCCATCCGGCTGTACGACGACGTTGAACCTCAACTTCCGTATCATTGATATAGTTGTGGGACTTTTTCGTCCATAAGGCAATATTCGTGTAAGTTTTATGTTGTGCGCCACGGCTCAATAGACGACTTAAATTGAGCTTCATTTGTTTACTTTCGCCGGAATACTCATAAGACTCAAAAGCACCCGCAACGGTTTGATGATAGGTATAACGGGAGCCTGAAAGCGTCAGCAAATAGTTTTTCCACGGAATGGAATAATACAAGCTCAGATTATGACTGCCATAATCTCCCTCAGCTGCATCACTATGTCGTTTAAAACTACGCGTACCGCTAACATAAAACATATCATTTAAGCGAAGCGGGTTATCCCAAGAAAAAGTAGCAGCGCCCTGTAAACGTCCGGTCGATTTGGAACCCGAATCATCTAACCCTAAGGTTAAATGAAATGGAATGCGGTGTTTATATGCCACTACAATATCTGTCTCACCCAAAGCCTCTCCAGGCTGAAGCTCAATATTAGCGTCAGCACTTGGTACTCTCTTAAGGTTTTCTAGGCCTTGCTCAATTTCCCGCACATTCAATAAATCCCCAACAGCCATCGGCATAGCAAACCAAAGCATACTTCTTGTCGCAAAAGGAACAGCACTTTGATCTTGTAATTGGATATGCCCCACTTTTCCCGGAATCACCGTTAATCTAAGCACGCCTGTACGTAAATCTTGCGGTTCTGCAACCACCCGTGTAGTCACATACCCCTGCTCAATCAAATAATTTTGAATTCGACGTAATAAGACGTTAATTCCTTGAGCACCAACACAGGCCGGTAATGCAAAATCACCCTCAGAATAGACCGCACTTTTTGCCCAGGAAAATGAGCTGGGAGAAAAAGAGGTAGATTCTGAAACGGTGTGTTGATAATCGGTAAGGACAAGCTGATGAATAGGAAAACAGAGTTCTTCATTTTTTGGAAATCCAAGTGCATGTACCTTTTCACTTTCCAAGCGAACCGTTGGAGCTTTTACTTGTTGGGATTGAATTTCGGCATTTAAAATATTTTGTTGCTGTTGTTGGCGTGTATCGACTGCCTGCTGGGTAGCATTCTGTATTGAACTAGGTTCAGCAAACGCAGGTAACATAGCTGTAGAAAGACTAAAAGCAGTGAAATAGGCAAATCTCATGTTTTATTGGTTCCATATATAATGAATAAAAATACTATTTCTTCTAAACGCCAATCACTATTGGCATTAACAGTTAAAAAAGTGCGGTCGAAATTCACCACGAAAAACGACCGCACTTTTTAATCGGTGATGGGGTTAAAAACCTTCTTTCAAGCTCACTGTTAAGTTAAACACCAAATGTTCCGGATGGCTGTCTTTGCTGTCAGCACAGAAATAGCCTTCACGTTCAAATTGGTAGCCTTTTTCTGCTTCCGCATTGCCAAGGCTTTGTTCGACAAAACCGTGTTTCACCACTAAGGAAGTTGGGTTTAGCACGCTTTCGATATTTTCTTCTGCGCCCGGGTTTGGCACGGTGAAAAGGCGTTCATATAAACGGAATTCTGCTGGGTGGTTGTGTGTGGCGGAAACCCAGTGGATTACGCCTTTCACTTTGCGACCATCTGCCGGATTTTTACCTAAGGTTTCCGGATCGTAGGTACAGAAAATGGTGGTGATGTCACCGTTGGCATCTTTTTCCACACGTTCTGCTTTAATCACATAAGCATTGCGCAAACGCACTTCTTTGCCTAACACTAAGCGTTTATATTGTTTGTTGGCTTCTTCACGGAAATCTGCACGATCGATGTAAATTTCTTTGGTGAATGGCAATTGGCGTTCGCCTAATTCCGGACGATTCGGGTGATTCGGCGCAGTTAACATTTCTTCGCCTTCAAAATTTTCAATCACCACACGAACAGGATCGATAACAGCCATAGCACGCGGCGCATTTTGGTTTAAATCATCACGTATGCAAGATTCTAATGCACTGTATTCCACCACGTTATCTTGTTTGGTCACACCAATACGGCGACAGAATTCACGCAATGACGCCGGCGTATAACCGCGACGGCGTAAACCTGAAATGGTCGGCATACGCGGATCGTTCCAGCCATCTACAATGCCTTCATTGACTAATTTCAACAATTTACGTTTAGAAGTGAGCGTGCCTTCTAAATTTAAACGAGAGAATTCATATTGGTGCGGCAATGGGCGCTCAATGCTGATATTTTCCAACACCCAGTCGTATAAACGGCGGTTGTCTTGGAACTCAAGGGTACATAATGAGTGTGTAATGCGTTCGATGGCATCCGAAATACAGTGGGTAAAATCGTACATTGGATAAATGCACCATTTGTCGCCGGTTTGATGGTGGGTGGCAAATTTAATGCGATAAATCACCGGGTCGCGCATCACCATAAACGGCGACGCCATGTCAATTTTCGCACGCAAACTCAGTGTGCCTTCTGCAAATTCACCGTTTTTCATTCGCTCGAATAACGCGAGGTTTTCTTCTACGCTACGATCACGATACGGGCTGTTTTTCCCCGGCTCAGTTAACGTGCCGCGATATTCGCGCATTTCTTCCGGTGAGAGTTCGTCCACATACGCCAATCCTTTTTTGATCAATTCAATGGCATAGCCATAAAGCGCATCAAAATAATCGGAAGCATAACGCGGCTCGCCTTCCCATTTGAAACCTAACCATTCCACATCGGCTTTGATAGAATCTACATATTCCACATCTTCTTTCACCGGGTTGGTGTCGTCAAAACGGAGGTTACATAAACCGTTATATTCTTTTGCTAAACCGAAGTTTAAGCAGATAGATTTGGCATGACCGATGTGCAAATAGCCGTTTGGCTCAGGCGGGAAACGGGTGTGAACGCGCTGGTGTTTACCGGACGCTAAATCTTCATCAATAATTTGGGTAATAAAATTGTGCGGACGGGCATTTTCCGTCGTTTCTAAGATAGTTTCTGTACTCATAATTTTCTCAATTAAAACGCATAAAAAAATAACCGCACTATTCTACACATTTTTCCTTGAAAGCTGAAATTTATCTAAGGAATCGCAGTGTTATTTGTTTCAGCACAAGGCAAAATCTTGCGTGGACTTTTGAAATTTCTCGTGCAAAAAATTTAATTTCCCACTAAAATGCGTCACTAAATGAACGTTCATTCATTAATAATTAAGATTTCCTTAATCTTTCTCCTGTATTCTATTTTCACTGTTTCCTTAACCCTTGAGAAAATATGACAAAAAAACATTTGATAATGGCCGCACTGGCTGCCGCGGTGATCACCGGCGGTTATTTTTTTATGGGCAATTCCACGCCTAAAACCACTTATTTAACGGAAACCGTGCAACGTGGCGACATTGAAAAAAACGTGGTGGCGACCGGCTCAATTGAAAGTGTCAACACCGTTGATGTGGGCGCGCAGGTTTCCGGTAAAGTTACCAAACTCCATGTAGCTTTAGGTCAGCAAGTGAAAAAAGGCGATATGATTGCGGAAATTGACTCCACCACGCAAATCAACACGCTAAACACTCGAAAAGCGGCGCTTGCAAGCTACCAAGCCCAGTTTGTCGCCCGTAAAACCGCCTATGATGTGGCGCTTTCTAATTACCATCGTTTAACCAAATTGTATGCGCAAAAAGGCACGTCCTTGGACAGCTTAAACAGCGCAAAAGCGACCTTAGATAACGCCAAAGCAGAAATGAATGTGGTGCAGGAAAACATCAAACAAGCCGAAATTGAAGTAAATACCGCGGAAACCAATGTAGGCTACACCAAAATCACCTCACCGATTGACGGCACGGTGATTGCTACGCCGGTTTCTGAAGGTCAAACGGTAAACTCCAATCAAACCACGCCGACCATCGTCAAAGTGGCAGATTTAAGCAAAATGCGCATTAAACCGGAAATCTCTGAAGGCGATATTACGAAGGTGAAAGCCGGACAAGAGGTGACATTTAGTATTTTGTCCGACAGCAAAACCCTTTATCACGCCAAAATTGAATCCGTTGATCCGGCGACAACGACGATTAGCAATAGCTCTACGTCCAGCACCACAAGCTCAACGTCAAGCACCAGTAACAGCGCAGTTTATTACTACGCCAACATTATCGTGGAAAATCCCAACCAGATTTTGCGCATTGGCATGACCACAGAAAACAACATCAAAATTGCCAACGCGCAAAACGTGCTTTCCGTGCCGAATATGGCAATTCAAACACAAAACGGCAAAACCTTTGTGAAGGTATTGAACAGCAACAACCAACCGGAACAACGTGAAGTAGAAATCGGCGTACAAAACGATTACCAAACAGAAATTAAATCCGGCGTTGCTGAAGGCGAAAAAGTCATTGTGTCACAAGTGGCTGCCGGCGAAGCTGTCGGCAATATGCGCGGTCCACGAATCTTCTAAAGTGCGGTGGAAATTTCCAATGAATATTATTGAAATGAAAAACATCAACCGCTACTTTGGTGCCGGCGAAAATCGTGTTCATATTCTGAAAGACATTTCATTAAATATCGAAAAAGGCGATTTCGTTGCCATTATCGGGCAATCGGGGTCGGGCAAATCCACGTTGATGAACATTATCGGTTGTCTAGATACAGCGACCAGCGGTTCGTACAAAATCGATGATAAAGAAACCATCGAATTAACCGCCGATCAGCTCTCCGATTTACGCAGTCAAAAATTCGGTTTTATTTTCCAACGTTACAATTTATTGAGCAGCCTCACCGCAGCAGAAAACGTGGCATTACCAGCAATTTATGCGGGCATGCCGCACAACCAACGTTTGGAACGCGCTAAACAATTATTGGAAAAATTAGGGTTAAGCGACAAATGGCAGAATAAGCCGAATCAACTCTCCGGTGGGCAACAACAACGGGTGAGTATCGCGCGCGCCCTAATGAACGGCGGGGAAATCATTTTAGCCGATGAACCGACCGGTGCGTTGGATTCGCAAAGCGGCGAAAATGTGATGGAAATCCTGCGCCAACTACACCAAGAAGGGCATACCATTATTATGGTCACCCACGACAAGCATATCGCTGCCAGCGCCAATCGGATGATTGAAATCAAAGACGGCGAAATTATCAGTGACACGCAAACCCAGCCAGTGAAAAGTGCGGTCAAAAATTCAGGTGTTTTTAAAGGACGTTTTGGCTTCAGCAAAGATCAGCTGATGGAAGCCTTTCGGATGTCTGTTAGCGCCATTGTGGCACATAAAATGCGTTCTTTGCTCACCATGCTTGGCATCATTATTGGGATTACCTCCGTAGTGTCTGTAGTGGCGTTGGGCAATGGATCACAACAAAAAATTCTGGAAAATATTCGCGGCATCGGCACAAACACCATCACCATTTTTAACGGCACCGGCTTTGGCGATCGCCGTGCGGAACAAATGCAAAATCTTACCGTTAGCGATGCCAACACATTAAGCCAACAAACCTACGTGCAAAGCGTTACGCCGAATAGCGCGTCAAGCGGCACCTTGATTTATGCGAATAAAGCGTTTTCGACGACGTCCTTAAAAGGCGTGAGCGAAGAATCTTTTGATGTTGAAGGTTTAAAATTAAAACAAGGTCGCCTACTCTCAGCGCAGGATGTGGCAGAAAATGCGCAAGTGGCGTTAATTGATGAAAGTGCCAAAAAAGCCATTTTCCCCAATGAAGATCCGCTTGGCAAAGTGGTGATGTTTAATAAACGTCCGTTGCGTATTATCGGTGTCGTGACAGACCGTCAACTGGGTGGCGCCAGCAGTTCATTGAATCTTTACGCGCCCTACACTACCGTTATGAACCGCATTTCAGGCAGCAAAAAAATCGGCTCGATTACGGTGAAAGTGGCGGAAGAAATTAACTCAACGGCGGCAGAAAAAGGCATTACAGAATTGCTGACGTTACGCCACGGCAAAAAAGATTTCTTCATCATGAACAGCGATACGATTAAACAAACTATCGAAAGCACCACCGGCACGATGAAATTGCTTATCTCCTCGATTGCTTTTATTTCCTTAATCGTCGGCGGGATTGGTGTGATGAATATTATGTTGGTGTCAGTGACAGAACGCACCAAAGAAATCGGCGTGCGCATGGCAATCGGTGCAAGACAATCCAACATCCTGCAACAATTTTTAATTGAAGCCGTGTTGATTTGCCTCATCGGCGGTGTCACCGGTATTTTGCTTTCCGGTGCGATTGGAGTGCTGTTTAACACCTTTATGACCGATTTCACCATGGCATTTTCCGGCGGTTCGATTATTGCCGCAGTCGCTTTTTCCAGCTTAATCGGCGTAGTGTTCGGCTACACTCCGGCAAAACGTGCAGCACAATTAGATCCGATTACGGCATTAGCCCGTGAATAGATTTTGTAAAACCTAAAAATGCGGTTAAAATCGACCGCACTTTTGAGGCATAAAATAGCCCCCTTGAACCTGAAAGAAGGATAAAAAATGTTAAAAATGAAAAAACTAGCCCTTGCCGTGGTGATGGCAACAACGCTCGCCGGCTGTGCCAATATTGGCGATTCTTATCAAGCCAGCCTCGATAATTACAAACAATATGAAGACATTACCAAGCAATACAACATTAAAGACAACTGGTGGGCGCTTTATAACGATGCACAACTCAACCGTGTGGTTGAACAAGCCCTTGCAAATAACAAAGACTTAGCCAAAGCGGCAGTTTCCGTCAACCGCGCGCTGTATAGCGCCAACCTTGCCGGTGCAAGCTTGATTCCGGCCTTTAGCGGTTCGGCAAAATCCGCTGCCCAAAAAGACATTAATCATGGCGGCAACTCCGCGATCACGCATACCGGCGCGTTAAATGTGTCCTACACCTTGGATTTATGGCGTCGTTTAGCGGATACCGCCGATGCGGCGGAGTGGTCACATAAAGCCACCATTGAAGACATGGAATCTACCCGTCTTTCTTTAATCAACTCCGTGGTGACAACCTACTATCAAATTGCCTATTTAAACGATGCCATTAGCACCACTCAAGAAAGCATCAAGTATTACACCGACATCAGCAACATCATGAAAAATCGCTTGGCACAAGGTGTCGCAGACAGCGCTAGCGTAGATCAAGCACAACAAGCGGTATTAACGGCGCGTAATAATTTAATTACGTTGCAAACCAACCGTAAAAACGCAGAAAAAACCTTACGTAATTTGCTGAACTTAAAACCGGATGACGCATTAAACATCAACTTCCCGCATATTTTGAGCGTGAAAACTGTGGGCGTGAATTTAAACGTGCCGGTTTCCGTGATCGCCAACCGTCCTGATGTCAAAGGCTATCAAGCCCGTTTAAGCAGTGCATTCAAAAATGCCAAAGCCACCGAAAAAAGCTGGTTCCCAGAAATCACTTTGGGCGGAAGTTTAAGCCGTAATGCTACCAATCAAACCGGGGCGATCACATTCTCCTCTATTGGCGCCGGTAACGTTGGTATTACGCTGCCGTTCTTAAATTGGAACACGGTTAAATGGAATGTGAAAATTTCTGAAGCGGATTACGAAACAGCCCGTTTAAACTATGAAAAAAGTATCACCACCGCGTTAAATGACGTAGATACCAACTACTACGCATTCATTCAAGCGCAAAGCCACTTTAGCAACGTGCAACAAACGTACAATTACAACCAACGCATCACGCAATATTACCGCAACCGCTATAACGCAGGCGTGTCTGAATTGCGCGAATGGTTAACGGCGGCCAATACAGAAAAAGCCTCCCAGCTTTCCATTTTGCAAGCCAAATTCAACGTGATTCAAGCAGAAAATGCCGTTTACAGCTCCATGGCAGGTTACTACTCTCGTTAAGTAAAAATGCGGTGAAAAATCACCGCACTTTCTCTTAAAAAATAAAACGGCGCTTGATTAACAAAGCGCCGTTTTTTATGAAGTTCACTACGCACAAATCAAGTGCGGTGATTTTATAGCGTGTTTTTATGCTTTCTTCAAAAACTCGGATTTCAACATAATTTTGCCGCAATCCACATTGTGGTCGCCGCGAGCAAGGCGAATACCTTTAAATTTTGTGCCTTTTTTCAATACTTCGGAAGACCCTTTTAATTTCAGATCTTTGATTAACAACACATCGTCACCATCAGCCAGTAAATTGCCGTTGCTATCTTTGACAATAAGCGCATCATCGTCATGCTCTTCGACTTCGTTGCCGGTCCATTCGTGGCCGCAATCCGGGCAAACAAATTGGATGGAATCGTGATAGGTGTTTTCACCTTTGCAAGATGGACAAATTGGATATTCCATGGATTTCCTCGTTTTCAATTTCATTTTAAGGTGCGCTATTGTAGCGGAAAATCAACTGCCTTTGGGGAATAAATTATGCCTTCGTTTTCCCTTGGCCACGCATTCTAGCCAATAAACTGACGGACACAATGATCACCAAAGAGCCAAACCAGAAATGCACTGTCGGCACATTCTGCCAAAACAGCCAGTCACAAACACTAGAAAAAATAACACCGGTAAATGCAAAAGGCGTGATGACATTTGCCGGAGCGTATTTAAACGCTCGCGTCAGCAAAAGTTGGAAAATTAAGCCAAAGCCGCCGACCAATAAAAGCATGAACAAGCCATGCGCTGTCGGGAGCGTCCACTGCGCCATAAAAAATAACGGTAACAAAATAGCGCCAAGCAAATGGAAATAAAAAACAATATTTTTCGGCGAATTATGCTTATTTAATTCCTGCAAACTGATAAACGCCATGGCAGCTAACGTCGCCCCGCCCAATGCCACAAAAATATAATAGGGTTCTACCTCGCCATGGTGCTCGGTGAGTAAAATAATCGCTACGCCAATAAATCCCAGTACACTACAGGCAATCACTTTCAGCGGTGTGCGAGTACGCAAAACAAAGAGCAATACCGGAACGAATAACGCAGATGTATTTAATAGCAAAATAGAAATGGAAAGCGGCAAGTATTTGATGGCATAAAAAGTACATAACATGCTACCGATGCCGGCAAGGTTGCGAATTACCAAAAACGGCCACTGGCGCATTTCGACTCGAAAATCACCATCGCGAATCATAAAAGGTAACAAGAAAACAAAACCAATCAGAAAGCGAGAAAACAAAATTTCACTTGCCGGTAATTCGTCCGAGGCATATTTTACGAACACGCCCATCAAGGCGATACTGATATAGGCAAGCACCATGCAAACAATGGCTTTGTGGTATGAACTGGTTATGATCTTATTCGGCATTGGCAACGTTCCTTGATTCGCAGCGCCCAAAGTGCGGTCAATTCTTAAGGTGTTTTTTCATTTTCACCATGAAGATATTTTTCAATGTCATGCCAAAAACGTTGAAAAATTTCACCGCACTTTTCGCTCTCATTAATCGGTGTTCCCTTAATTTGAACCATCAAACCCGAATAGTCAAACGATAATTGGTAGGCGTGTAAATAAGTAAGATCAGCCTCATCTCCACCATACAATTCATCCCCTAAAATCGGGCTGCCCAAACTTTTCATTGCCACACGGAGTTGATGGGTTTTACCGGTTTTCGGTTGTAAGATAAATAAACGCAAATTGGGGGCCAAGCTGTAAGACACAAAATCTGTCACTGCAGGGTTTTCTTTGCTTTGGCAAAGTTTCCATGCGCCTCTTCTGGCCTTTTGCATATCACCACTGATTCTGCCTTGTTTTTTCTTCGGTTTATGCGTTGCCAATGCAATGTATGTTTTCTGAATTTGGTGTTGCGCAAATTTCTGCGACAACGTCACAGCGGCTTTTTCACTTAACGCAAGAATCAACAATCCGGAAGTGACTTTATCTAACCGATGCACCAACCAGACTTTCGACACGCCAAGTTGCTGCGCCACTAATTGAGTTAACCCCACATCCGCATCATCTTTATGTACGCTAATGCCATTAGGTTTATTGATCACAATAAAATCAGGGTGTCGAAATACAATTTGGAATGTCATAGGGAAATACTAGAGGGAAATAATGCCCGAAAGTATAGCACAATCAATGACGTTGGCTTTAGTGTTAAGCCTCACCGATAGGCGAAAATAGGGAAAAGTGCTATACTCTGCCACCATATAGCATTTGAAGGTGGCAACAGTGTACGAAGGATTACTCATTATTTTAGTGCCGATGTTTATCGGTTACATGGTGAAAGTGAAAAATCACGCCATTTTGCAATCTTTCGGTCGTGTGACCATGATTTTGTTGTACATGATTTTATTCACCATGGGTTTTTCCCTCGGGCAACTGGATGATTTAGCACAACAATTACCACAAATCGGCGTTTATGCCCTCACCTTTATTCTGTTTATTCAAGGCCTAAATTTCATCGGCTTATTTCTTTACGACAAGCTCCAGCCGCAGCCACTAAAACACGTTGCAGAAAAAATTGCCTCGCGTTGGCATATCATGTTGGATTCATTGAAATTATGCACGGTGGTGCTCATTGGTTTCGTGGTGGGTTGGCTGTTCAAAGGTTATTTTGCTTTACCGCACGACGCCACCACTTATGTGCTGGTTGTCATGATTTTTTGTGTGGGCGTACAATTGCGCAACAATGGCATTTCCATGCGTGCGGTATTTTTCAATAAACGCGGCTTAGCCATGGGCATCATTTTCATGCTTACCTCCTTACTCGGTGGAATTATTGCTGCCCTCGTGTTGTCTGTACCGGTGATACAAGGTTTAGCCGTGTCCTCCGGTTTTGGCTGGTATTCGTTGTCCAGCGTGACCCTCAGTAATGCTTGGGGGCCGATTTGGGGCAGTATTGCATTTTTTAATGATTTATCACGTGAATTGATTAGCTTATTTATTATTCCGCTATTTATGCAAAACTACCGTTCAACGGCAGTGGGTTTTCCGGGAGCAACCGCCCTTGATGTCACCTTACCCATTATTCAAAAAGCCGGCGGCGTAGAAGTTTTACCGCTTGCTTTTAGTTTTGGGTTTATCACAAACATTACACCGCCGATTTTGTTAATGCTTTTTACCTCGACACCTTTATAACGCGGTCATTTTTATGAATATCGAACAAATTATCGCCTACATTATTCCTGCACTTATCTGGGTTCTCACCATTGCCATTACCATTCGTTTGGTCATGAAAAAGCAATCTGTCGCCGCCATGCTATCTTGGTTAATGGTGATTTATATCTTCCCTATTGTCGGCATTGTGGCCTATTTGATCTTCGGGGAAATTAATCTCGGAAAACGCCGCGCAACACTATTCAACCAGCTCAAACCCCAATTTATGGCGTGGTTCGACAAGCTATCGAAATGCGATAATTTAGTGAATACACAAACAGATCTACTCTATCGTTCAATTTTTGACTTAGCCAAACAACGTCTTGGCATTCCTTGTGTTTTAGGAAACGAACTGCATATTCTGGACACGCCGGAAAACATCATGCGCAGCATCATTGAAGACATCGAACGCGCAGAAAAATCCATCAATATGGTGTTTTATATTTGGTCGCCTTCTGGTTTGGTGAACGACGTCAAAGAAGCGCTTATCGCAGCCTGCCAACGTGGTGTGAAAGTACGCATTTTATTGGATTCCGTAGGCAGTCGCCCGTTTTTAAAAAGTGCGGATTGCCGCGCGATGCAAGCCCAAGGGATTGAAATTGTTGAAACCTTACATGTGAATTTATTCCGCATGTTTTTCAGTCGAATCGATTTGCGTCAACATCGCAAAATTATTGTGATCGATAACCAAATTGCTTACACCGGCAGCATGAACATGGTGGATCCGAAGTTCTTCAAAAAAGACAGCAATGTCGGCGAATGGATTGATGTCATGGTGCGTATCAATGGCCCTGTGTCTGCCGTTCTCAACGGTTTACATGCGTGGGACTGGGAAATTGAAACAGGACAATCCGTGCCATTGCATATTCCTGATTGCCCGTTATTGCCTTTAGAACAAAACAATTCTCACGCCGTGCAAATTCTTGCCACCGGCCCTAGCTTTCCGGATGATTTAATGGCGCAATCTCTCGCTATCGCAATTTTTTCCGCACGGAAAAGCATTGTCATCACCTCTCCTTACTTTGTGCCAAGCCATAACATTGCCGAAGCATTACGCACAGCTGCGCTACGAGGTGTGGATGTTTCTATCATTCTGCCAAAAGAAAATGATTCGATGATGGTGCATTGGGCAAGCCGCACATTTTTTGATGATTTACTCGCCGCCGGTGTAAAAATTTATCATTTCAATAAAGGCTTACTGCATACCAAAAGCATGCTGATTGATAATAAATTAGCATTAGTCGGTACCGTAAACATGGACATGCGCAGCTTTTTATTGAATTTTGAAGTCACCATGGTGGTGGAAGATGCGGCATTTGCTAACGAAATTGCTCTGCTGCATGAAGGCTACATCAAAAATGCTGAATTGCTGAACTACGTCGAGTGGGCAAATCGTTCCGTTTATCAACGTATTATCGAAAAACTGTTTTTTCTTTTCAGCCCACTACTATAGGAAAGTGCGGTCGTTTTTTTCTGCGTTTCTTTCCGCTTTTTTACCTCAGTATTTTTATCTCAATAAGATTTAACAGGATAACTCATGAATAAACATCTCACGTTCTATTTCGTCCGCCACGGACGTACTCTTTGGAACGAACAAGGACTATTATAAGGGTTCGGCAACTCCGCCTTAACGGAGCTTGGCATTCAAGGCGCGAAACAAACCGGTGTAGCACTTAAGCACATTCCTTTTGTTGCCGCCTATTCCAGCTGTTTACAACGTACCATCGACACCGCGCAATATATTTTAGGCGAACGTGATGTGCCGCTGTTTCAACATAAAGGGTTAAACGAGCAATATTTCGGGTCTTGGGAAGGTTTACCGGTGGAGAAATTGCGTTGTTTAGATGAGTTTAACCAAATGCTCAAAGATGCCGCAAACTACAAAGCGCAAAGCAATGGCGGAGAAACCTTTGAACAACTTGCCAAACGGGCAATGAAGGCGCTTCAAGACATTATTCAAGTACATGAACAAGGCAATATTTTGATTGTTTCACACGGACATACATTGCGTTTATTGCTTGCCTTACTTGCCGGAACAGGCTGGCAAGAACATCGTGATGAAGGCAAAAGCCAATCTTTGTTAAATTGTGCGATTAACATCGTGCACTATAAACAAAGCCATGAGACGGACGGAAAATTTACTATTGAAACAATAAATGAAGCCGGACATTTACGTTAAAAAAAGCGCCAAGGATTATTCCTCGGCGCTTTTTATATGATATTTAGTAAAATAAATTTTGATTAGACTTGAGCCAATGTCAAAAACTCGCCAACAGTATGAAAAGATCCGAACACCAGCACGGTATCATTTTTATTAGCCATTTCTACCGCACTTTTCACGCCTTCTACCACAGAATCTAAATAACGGCCCTGCACGCTCAAATGCTGCTGAGTTGCAACCTGTTGCAACGTCACAAATAAATCCTCACCATGTTGCCCTCGATAGCCACCTAATGTGACACAACACCACTCATCCACCAACGGCAGTAAAGGCGTCAACACACCGACCGAATCTTTGTCTTTTAAAATACCACAAACGGCAATCAGTTTTCCTGGCGACTGGGCTTTAAGTGCGGTCAGTTTTTCTGCTAAATAACGTGCTGCGTGCGGATTATGCCCCACATCAATAATCATACGCGGTAGCGCTTCCACTTCACGCTGAACCATTTGCGCAAAATGCTTTAGGCTTGCCGGTTTCATCGTTTGAAAACGCCCGGTGAGTTCCACCTCAAGCAAGGATTTTTTCACGGTTTCAAGAGAAATTTCAAACGGCAATTTTTGTACCGCCGCCAATGCAGTTGCGGCATTGGCTAATGGAATTTGGCAAAGCGGTAAATCTGCTAATAAATTCCACCGCACTTTTTCGTCTTTACGCGTGGTTTGCCATGTCCAGCTTTGCTCCTGCTGGCAAAAATGCCAATCAAGATGACGACAAAATAATTGGCAACCTAATGTTTCGGCATGCGCCAACATGCTTTGCGGAATATTAGGTTCGCCAATAATCACCGGTTTATTGGCGCGGAAAATTCCCGCTTTTTCAAACCCGATTTGATCGCGCGTAGAACCGAGGAAATCCGTATGATCAATGTCAATACTGGTAATGACCGCCATATCATTGTCCACGATATTCGTGGCATCCAAGCGACCACCCAGCCCCACTTCTAAAATCACCACATCCAATTTTGCCTGTTTAAACAAATATAACGCAGACAAGGTACTGAATTCAAAATACGTTAATGATTGCGTTTTATTTTGCTCAATATACGCAAAAGAAGCCGTGTGCTGTGCATCATCCAACTCGTGATTCTGAATACGAACACGTTCGTTATAACGTAACAAATGCGGTGAAGAATACACGCCGACACGATAGCCCGCATTCAATAAAATGGTTTCTAACAAACGGCAAGTGGTACCTTTGCCATTTGTACCACCTACGGTAATCACGAAAGGTGCCGGCGTGAGCAAATCTAATTCTTGGGCGACAGATTTGATGCGTTCCAGCCCTAAATCAATCGCTTTAAAATGGCTGTTTTCCAAATAAGAAAGCCACTCGTCGAGTGGCGAAGTGGCTTTTAACATTGTGTTCATATTTATTCTTCTGTGATTAATTCGCTTTCCACAAAAGGAGATGGCTTATTCATCAGTTTGCTGACCAAACTCGCCAAGGTATTACGCATATCAGCACGTTTTACGATCATGTCGATAGCGCCTTTTTCCAATAAAAATTCACTGCGTTGGAAACCTTCCGGCAATTTTTCACGCACGGTTTGTTCAATAACACGTGGGCCGGCAAAACCGATTAATGCTTTTGGTTCAGCAATGTTGATATCTCCCAACATCGCGAAACTGGCAGAAACCCCACCTAAGGTTGGATCCGTCAATACGGAAATAAATGGCACGCCTTTTTCACGCATTTTAGCCAACACGGCACTGGTTTTTGCCATTTGCATGAGGGAGAACAGGGCTTCCTGCATGCGTGCACCACCACTGGCGGAGAAGCAGACAAACGGGCAATTTTCTTCAATGGCTTTTTCTGCGGCTTTGACAAATTTCGCGCCCACTACAGACCCCATGGAACCGCCCATGAAGCTAAAGTTAGAGGCGGCAGCCACAATCGGCATATTGTATAACGTACCGTAAAATGCAATTAAGGCATCTTTTTCACCGGTCTCTTTCTGCGCGGCACTAATACGATCTTTATATTTCTTTAAGTCTTTGAATTTCAAGATATCTTTCGGTTCTAACTCTGCCGCTAATTCTTGTACGCTGTCTTGATCCAATAAGCCCAATAAGCGTTCGCGCGCATCAATTCGCATATGGTGGCCGCATTTCGGGCAAACTTCCAAATGACGTTTTAATTCTTCACGATATAGCACCTGATCACATGAGGTACATTTTGTCCATACACCTTCAGGCACATTAGCTTTGCGGGAAGAAGACGATGTATTTTTACTAAAAATTCTATCAATCCAGCTCATATTTAACCTTTTTCTCTTGATTAACAAAAAATTGTGGGCTATTAGACCATAATTTTGAAAAATTTTATAGCAATTTATACTGATCTGATTAGTCATCAAGTGCGGTCATTTTCCCGAGTATTTTTATCTGATAAAAACGTTAGAAAAACTGACCGCACTTTGCTACGCTAGCGCAAAAATCTCAAAAAGGAAAACGTATGAAACCGTTATTATTGGCACTTTCTTGTGGCGTATTTTTTAATCTTGCCGAGGGACATCAATCGACTTCTGCCGGCAATTTAGAACCAGCGCTCATCCCTAATGCACAAGAATATGTGCTTCACAGCCAATTTACGAAAAAAGATTATCGCATTCAGGTGATGCCTGTTGGTGAAGTAAGGCGTATCGGCTACTCCGTCCTTTATGTATTAGATGGCGATGCCCTTTTCCCGGCAGCTGCCAGCATGGCGCAAAATATGATGGCGCGTGCGCAAGAAACCAATGCCGTACCATTTTTAATCGTCGGCATCGGCTACCCGAATACTCAACTTCTTAATCCGACAGAACGCGCACAAGACTATACGCCCCCCTCAGAAAGTTATGGCGATACCGGCGATAAAACCAATAAAAAATTTGGTGGTGCAGAATATTTTTATCGCTTTATTCAGGAAGAACTCGCGCCAGATTTACATCGCCGTTTTTCAATTAACGCGGCGCAACAAAACATTTTCGGGCATTCTTATGGCGGCTTATTTAGTTTATACAGTTTATTTAATCATCCGGATGGGTTCCGCAACTATCTTATCGCCAGCCCTTCAATCTGGTGGAATCAGCAACGGATTTTGCAAGATTTCCCTGCATTTTCCGAACATCTGCAAAGCATAAAAGAAAAAATTGGCGTGCGTTTCACCGTTGGGGAATATGAACAAAAATTAGCGCCCTATATGAAACAAGATCCCGAACGGCAAAAGCAGTTAGATCAGCGCGCCATGGTGACGCAAGTCAACAATTTAGCAGAAAAACTGAATGGGCTGCCTAATGATAAACTATCCGTTGTGAGTAAAATTTATCCTGAAGAAACCCATATGACCAGTGTCATGCCGGCTTTATTAGAGGGGTTGAAGTGGCTTTTTTCTCGCTGTAAAGCACAACAGGATTGTGAATTCTAACCACCAAAGTGCGGTACCTTTTTCCGTTATTTTTTAGAAGCGATTATTCACCGGAAATACTCTAAATTCGCCCTAACAATAGCAATAAAAATCAAGTACAATACGGCAATTCTATTTTGCTGCAAAAAAGGATGAGACCATGGCGCGCAAACCGGCTGAAAAAAACGAACCGGATTTTGAAAATACCTTAAAACAACTGGAAGAAATCGTCTCCCGTTTGGAAAATAACGACCTTTCTCTTGAAGAGGCATTAAAAGATTTTGAACAAGGCATCAAGCTGGCTCAGTTAGGGCAAGAACGCTTACAACAAGCGGAACAGCACATCCAAATTTTGTTACAAAAAAGCGAAAGTGCGAAACTCAGCGATTATCAAGCGGAAGAATAACGGGGCGGCAATGTATCAGTTCTCAGAAGATTTACAGCACATTCAGCAGAGAATTAATCACTTTTTAGCAGAACAATTTGCTCACCTCGATAGCGCGCCCGCGCCTTTAGCTGAAGCCATGAAATATGGCTTGTTGTTAGGTGGAAAACGCATTCGCCCGTTTTTGGTTTACGCCACCGGCAGAATGCTCGGTGCGGATGTCGCCCAGCTCGATTATGCAGCGGCTGCCATTGAAGCCATTCATGCTTATTCATTGATTCATGATGATTTGCCTGCCATGGACGACGACGAATTACGTCGAGGTCATAAAACTTGTCACATTGCCTTTGACGAAGCCACCGCAATTTTAGCCGGTGATGCGTTGCAAGCCTTTGCCTTTGAGATTTTAACGGAGATTCCAACGCTATCGGCGGAACAAAAGCTGGCGCTCATTAAAACCTTAAGTGCCGCTTCCGGTATCAAAGGGATGTGCTTGGGACAAAGTCTGGATTTAATATCAGAACACAAAATCATCAGCCTGCAAGAATTAGAACACATCCATTTAAATAAAACCGGTGCCTTGCTCAAGGCGGCGCTCACGATGGGCTTTATTTGCTCGCCTCATTTTGCCGACAAGGCTTTAGCACAACAGTTAGAACGCTACGCCACGGCAATTGGACTCGCCTTCCAAGTGCAAGATGATATCTTAGACATTGAAGGCGATAGCGAAACCATCGGCAAAACGGTCGGTTCTGACTTGACGGCAGATAAAAGCACTTATCCGAAATTATTGGGGCTGGAAGGTGCCAAACAAAAAGCACAAGAGCTTTACGAAATGGCATTAGCCGAACTGAGAGATTTACCTTTTGATACCACCGCACTTTATGCGTTGGCGGAATTTATCATTAAACGAAGAAGCTAATCCGCCCTCAAAAGTGCGGTGGAAATTAACGCTGTTTTTAGCGTGCTGAGATAGAAATTTAACGTTGGAATTGATTACCCTTTATGCAAAATTACCCCCTTTTATCCTTAATTAATTCACCTGATGATTTGCGCTTATTAAACAAAGAAAAACTCCCTCAAGTCTGCCAAGAATTGCGTGAATACCTGTTAGAATCAGTGAGCCAAAGTAGCGGTCATTTAGCCTCTGGTTTAGGTACGGTGGAACTTACCGTTGCACTGCATTATGTCTTTAAAACGCCTTTCGATCAGTTAATCTGGGATGTGGGCCATCAAGCCTATCCGCATAAAATCTTAACCGGTCGTCGTGACCAAATGTCAACCATTCGACAAAAAGGCGGGTTACATCCCTTCCCTTGGCGTGGTGAAAGCGAATTTGACGTATTAAGCGTAGGACACTCTTCCACCTCGATCAGTGCAGGATTAGGCATTGCCATTGCCGCAGAACGAGAAAATGCCGGAAGACAAACGGTTTGTGTCATCGGTGACGGCGCCATTACGGCAGGTATGGCATTTGAGGCATTAAATCACGCCGGTGCGTTGCACACCAATATGTTGGTGATTTTAAATGATAACGAAATGTCTATTTCGGAAAATGTCGGCGCGTTAAACAACCATCTTGCCCGAATTTTCTCCGGTTCGTTCTACTCTACCGTGCGCGACGGTAGCAAAAAAATTCTCGATAAAGTGCCGACGGTGAAAAACTTTATGAAAAAAACCGAAGAACACATGAAAGGTGTGATGTTCTCACCGGAAAGTACCTTATTTGAAGAGTTGGGTTTCAACTATATTGGCCCTATCGATGGACACAATATTGATGAATTAATCGCCACATTGAGCAATATGCGCGATCTAAAAGGTCCTCAATTACTCCACATCAAAACCAAGAAAGGCAAAGGCTATACCCCGGCAGAAAACGATCCCATCGGTTTCCATGGCGTGCCAAAATTCGACCATTTAAGCGGTCAATTACCTAAATCCAATGCCACCCCAACCTATTCCAAAATTTTCGGTGATTGGTTATGTGAAATGGCAGAACGAGATCCAAAAATTATCGGCATCACCCCGGCAATGCGCGAAGGTTCCGGCATGGTGGAATTTTCTCAACGTTTCCCACAACAGTATTTTGATGTAGCGATTGCTGAACAACACGCGGTAACCTTTGCCGCCGGTTTGGCGATCGGTGGATACAAGCCTGTAGTTGCGATTTATTCAACTTTCTTGCAACGCGCTTATGACCAACTGATTCATGATGTCGCCATTCAAGATCTACCGGTTCTCTTCGCTATTGACCGAGCAGGCATTGTCGGCGCCGATGGACAAACTCACCAAGGTGCATTTGATATCAGTTTCATGCGCTGTATTCCAAACCTGATCATCATGACGCCAAGCAATGAAAATGAATGCCGCCAAATGCTTTATACCGGCTATCATTGCGGTAAACCTGCTGCCGTGCGTTATCCACGCGGAAATGCCGTGGGCGTTACTTTAGAACCGTTACACCCCTTGGAATTGGGGAAATCAAAGTGTGTTCGTGAAGGGAAAAAAATCGCGATTTTAAATTTTGGTACGCTTTTACCAAATGCCTTGATTGCCGCGGAAAAGCTGGATGCCACCGTGATTGATATGCGGTTTGTCAAACCGTTGGATGTCGCCCGTATTAACGAGATTGCCAACAGCCATGAACTCCTTGTGACATTAGAAGAAAATGCGATTCAAGGCGGCGCAGGAAGTGCGGTGGCGGAAGTATTGAATCAGCAACAACATCAAGTGAAATTGTTGCAATTAGGGTTACCGGATTTCTTTATCCCTCAAGGATCGCAAGCTGAAACACTCACCGATTTAAAATTAGATGCCGCAGGCATTGAACAGCAAATCGTGGATTTTCTGGCTGGGAAATAACTCTTCCAATCAAAAACGACGGATGATTCAACCTCTGTCGTTTTTCTTTTTGCGGTTCATCCCATTTTCTAAAAAATAGAATAAATTTTTCTTTTTTATTTGAACTATTTTAAAGATACCTAGTCTTAACAATTGCTAGTGCACTGCAAATGCAGTTGTCTTTTAACGTTTTCTTATATTTAAGACCTCCCCGCTATTCAGAAATTGGATAGCGGTTTTTTCTTTTTTGGGAAAAAGGAAAAAGTGCGGTCTATTTTAGGCGAGTTTTAAAAGAGTAAATTAAAATCTGATTCTATTTCTATTACGCCGAAAACAATAAAATCTAAAAAATAGGCATAAAAAAGGACGCCCTAAAGCGTCCTAATTTTTTACCTAAACTTTAACGAATTAAAGTGCAGATTTTGCTTTTTCAACTAATGCAGCAAATGCCACTTTGTCGAATACTGCGATATCAGCAAGGATCTTACGGTCGATTTCAACAGACGCTTTTTTCAAACCGTTGATGAATTTGCTGTAAGATAAACCATTTTGACGAGCCGCTGCGTTGATACGTGCAATCCATAATTGACGGAATTGACGTTTACGTTGACGGCGGTCACGATATGCGTATTGACCAGCTTTGATCACTGCTTGGAAAGCAACGCGATACACGCGTGAACGTGCACCATAATAACCTTTAGCAGCCTTAAGAACTTTCTTATGGCGTGCTCTTGCAATAACACCACGTTTTACACGAGCCATTATTTAATCTCCTATGTAATATTTTTAACTAAAATGAACTGACGTACGTTTGTGCTTATGCGTATGGCAAGCACGCTACTACTAATACTAAGTCGGACTTAGCAACCATGGATTTATGGCGTAGGTGACGTTTACGTTTTGTTGTTTTCTTAGTCAAAATATGACGTAAGTGAGATTGTTTACGCTTGAAACCACCGGAAGCAGTTTTTTTGAAACGCTTAGCAGCACCGCGTACTGTTTTAATTTTAGGCATTGTTAAATAACTCCGCATTTTTAAGTTTAAACAACATAATCAGGCGAACCGTTTTAAGGCGATTACTTGTAGGCACTGATTATTTCCAATCAAGGCAATTTAAAACTGCCCTTTTCAAACGTCATTAGGCTGCGTAGTGTGCCCAATGTACCGTTGTATCTTCACCGAAGTGAAAATTCCGTTATTCAGATTAAATCTGAATCAAAAATTATTTTTTCTTAGGTGCCAACACCATAACTGCTTGGCGACCTTCTAATTTCCCCGGCGCAGATTCAACCACAGAAATATCGGCTAAATCATTTTTTACACGCTCCAATACATCAAAACCGATGTCTTGATGAGCCATTTCACGACCGCGGAAACGTACAGTAATCTTGGCTTTATCACCATCTTCCAAAAAGCGGATTAGGCTACGTAACTTAACTTGATAGTCACCTTCATCTGTGCCTGGACGGAATTTAATTTCCTTCACTTGCACCACTTTTTGTTTTTTCTTCTGTTCTTTCGCTGTTTTGCTCTTTTCGTAGAGGAATTTACCGTAGTTCATAATGCGACACACAGGTGGTTCTGCATTTGGACTGATTTCTACAAGATCTAAAGCTGCGGCTTCCGCCATTTCTAATGCTTGTTGAATCGCAACAACCCCAACTTGTTCGCCGTCCTGATCAATCAAGCGGACTTCTTTTACTCTAATTTCGTCATTAATACGATTCGGGCGATTTACTGCAGGTGCTTTTTTTACGGTTTTAATAATGATATTCCTCTATTAATTAAGCCTCAAAACTGCTGTTTTGCTATGCAAAAACAGAAGTTAAATTCATTTTTGATGCTCTAAGAATGAGCAAAAACGGGGTGCATTTTACAGAATTTCACCACGTTACGCAATAGCGGAAAACGCAGTAATTCCGCCTTTTATTTGTATGTGCACAGGATTAATTTCATTAAAAATAAACCTGCTACATTTTAGGTTCATATTAGCTAAAAACATTCACTGTTTAACAAATAAAAAGTGCGGTCGTTTTTGACCGCACTTTTATACTTCTATATGGATAACTACTCTTCATCCAACAATTTCAAGTCGCGATTTCTCACTTGTGTTTTCAGAATCTCTAAGAATTCTTCCACCGTGAATGTACCGAGATCTTGACCTTTACGGGTACGCACTGCCACTTTGCCGGCTTCAATTTCTTTATCACCGCAAACCAACATATAAGGTACGCGGCGTAAAGTGTGTTCGCGGATTTTGAAACCCACTTTTTCGTTGCGTAAATCGGTTTTCACGCGTAAACCTGCATCAGATAATTGTTTCGCCACCTTTTGCACATACTCGGATTGAGAGTCAGTGATGTTCATCACGACCGCTTGCGTTGGCGCCAACCATGCTGGGAAGAAACCTGCATATTCTTCGGTGATGATACCGATGAAACGTTCAATCGAACCTAAAATCGCACGGTGAATCATTACCGGTGTACGGCGATCATTATCTTCCGCCACATAAGACGCATTTAAACGGCCCGGTAGTGCAAAGTCTAATTGAATAGTACCGCACTGCCATTCACGATCTAAACAGTCGCGTAAGGCAAATTCGATTTTCGGACCGTAGAACGCGCCTTCGCCCTCTTGAATTTCATATTCAAGCCCATTGTGTTTTAACGCATTAGCTAAACCTTGCTCTGCGCGATCCCACATTTCATCCGCACCGATACGTTTTTCCGGACGGGTTGAAAGTTTAACGAAGATATTGGTAAAGCCAAAGGTGCTGTAAATATCGTAAACCATGCGGATACAGCTGGTCACTTCGCTTTCAATTTGATCTTCGGTACAGAAAATATGGGCGTCGTCTTGAGTAAAACCACGTACACGCATTAAACCGTGTAAAGAACCGGAAGGCTCATTACGGTGGCAAGAACCGAATTCCGCCATACGAATTGGTAAATCGCGATAAGATTTTAACCCTTGGTTAAAAATTTGAACGTGTCCCGGGCAGTTCATCGGTTTGATAGCGTATTCGCGGTTTTCCGATTGGGTGGTAAACATCAAATCGCCGTAGTTTTGCCAATGGCCTGTTTTTTCCCACAACACGCGGTCCATCATGAACGGACCTTTCACTTCTTGATAATCGTATTGTTTTAATTTGGTACGTACGAAGGTTTCCAATTCACGGAAAATCGTCCAACCATCGTTGTGCCAGAACACCATGCCCGGCGCTTCTTCTTGCATGTGATATAAATCTAACGCTTTACCGATTTTACGGTGGTCACGTTTTGCTGCTTCTTCCAAGCGTTGCAAATAGGCATCGAGTTGTTTTTTATCTGCCCAAGCCGTGCCGTAAATACGTTGCAACATTTTGTTTTTGCTGTCACCGCGCCAGTAGGCGCCAGCAATTTTTTGTAATTTGAAATGATGGCAGAAACGCATATTCGGCACATGCGGGCCACGACACATATCAATATATTCTTGGTGATGATAAAGCGCAGGCGTTGCAGTACGCTCGATGTTCTCATCTAGGATCGCCATTTTGTACGGCTCGCCACGTTTTTCAAACGTATCTCTTGCTTCTTGCCAGCTTACCGGGGTTTTAATCACGTCATAATCGGTTTTCGCCAATTCCAACATGCGTTTTTCAAGGGCATCAATATCTTCTTGGGTTAAAGAGCGGTCTAAATCCACGTCATAATAGAAACCGTTGTCGATCGTCGGCCCGATGGCCATTTTGACATCCGGGAATAATTGTTTAATCGCATGGCCGAGTAAGTGCGCCGTAGAGTGACGAATAATTTCCAAACCGTCTTCATCTTTAGCGGTAATAATTTCTAATGTGCTATCTTCGGTAATCAAATCACAGGCGTCTTTACGCTCACCGTTGACACGACCGGCAATGGTCGCTTTGGCAAGGCCTGCGCCAATATTTTGCGCAACTTCTAAGACAGTAACAGGTTTATCGAATTGACGTTGTGAACCGTCAGGTAAAGTAATAACTGGCATAATGCATCCTTATACAGTGGTCACCCATACGCAAGGTGGCTTGTTTCATTTAATTAAAAAACGTTTTAAAAAAGCACCGCACTTTTATCATCCTTACAAACGGACAAGCCAAGTGCGGCGCGCAATTCTAGCATATTTTAGGAGGACAACCAAATGCCTAAATTTTGACTTGAGTCACAGTAATTTTTTCTTAATCTTTTACACTAGAAACATGATTAACTGAAAAGAAGGAACAGAGTATGTGGAAGTCGATTTCTCAAGTTTTAGCTGATCAATTCGGGGCCTATTATTCCATCAAAAATAAAACCAAAATTCACACCGGCGAAATGCATGAATCTTGGATCATTGATGACGGCATTCAACCCGTCTTTGTAAAAATGAATGAAAAGTCCTACCGTTCCATGTTCCGTGCCGAAGCGGATCAGTTAATCATGCTGGCAAAAACCAATACCGTTCGCGTGCCGGAAGTCTATGGCGTTGGTTGTTCACAAAATCACAGTTTTCTGTTATTGGAAGGACTGAATATGCAACCGAATACGCCGCAAAACATGGCGGAATTTGGTGAACAACTGGCTCGGCTACACCAATATCAAGGTTCAGAAAATTACGGTTTATCTTTTGATACCTGGCTCGGGCCGCAATATCAACCGAATGAATGGGGTTCCCGTTGGGCAAAATTCTTCAGTGAACAACGCATTGGTTGGCAATTACAGCTCTGTGCGGAAAAGAATCTGCATTTCGGTGATAAAGAAGAAATCATCAAAGCCGTAGCAACCTTGTTAGCCAAACATCAACCCCAGCCATCCTTATTGCATGGAAACTTGTGGATTGAAAACTGCGCCAACATTGACGGACATACAGTGACTTATGATCCGGCATGTTATTGGGGCGATCGGGAATGCGATTTAGCCTTTACCGAATTATTCGAGCCGTTCCCACAGGAATTCTATGAAAATTACCACCACACTTTCCCGTTAGATGAAGGTTATCAAGAGCGGAAAATCATTTATCAGCTTTATCATCTGCTTAACTTCAGTAGCCGTTTCCACGGCAACTATGTGGCGCTTGCCAATAAACTCGTACACGATGTGTTACAACGTTACAAAAATCGCTAAAGGCGACATAAAAAAGAAAGGGCGCGATGCCCTTTCTTTTTATTTGTATAGCGTAATTTTACATCAGCGTTCTTTCGTTTTTCTTTAACCAACGTAACGCAATATTATCGGCGCTCTCCTCTGCTTGCTTACCCACTTTTTGCAACAAAGATTTTTTCACCACATATTTCACACCAATAAGCTGTTTTTCTTTCATCGCTTGTAGCAATAAATCATCGCTGGTCATAATCTCATCCACGAGATTCAAATTTAATGCCTGTTGACCAAACCAATGCTCACCGGTTGCTACTTGTTCTACATCCAAGTGCGGTCGATTTTGTGAAACAAATTGTTTAAATAATTGGTGAGTTTCTTCTAATTCCTGTTGGAATTTTTGTTTTCCTTTTTCCGTATTTTCGCCCAACATTGTCATCGTGCGTTTATATTCGCCTGCCGTCATTACATCGACGTCCACATCATGTTTTTTCAATAAACGATGAATGTTTGGAATCTGAGCAACAACACCGATAGAGCCAATAATCGCAAAAGGCGCGGATACAATTTTATCGGCAACGCAGGCCATCATATAACCACCGCTTGCCGCCACTTTATCCACGGCAACCGTCAACTTGATGTTATGCTGTTTTAAACGCATTAATTGCGATGCGGCTAAACCATAACCATGCACCACACCACCAGGGCTTTCCAAGCACAGCAACACTTCATCATTTGGCTTCGCCACCTGAACAATGGCGCTGATTTCTTCCCGCAATGCCGCCGTTTCTGAAGCAGAAATATCACCTTTAAAATGTAATACATAAAGGCTTGGTTTTCGTTCGGATTCTGTATCTTCACCTTTTTTACGTTGTGCTTTTAAGGCTTTTGCTTTCGCCTTTTCTGCCTTTTTCTCAGCTTTTTCCGCCTCTTTTAATTTATCTTCGCTGAGGTGAAAGTTACTCAATATTTTGCTGTTTTCCTCAAATTCTTTTGATAAATCGGTAATCACCAATTCACCGTGCAAATGCGCTTTTTTTTGTTTCATGGCAATGATCATGGCAACCACTGCCGCAACCACCAATAACAAGGTGATCACTTCTAAAATAAACACGCCATAACCGACAAAAATATCAGACCACATAATTGTTCCTTAGTAAGAATAAATAAGGTCCAGGATTATAAAGTATCGCTTATCTCAATGCCACCTTCACGGCTAGCTGAAAAATAAAGGATTATTAACCCAGCATTAATAATGCTTTTCAAAAAGCCCTATTTATCTTTCTTAAATACCCGTTAAAATGACCGCACTTTTCATTTCATGATTTCAAAAAGGAACTAACATGAATAATGTTCTCGTCTTAAAATCCAGCATTCTGGCAGACAATTCACAAACCAACCAATTATCCGATTATTTCGTCAGTAAACTTGCCGACAAAAATGTGGTTATCCGTGATCTTGCCGCAAATCCACTACCGCATTTTGATGCAACGGCTGCAACGGCATTACGTGGCCAACCAACAAGTACTGAAGAAAACGCATTATTGGCGTTATCTGATGAATTAGTAGCGGAAATTAAAAAGGCAGACACGTTGATTATTAACGCGCCCATGTATAACTTCCATATTCCGACACAACTAAAAAGCTATTTTGATTTTATTGCGCGTCCGCGTGTCACTTTCCAATATTCAGAAAAAGGGCCGGAAGGTTTATTAAAAGGCAAAAAAGCGGTGGTGTTAGTCGCGTTTGGTGGTTTTCATCAAAACCAGCCAACGGATTTAGTCACGTCATACATGAAGGCTATTTTAGGCTTTGTTGGTATTACTGATGTACAATTCGTTTACATGGAAGGCATTGGATTTGGTCCGGAAGCGGTCGAAAAAGCACAAGCCCAAGCCAAAGCAGAAATTGATAAAATGGCAATCACACTTTAATCACGCCTAAAAACAAAAAAGCACCATGAAGGTGCTTTTTTTGTGGACAAAATACAAAGAAAAGTGCGGTCATTTTTTTCCGCATTTTTCTTAATGCAGTTTTAATGACGGTCTTAAATAACGGTTCAAATGCCCTACCACAATAATTAAACCGGTTTTAAAGCAACCGTGTAATGCCGCTTGATGCATGCGATAAAGGGACACATACATCCATTGTGCGATCTTACCTTCAATTGTCATGGAAGAACCGCCGGTAATCTTGCCCCCTAACGCGCCAAATGCGGTAAATTCAGATAAAGACACCAATGAACCTTTGTCGTTATATTTAAAATCTTTCAATGGCTTATTATCAAATAAAGCAATGATATTTTTCGCACAACGGCTTGCCATTTGGTGCGCGGCTTGGGCTTTCGGCGGCACCGGTTTGCCATCCTCTTGCATAAAGAAACAACAATCACCCATGGCAAAAATCGTGTCGTCATTTGTTGTTTGCAAGGTTTTCTTCACCACTAATTGATTTATTCGATTGATTTCCAATCCGTCAAAACGTTTCGTAATACCCGAAGTGCGAATGCCTGCCGACCATACGATTAAATCCGCCGGAATATGTTGTCCATCTTTTGTTACCAACTGTTTTTTATTCGCTTCAACAATCATCGTATTGGTTTTTACATTCACACCCAATTTGCGTAGCTCTTCCGTGGCATCATTGGAAATACGTTCAGGCAATGCAGGTAAAATACGGGATCCGGCTTCGATTAAGGTCACTTTTAAACGGCTGCTATCAATTTGCCCATAACCATAAGAAGACAAATGCTCTGCGGCGTTATAAAGCTCAGCAGAAAGTTCCACGCCCGTTGCCCCGGCGCCCACAATCGCGATATTGATGTGGCCATCTTGCACTAATTCTTGTTTACTGTCAGTCTCACCAATATCGTCCAATACTTGGTTTTCACGGAGTTTCAGGAAAAGCTCTAACATTTTTTGTTGAAAACGCATGGCCTGCGCTGAGCTATCTAAAAAGATACAGTTTTCCGCCACACCTTTTGTGTTGAAATCGTTAGATTTACTGCCAATGGCAATCACTAAATAATCGTAAGGAATGCGACGGGAAACCACGATCATATCGCCGTCGTCGCCATAAACCGGCGCTAGTTCCACATATTTATGTTGGCGATTTAAGCCAACCATGGAACCTTGCTCAAAGTTGAAATAATGATTGTGGGCATGGGCACGATAACTTAATGCCTCTACGCCATCATCTAATGCACCGGTCGCTAATTCATGTAACAACGGTTTCCATAAATGAGTTTGGTTACGATCAATTAAGGTGACATTGGCACGTTTCTTACGCCCAAGCTTATTGCCTAAATGGGTGGCAAGCTCAAGCCCGCCAGCCCCACCACCAACAATGACGATGTTTTTCATAAATACCTCTAAACTAAAAAATAAAAAGTAAAAAATTAATTAACAATATTTTAACACCAGTTTTGCCATTTTTCTTAGACGCAATTTAGAAAAGCCGGAAAATACCTCATTTCTGTTACTCGAATGAAAACAAAAGTGCGGTAAAAAATAACGCTATTTTTTACCGCACTTTCCTGCCAATATTTAGTTATTTAATACTAAAAAGAAAAAGGCAACATGATGTTGCCTTTTATCTTAACTTCAGGAGAAAACGAAAATTAGTCTTGTGGTGCATAATCCACAAGCAAGTAATGTTTCGCAATGCTTAAGAACGTTTCTACTTGTTCTTTTTGCCATTGTTCATCTTTACCTAATTCTTTTGCCATGACGCTTGCCACTTTAGCTGCACTGTCAATGGCTGCACGCGCATCAAGGAACAACAAACGAACACGACGAGCAAGAACATCTTCAACGGATTGTGCCATTTCTTCACGAACCGCCCAAACCACTTCAGCAACAGTATTCGGATGTCGTGGATGAATTTTTTCCGCCATTTCCGGATGTTCAGCTTCCAATGCTTTAATTGCCGGAATGTCAGCACCGTAAATATACAAGTGATTTTTCAAATCCACTTGTTCTGCCGGAATTTTACCGTGAATCGCTAAATTCGTTGTAACACATGGTTTTTTCGCTAATTGCGGATGTATGCTTAATGCTTCATCTACAGTATCTTCGGACATTTGACGATATGTTGTCCACTTACCACCGGTAATGGTCACTAAACCACTATCGCTGACCACGACTTTGTGACTACGAGAAACTTCTTTGGTGCTTTGACCGGCCTTTTCCGGCGCAGCTAACGGACGAAGCCCTGCGAAAATACTTAACACATCATCACGTGTTGGTTTTTTCGTTAAATATTGACCGGCAGTATCTAAGATAAATTGAATTTCTTGCTCTAAAGCAATCGGCTCATAAGACGGTTCTTTAACCAATGTATCTGTGGTACCGACCACTAATTTTTCATGCCATGGTACTGCAAACAACACACGACCATCAGAGGTTTTTGGAATCATCAATGCGTCATCACTTGGCAAGAAGGATTTATCTAATACCAAATGCACCCCTTGGCTTGGTACGACGAATTTTTTATCAGTGCCGTGATCCATAGATAAAATATCATTCATGAACACACCAGTAGCATTAATCACCGCTGTACCTTGTACGCTATATTGTTCACCGCTTAATTCATCCGTAAATTTAACACCGTTGACTTTGCCTTGTTGATCTTTAAGCAATTCGGTTACTTTCGCATAATTCAACACGGTACCGCCTTGTTCTACAACAGTTTGTGCAATATTCACCGCTAAACGGGAATCATCAAATTGACCATCTTTATACACTACGCCGTTTTTCAAATCTGCCCCATTTAAGGTTGGCAAACGTTGCATAGTCGTATTTTTACTGATAGCAATGGTTTTACCTAAACTTAAATTACCGGACAAATAATCGTATAAACCTAAACCGATGCGGTACTTCACGCTATCAATAAAATTGTAGTTAGGAATGATGAAATTTTGGTTTTTAAATAAGTGGGAAGCATTTTTTGCTAAACGACCACGTTCACGTAAAGCCTCTTTTACTAAAGCGACATCACCTGCAGCTAAATAACGCACACCACCATGTACTAATTTAGTACTACGGCTTGATGTACCTTTTGCAAAGTCATAGCCTTCCAATAACAATGTTTTGTAGCCACGTGATGCTGCATCTAAAGCAATACCTAAACCACTGGCACCGCCACCAACAACAATAAAATCCCATTGTTCTGTATTTTTTACTTTTTCAAGCTGCGTATTTCTTTGCATTTTTTCACCTCGAAGATTGATATCGAATTGTTTATTTTTAATACGAAATGTTCGTTTGTGCGCATTTTAACACGCCAAACGAAAATAAAGGTAACAAAAGAAAATATAAATTTCTGAATTTGTGATCATGATCACGATTAACACTCAATCATTCTAAAATTTACGCAAACGTTTGCTTAAACGATTAAATATTCTGTGAACCTGCTCACAAATTAAACTATTTTTGTTTGCTTGGCGAAAATTTATTCATTAATTTGACGCCGCATTCTGTTTTAAAACGAAATGCTTCTTATCAATTCCTTCTCATTAAGGAGAGCTTATGGCTACAAATCACACACTGAAAGGCGCTTGTATTGCGGAGTTTTTAGGTACAGGACTTCTGATTTTCTTTGGTTGCGGTTGTGTCGCAGCAGCAAAACTAGCGGGTGCGGCATTCGGGCTTTGGGAAATATCTATAGTTTGGGGGATCGGGGTCGCTATGGCGGTATACTGTACTGCCGGCGTGTCGGGAGCCCACTTAAATCCGGCAGTAACCATTGCTTTATGGAAATTTGCTTGCTTTGACGGCAAAAAAGTTATTCCTTACATCATCGCACAAATGGCTGGTGCATTTGTTGCCGCCGCGTTGATTTATTTGCTTTATCAAGATCTTTTTGCCGCAACGGAAGCCGCACAAAATATCGTTCGCGGAGAAACCGTTGGTGTTGCCAATGTATTCTCAACCTATCCGCATCCACACATCACATTTTACAAAGCATTTTTAGTGGAAACAGTGATTACCGCCATTTTAATGGGCTTAATCTTAGCCTTAACCGATGATGGCAACGGCGTACCCAAAGGCCCGATGGCTCCCCTATTGATTGGCTTACTCATTGCCGTCATCGGTGGTGCAACCGGTCCATTAACCGGCTTTGCCATGAACCCTGCACGTGACTTTGGCCCGAAATCATTTGCCTATTTTGCCGGCTGGGGCGACATTGCGCTCACCGGTGGTTTAGCCATTCCTTATTTCCTCGTCCCTTTAATTGCACCAATTGTCGGTGGTTTGCTTGGCGCTTGGGGATACCAACGTTTTATCGGTAAACATTTACCGTGTAACTGCGGCGAATCCTAGTTTACCCGCTTTATTTCTATATAAGGAGAAACTCATGACTCAAGAATACATTATTGCTCTCGACCAAGGCACTACAAGCTCCCGTGCGGTTTTATTAGATAAAAACGCCAATATCGTCGAAGTGGCACAGCGTGAATTTACCCAAATTTATCCGCAAGCAGGCTGGGTTGAACATAATCCGATGGAAATCTGGGCAAGCCAAAGTTCCACATTAAACGAAGTCGTTGCTAAAGCGGGTATTACTTCCGATAAAATTGCCGCTATCGGGATTACTAACCAGCGTGAAACCACGATTGTTTGGGAAAAAGAAACAGGTAAACCGATTTATAACGCAATTGTTTGGCAATGTCGTCGTACTGCCGATATTTGTACCCAATTAAAAGCTGACGGGCACGAAAGTTACATTCGTAAAACCACCGGTCTCGTGGTTGACCCTTATTTTTCCGGTACAAAAATTAAATGGATTTTGGATCATGTAGAAGGCGCCAGAGAACGGGCTGAAAAAGGTGAATTATTATTCGGCACCGTGGATACGTGGTTGGTTTGGAAACTCACCCAAGGTCGCGCCCACGTCACCGATTACACCAACGCATCCCGCACCATGCTATTTAATATCCACACCAAGCAATGGGATGACAAAATGCTTGAGTTGCTGGATATTCCAAAAGCCATGTTGCCGAAAGTATGCAATTCCTCTGAAGTGTATGGACAAACCAACATCGGGGGTAAAGGCGGTGTGCGGATTCCGGTAGCGGGTATTGCCGGTGACCAACAAGCCGCGCTTTACGGTCATTTATGTGTGGAACCCGGTATGGCGAAAAACACTTACGGTACCGGTTGCTTCATGCTCATGAATACCGGAGAAAGAGCGGTCGAATCTAAAAACGGATTGCTCACCACCATTGCGTGCAATGCCAAAGGTAAGCCTTGCTACGCCTTAGAAGGTTCTATTTTTATGGGTGGCGCATCAATCCAATGGTTACGTGACGAATTGCGTTTAATTCACGACAGCGCCGATTCCGAATATTTCGCCACTAAAGTGAAAGATACCAATGGCGTGTATGTCGTTCCAGCCTTTACCGGTTTAGGCGCACCATATTGGGATCCATATGCACGCGGTGCGATTGTCGGCTTATCCCGTGGCGCCAATCGTAACCATATCGTCCGCGCTACTCTAGAAGCCATCGCCTACCAAACCCGTGAAGTATTAGATGCGATGCAATCGGACAGTGGTGAAAAATTAGCGGCTTTACGCGTGGACGGTGGCGCGGTTGCCAATAATTTCTTAATGCAATTCCAAGCGGATATTTTAGATGTGAAAGTAGAACGTCCGAAAATCCGCGAAGTTACCGCACTCGGTGCTGCCTATTTGGCAGGGCTTGCTGTAGGGTTCTGGAAAGACTTGGAAGAATTGCGTGGCAAAGCTATTGTCGAACGGACATTTGAGCCGAAAGAAACGCCGGAAAAACGCACCGCACTTTATCAAGGTTGGAAGAAAGCGGTTCAGCGTGCATTGGCGTGGGAGGAGGAATAAAAAATTTAACCTTCCTACATCTTTTATATATGGGCGAGAGATTTTCCTCTCGCCTTTTTATATGGAAGAAAATGGAAACAGTATTTCGCGATTTTCAAGATAAAAAATACTTAAAAAACCAACCGCACTTTTAGCTTAAAAATTCCAAGCCGAACTGATACAACTGATTTTTCTTATAGCCATAAAGCTCCGCTACAATAGCCGCCGCCTTCTTCAATGGTAATTCTTGACTAATCAATTCAAGGGCTTTTACCGCTTGCGGAGAAATTTCATTATTGATTTCTTCTTGTGTTTTTCCCTCAACAATCAACACCATTTCTCCTTTGGTACGATTCGGATCTTGCACTAACCAAGCGATTAAATCGGTTAACTTGTCGCCATGGATCGTCTCCCATGTTTTGGTAATTTCACGCGCCAACACCACATAACGTTCGTCGCCAAACACGGTTTGCATATCTGCAAGGCTGTCTAAAATGCGATGGGTCGATTCATAGAAGATCAAAGTGCGGCCCTCATTCTCCACGTTTTTTAGTTTATCCAAACGTGCTTTATTTTTTGCCGGTAAAAATCCCTCAAAGCAAAAACGATCGGAAGCAACACCCGAAGCACATAACGCGGTAATTGCCGCACAGGCACCCGGCAAGGGCACAACTTGAATTCCCGCTTGGCGGCATTGACGCACTAAATGAAATCCGGGATCGCTGATCAGTGGCGTGCCCGCATCTGAAATTAACGCAATATTCGTGCCTTGTGATAACTTTTCTACTAATGCGCCCGCTTTTTGTTGTTCATTATGATCGTGCAAAGCAAAAAACGGCTTTTTAATGCCATAACGGCTTAATAATAGCCCACTGTGGCGAGTATCTTCCGCAGCAATTAAATCTACTTTTTCAAAGGTTTCTAATGCCCGTTGAGTGATGTCCTGCAAATTACCAATCGGCGTGGCGACGATGTATAAAATTCCTTTTGAATTGCTCATTTCGTGTTTCTTTTATTTGCTTTTAGTTAGTGACATAAGTAAGATCGCTCCAATTGTTTCAACAAATGGAGTAATTATGCCTATTCTATTACAACGCATTAATTTTAAAAAAGGATTCATGCCTTTTTTCTTTACGCTGTTGCTCGCCGGTTGTACCACAAGTTTTTTTGGTGGCAATACCGCCAACATGCTAAAAGAGGATGCGAATGCCAGTTCCGATTTTTATATGAACAAAATCGAACAAACACAAAAAGTGGAAGAACAACAAACCTATAAATTGTTGGCCGCTCGTGTCTTGATAACTGAAAATAAAATTCCTCAAGCACAAGCTTTATTAAATGAATTAAAAGATCTCACCCCGGATCAACTTGTCGATAAATCCCTTATTGAGGCACATATCGCGGCAGTAAAAAACGATAATGTCAGTGCAGCAAATGTATTAAAAAGCGTGAATTTAGCACAATTAAGTCCATCTCAAACCGGTCGCTATTATGCTGTAAAAGCACGCATTGCTGAAAATAAAGCAGACATTATTGAAGCAGTAAAAGCCCGTATTCAAATGGATCAAGTGCTTAGCGATGTACAAAGAAAACAAGAAAATAACGACCGCACTTGGGCGTTATTACGCAGTGCAAATCGTGGCATCATCAATAACACACAAGATGAAGGCAATCTTGCTTTAGCCGGCTGGTTGGCATTAACCCGTGCATATAACGACAATATCAATCAACCGACACAATTAAGCCAAGCACTACAAAATTGGAAAACATCTTATTCAAACCACTCTGCGGCTTATTTATTCCCGACAGAATTGCAAGGTTTGTTTAACTTCCAACAAACTTCTTTGACCAAAGTAGCCTTACTTTTACCTTTAAGCGGTAATGGTCAAATTCTAGGCAATACGATTAAATCAGGTTTTGATGCAGCAAGAGGCGGCGACACCTCCGTTCAAGTACAATTTTATGACACCGTAGCAACACCGGTGAATGACATTATTGCGCAAGCAAAACAAGCCGGTACCCGTGCGATTATCGGTCCGTTATTGAAACAAAACGTTGATACTCTTCTCAACAACCCTTCCGCACTTCAAGATCTAAGCGTGTTAACCTTAAATGCAACACAAAATGCCCGTGCCATTGGTCAAGTGTGCTATTACGGTTTATCGCCGGAAGATGAAGCGGAATCTGCCGCCAATAAAATGTGGGCAGACGGTATTCGTGAACCGATGGTTGCCGTACCACAAAATGATTTAGGACAACGCACCGCAACGGCATTTAACATACGTTGGCAACAATTGGCCGGTACGGATGCAAATATCAAATACTACAATCAATCTGCAGATATCGGCGTTGCATTACAAGGTCAAAATCTACAAGGATTATATGTTGTGGCCAAAAGCGATGAGTTGGCTGATTTAAAAACGGTTATTGATAACAGCGGTAGCAACATCAAATTGTATGCCAGCTCACGTAGCAACTCATCCAATAACAGCCCTGAATATCGTTTATTGATGAACGGATTACAATTCAGCGATATTCCGTTCTTTAAAGATACGGACTCCGCCCAATATCAAAAAATTGCCAACAATACGAATGGCGATTACTCTCTCATGCGTTTATATGCCATGGGCGCAGATGCTTGGTTGCTCATCAATCATTTCAATGAATTACGCCAAGTACCCGGCTATCAAATTGACGGTTTAACCGGTAAATTAAGCGCCGGTCCAAACTGCAATATCGAACGCGATATGACTTGGTTCCAATACCAAAATGGTGGCATCCAGGTATTAAACTAAGTTGAACGTATGTTCTCTCTAAAACGGCAACAAGGGGCGAGATTTGAACACAAAGCTCGCCTCTTTTTAGAATCTCAAGGCTTAACTTTTCTTGCAGCCAATCAGAATTTCAAATGCGGTGAATTAGATCTCGTCATGTTAGATCAAGACACTATCGTATTTGTAGAAGTACGCCAACGTAAAAACGATCATTTCGGTTCCGCCGTAGAAAGTGTTGATTGGAAAAAACAGCAACGTTGGATGGATGCGGCAACGCTTTGGTTAGCACAACGAAAGCAAAGCTTAGAAGATACGGATTGTCGTTTCGATTTGGTTGCTTTTGGTCATTCCGAGCATGACATTCAATGGATTCCTAACTTTCTTGATTGATGACTATGTTAAATAAACTCAATGCGTTATATGAAGAAAATATCAAAACGCATATTTACTCAAAAAGCTTGCTTAGCCCACAAATTTCTGAGGCCACACAGCTATTAATCAACAGTCTCTTACGCGGAAATAAAGTTATTGCTTGCGGAGAAGGACGTTCTTACATTAACGCACAATGCTTGGTAGCAAATTTACTCAATCGCTATGAGTTAAAACGCCCAAGCTTTCCCTCCGTCCTATTAAGTTTAGATAATGCGGTCGGTTCTACTTTCGTTTCCGACAATACCTTAGAAAAGCTTTATCAACACCAATTCAATGCCATTGCACAGCAAGGTGATATTTTGGTGGTCTTTTCACCATTAGGCAATGAGAGCAATATTCTCAACATTATCACGCATGCCGTGAACAAAGAGATTAATGTGATTGTCTTAACGGGAAACAGTAACGATCATATTCAAGGGATTTTAACGGAAAAGGATTTACACATTTCCGTACCAAGTTCAAAAGAAAGTCGAATTTTGGAAAATCATTTATTCATTATTAACAGCATTTGCGAACTGATTGATTTCAAACTGTTCTCACATTCGTAACTTGACAGAAAGTAAGCGTTCAAGTCACACTAACGCCAATAATCAAACATAAAAAGGAGATGACTATGTTACCAACTTCACTAAAAAAACTGGCATTCATTTTTGCCGGCGCCATGTTATTACAAGGATGTGTTGCCGCAGCTATTGGTGGTGCAGCCGTCGCCGGTGCCACTAAGGTCGCAACGGATCCAAGAACAGTGGGCACCCAAATTGATGATGAAACCTTAGAAGAAAGAGTAAAATCAGCCATCTATAAAGATCAACAAATTAAATCTGAAGCGCGCATTAGTATCACCTCATATAGCGGCCGAATTTTATTAACCGGCCAAGTACCTAATGATAATTTAAGAGAAATCGCGACATCCTTAGCTAAAGGTGTACAAAATGTAAATGATGTTTATAACGAAGTACGCGTTGGCCCCAAAGTAAACTTTTCTCAAATCAGTAAAGATGCTTGGATTACGAGTCAAATCAAATCCAAAATGCTCGTAGATTCCAAAGTCAAAACTAGTGACGTGAAAGTTATCACCGAAAATAATGAAGTCTTCTTATTGGGTAACGTCACTCATGACCAAGGCAATGCTGCGGCAGAAGTTGCCCGCAATGTCTCCGGCGTGACTAAAGTAGTGAAAGTCTTTAATTACTTGAATTAATGCCTGAAAAGTGCGGTCAAAAATGACCACACTTTTTCAACCAAACATGACTCAAACTAAAAGGGTTAAACATCTACGTTCAACCCTTTTTATATTATTCCGCCTCTCGCTCATGATCTTTTTTCAACATTTCTTCTTCGTTTAATTTCAATAAACGAGCAATCGCATTGCGATAAGAAATTTCGAGAGTTTCACGACTGGTGGCAATTACGCCTTGATCGACCAAGAAACCATCATTCACGTCATAAACCCAACCATGCAAAGACAATTTCTTGCCGTTTTTCCACGCATTTTTCACAATGGATGTGCGTCCCAAATTATATACCTGCTCCGCCACATTTAATTTAGTCAACATATCGGCACGGCGTTCCGGTGAAAGATTGCCAAGCAAATGACCATGTTTGAACCAAATATCTCGGATATGCAATAACCAGTTATTAATTAAACCCAAATCTTTATCATTCATTGCAGCATGAATACCGCCACAATTTGTATGGCCACAAATAATGATGTGTTCAATATTCAGCACATCCACAGCATATTGCACCACAGAGAGGCAGTTAAAGTCCGTATGAATCACTTGGTTAGCCACGTTACGATGAACAAATAATTCTCCCGGCTCCAAGTTCGTCAATTTCTCTGCCGGCACACGACTATCTGAGCAACCAATCCATAAATAATGCGGCTGTTGATGCTCGGCCAATTCTTGAAAGTAAGTAGAGTTTTCCTCTTTCATTTGCGTTGCCCACGCATAATTGTTGGCAAACAAGGTTTCTATTTTTTTCATTGCTAATCCTCTTTCCTCAAAAATCAAAAGGTGCTCAGTATAGCCCAATTATTTTTTCGATAAAATTTCTTTTTATTATCCCCTCTTCTTCTATTCATGATTTAATTGTGCCCAAAATTTATGAAAAATGTGTAAGAAACCTCTAGCCACTTCGTCTAATAAATACAAAGGAATCGGCATTACACTCTTTTCAAGTTACTAAGGAGACCTTATGAAAAAATCAAAATTAGTCCTGATATTGACCGCACTTTTATCCTGTGCGGCAATCCCGACAAGTGTTATGGCAGAAAATCACGTTCAACCAACCATGGAGAAAAGCAATATGCCTGAAGCAACAAAAGATCTTCACGAGATTTATTTAGCCGGTGGCTGTTTCTGGGGCATTGAGGCTTACATGGAACGTATTTATGGCGTGGAAGATGCCGTGTCCGGCTATGCTAACGGTAAAGGTGACAAAACCAGTTATCAAATGATCGGGATTACGGATCACGCAGAAACGGTAAAAGTGACCTATGATCGCAATAAAATTTCGCTAGATAAGTTACTGAAATATTATTTTCAAGTGATTGATCCGACCAGTGTAAACAAACAAGGCAACGACCGTGGCAGACAATATCGCACAGGCATTTATTATCAAGATGCCGCAGATAAGCCACTGATTGAGAAAGAAATTGCCACTCTGCAAGAAAAATACAAAAATAAAATTCAAATTGAAGTGGAACCGTTACGCAATTACGTGTTAGCGGAAGACTACCATCAGGATTATTTAAAGAAAAATCCGAATGGCTATTGCCACATCGATTTGGAACAAGCCAATAATGTCATTATTGACGAAAAAGACTACCCAAAACCAAGCGATGCGGAACTCAAAGCAAAATTAACCCCATTGCAATATAGCGTGACGCAAAACAAAAATACCGAACATTCTTTCAGCAATGAATATTGGGATAACTTCAAACCGGGTATTTATGTGGATGTCACCACCGGCGAACCGTTGTTTTCCTCGAAAGATAAATTTGAGTCCGGTTGCGGTTGGCCGAGTTTCACCAAACCGATTGCCAAAGAGGTGGTGACCTATCAAGACGATCACAGCTTTAATATGCTCAGAACGGAAGTTATCAGCCGTAGCGGAAAAGCCCATTTAGGTCATGTGTTTGACGATGGTCCGAAAGATAAAGGCGGTTTGCGCTATTGCATTAACAGCGCCTCCATCAAATTCATTCCATTAGAAGACATGGCAAAGGAAAACTATGGCTACCTGATTAATGCGGTGAAGGAGTAAAAAATGTTTGATCAGCAATTATTAATCGGCACGGTTTTCCTTGCCGGGCTTGCCTCCTTTTTGTCGCCTTGTATCTTCCCCATTATTCCCATTTATTTTGGTATTTTGGCAAAAGGCGGTAGAAAGATTCTGAACACCTTTTTGTTCATTGCAGGCTTGTCCTTAACCTTTGTGAGCCTTGGATTTAGCTTCGGTTTTCTCGGCAATTTGTTCTTTAATGACAACGTCAGAATCATTGCCGGCATTATCGTCATTATTTTAGGGATTCACCAATTAGGTATTATCAAGTTGAATTTCTTAGAAAGAACCAAAGTGGTAGAAGTAAAAACCGAAGGCAAAAGTGCCTCCTTTGAAGCCTTCTTCTTAGGGCTGACATTTAGTCTTGGTTGGACACCTTGTATCGGCCCGATTTTGGCTTCCGTGTTGGCACTTTCCGGTGACGAAGGATCTGCATTATATGGCGCAGGAATGATGTTGGTTTATGTACTCGGTTTGGCTACCCCGTTTGTGCTGTTCTCTTTATTTTCCCAAGAACTGCTCAAACGCAGCAAAGCACTGAATAAACACTTGGGTAAATTCAAAATTGTCGGTGGAGTATTAATTATCGTCATGGGCGTTTTACTCATCACCAATAACTTACAATAAAAGGAAATATTAACGATGAAAAAAATTATTGCATTATTCTTACTCGCATTCAGCTTAAATAGCGTTGCTGAAGGAGAAAACACATTGAAAGACGTTCAATTTAAAGACTTAAATAATAACGTGGTCACGCTCGATCAAGTGACCACCAAAGGCAAACCGGTTTACGTCAAAACTTGGGCGTCTTGGTGCCCGATTTGTCTTGCCGGTTTAGCAGAAATTAACGAACTTAGTGCCGATCAAAATAAAAACTTTGATGTGATCACCATCGTTTCTCCGGGAGCCAAAGGCGAAAAGGAAACCCAAGATTTCATTGAGTGGTACAAAGGGTTGGATTACAAAAACATCATTGTATTGCTTGATGAAAGCGGCGAAGTCATTAAACGCGGAAAAGTACGCGGTTATCCGTCCAGTTTAATATTGGATGCCAATTTCACCCTTCAAAAAACTTTACCGGGGCATTTAGGCACGGCGCAAATTAAACAATTAATGGAAAATTAAATTCACTCACCATGAAAAAAGTGCGGTGAAAATCCACCGCACTTTTTTATTCTCTTGTTATCGTAAATTTCATTTAAGCTTGGTTAAACCAGGCTACGTAATCAAATTGATCGTAATATTTTTTGCCGTTCCAACCAGAGAATGCGAATAAATCGCCCACCTGATCATCTTGCTCAAAACCACGAATATAAAACGCCGATTTCAAGTGCGGATAAGGTTTATGGGTAAACACCACTTTATTTTTAAAGGGTAAGCGATCAAAGGCTTCAAGCTCTTCTTCAATCATACCTTGAGGGCTGTCTTTATCCGTCATCATGATAAATAAATTATCCAAATTGACACGTTTTAAACGGTTTTCCCATTTTTCTTGAGCTTCCTGCTCGCTGCGGTAATGCATAAAATGAATGGGAATGTCGTCCAACCAACCAATGGGATACGCTTTATCACTCGGCTTAAATACTAAGGTTTGCTGATGATAATGGGACATATTTTGCAAGTAACAAATAAAATCCCGCGGTTTAATAAATAAATTCACAAAAGGCGAATTAAACGGCTCGTTTAAATCGTGCAAAATGAACGCACCAACACAATTACTCGACAGCACAGACATCCCGTGATTTTGTAATCGTTCTCTTAATTCGCGATTAATAGATCGTCTGTGATATTTATTGATTGCACTTCTGATTTTTGAAAATAAAAACATGATGAATTCTCTAACAATAAAAAAGTGCGGTAAATTTCTACCGCACTTTTAACTTAAACTAATATCCTTTTTGATACACCAATTCCGCCAATTTCACACCAAGCAACGCAATATCAAAGCGTTGCTCATCGGCAACCAACCAAAATTGTATGCCGTTTTCGAGTGCAGTTAAGCCGCCAATATGTAATTTAGATTCTTCACCGGCTTCCGTTTCGCCACTTGTGACCGGTGTCAATGCAGAGGCCTCACGATAATCCACAAGCTTATTAGCTTGCCATGCTTGAAGCTGTGCTTGCGCATCAAATTCATACTCTGAACGCAACGTCACCATTTGCGCCATGCCATAAAATACCGGTACTTGCACTTGATGGAAAATCACATTCGATAATTGAGGAAAAATTTTCTCTACTTGCGCAGTAAGACTTGCCGTTGATTTCGGAGACGGGAACACATCAAACGCCAAGCGTTGTTGTTCTTCGTCTAACGGGATACCGTTTAACAACTGCGCCGTTTGCCCAGCCAGTTTATTCACGGTATCACTATCGATATAAGATGCCGGTAATAAGGAGGTGACCAACACCTGAGAAAGCGTATTTTCGCGGGCAAATTGTGACACAGAGAAAACAAATTGAGTGACTTGCGGATCTGGTAACGAAACAATGTTACGTTGTAATACAACTAACTGTTCATCATTAATATTTGGCACAATCAACGGCACATCATTTAACGAGGCACACACACCTTTCAAATCAATCACGACACAACCCGCTTGCGCCGCTTTAGCCATATGCGCGGCATGCGTTACATCGCCGGCAAAGAAAACATAATTGAAATCTGACCATTCCGTTTCGTCTAACGGAAGTTGTTCAACACTTTTATTATTAAACCGAACGCCTTGTTCTTCACTGAAAGGGAAAAGTTCAACGACGGACAATTTCTCAATATCTAAACAACTCTGCTCTAACGCCTCTGCCAACTTCTCGCATAAATCAAATTCCGCGACAAGGGCGACATTTAAACTTGTACTCATTTTTTTCTCCGCAGTAAAATAAACGGGCTACATTTTACTGAATTATCATGAGGAAATACAATGACACCGGCGATTGACTTACTGAAAAAACACAAGGTGCCTTTCACGTTACATCACTACGATCACGATCCTGACAATACGCATTTTGGCGATGAAGCCGCTGAAAAATTAGGCATCAATCCCGACCAATCTTTCAAAACCTTATTAGTGGCAGAAAACGGTGATCAGAAAAAGCTCGCCTGTTTCGTCTTACCGACCAGCCACATGTTAAGTTTGAAAAAAGCCGCGAAAGCCCTCGGTGTAAAAAAAGTAGAGATGGCAGACAAAGACGCCGCCCAAAAAAGTACAGGCTATCTGGTAGGTGGCATCAGTCCATTAGGTCAAAAGAAACGGGTAAGCACGGTCATTGAACATTCCGCCTTAAACTTTGATCACATTTATGTTTCCGGCGGCAAACGCGGCCTAAGCGTGGAGCTCGCTCCGCAAGATCTAGCAAAGATCTTAAATGCGCAATTTGTGGACATTGTGGATGAAGGATAAAAGTGCGGTCGATTTTCAGCACGTTTTTATTATTTAACCCCAAGCCTCTCCCCTCGCTCAAAAATGAGGGGAAATATTTTTTAATGTTTCCCCCAAAAAATTGTCCTAAAATATCACCGTACTTTTACAGCACTAACTGCTTGTTATGAAATTGTTGCAACGTACAACGATGCCCGACACTGAGAATAATCATGTTTGGGAAACGGCTGCGGATAATTTTATACAGCAATGCTTCCGTCGGTTCGTCCAGTGCCGATGTGGTTTCGTCTAAAAAAATCACATCCGGTTTCATCAAAATAATGCGGATAAACGCCACTCGTTGCAATTCTCCCGGTGAAAGAACTGCTTGCCAATCATTCACCTCATTTAAAGACGGAATGTATTTGCTCAAACGGCACTGCTCCATTGCCAACTCCAATTCGCCACGTTTGGGCTCAATATTCGGGTAACAAATCGCTTCGCGTAACGTGCCTTGCGGCATATACGGGCGTTGTGGCAAAAACAGACTGTTGCTACACGGACGCTCTACCCGACCTTCCGTATCAAACGGATAAATCCCCGCAATAGCTTTGAGTAACGAGGTTTTTCCTGCACCTGACGGGCCTTGAATAAGCAAGGCATCGCCATTTTGCAAATCCACGTTCAGATCCTTCAATAAGACTTTTCCGTTTCCATCTTTAATGCCGAAATGATGTAACGATACCTTATTAGCACACTCCACCGGTTGATGAATTTCAGTCCCCTCCAATTCATCTAATTTCGTAAAGAAACCATATAAACGGTTGAGGCGCGCTTGATACAAGGTGAATTCTTCATAGAACAAACGAAAAAAAGACAACGCACGCATAAGACGATTGAAGGCTTGCACCGTTTGGTGCATATCGCCTAATTTCACCAGCCCGGCAAAGAAACGTGGCGCTTGCAACATGAGTGGCAGAATCATGGCAATTTGCGTCACGCCGGTATTAAATCCATCCAATCCCAACATGCGGCGCACAATCACCCAGCGATTGTGAATAATAGCGTGAAATTTCGCTTGTAAATTTGACCGCTCTTTTGCTTCACCACCGTAAAACGCAATACTTTCTGCGTTATCACGGACGCGAATCAGAGAATAGCGGTAATCTCCATTTAATCGTTCTTTATCAAAATTCAATTTAATCAACGGATGCCCAATCCAAACAGAAAGGGCGGTGGCAACGATAATAAAAATATAAATAAAGAACACCACGCCTTTCGGAATGGAAACGCCAAGCAACATCAATATTCCTGACAACCCCCACAGAATAATCGTAAATTCAATAGTGGACATTACGGAATTAATCAAGCCTTGCAACATAGTAACCGTGCCACTAATAAATTCGCGGGCATCTTGTTCGATACGTTGATCGATGTTATCCGGCAATTCTTTTTCGTATTTCAGACGATAATACGTTTTATGGCGCAACCAACGCATCACCATTTCATTATTCAGTTTTTCTAACCAACGAATTTCAAACAGCTGGCGTACAAAATAATTAATAATAGAATGCACGATTTTGAACATCACCAACAACGCATTCAAACTGGCAAAGAACCAGAACGCATCAGGCTTTTGTTCTTGTAATGAGGTATAAAGCCCATTATAGAAAAAAGAATTCAGCACGCTGATGCGTACTTCCAGCAAAATCAACGTCAGCAATAATAAAAGCAAACCGATGATTTTGTATGCCGAAGAGGTGTGCACACAGGGCTGTGTAATCAGCCAAAAGCGTTGCCCGAAGTCTGTTCGTTTAAGCGCCAATGCCAATACTGCCAACACCGCCGACACGCCCAAAAGTGCGGTCAAAATCCAAGATAAACTATTATTAACTTCTGTTTGCCAATCCATTTGAATATCCAAAAAGAAAGGGCGTTAAACGCCCTTTAGGGATGAATGTATTTAATTAGAATTCCACTTTGGTATTAAAGATAAACTCACGTCCATAACCCAACGCCACAGGAATCAGCGTGTTTGTTGCATTGCCTGAAGTAGATGGGAAGTAGGTTTTATCCGTTAAGTTTTTACCGTTAAGTTGGAATGACACTTTCTTACCGGAGATTTTGGTATCGTAGGCAATGAAGGCGTCATACACCACGGCATGTGGAATTTTATACGATTTCGCGTAGTTATTGGTATAAGCATACCAAGAACCTAAATAGCGTGCACCACTGCCAACACGGATATTACCGAAATCAAATTCCCCCACATTGTAAGCCAAGAATAAAGAAGCTTGATGTTTCGGTACGCCGGAAAGCTGTTGATTCACTGCCTCTGGGTATCTTGCATTTTCTAGGGATTTCACTTTCGTGTAAGTATAGTTCGCGGCGGCACTCAAGCGTTCGGTAAGTTGGCCATTTAAATCAAATTCAACACCACGAGAGCGTTGTTTACCAACAATGTTTAACTCCGCATTGGCGCCGCTGCCTACCGTTTCTGCCACATTGCGTTTATTAATATTAAATAAAGACACCATGGCGTTAAAATCGGCATTTTCATACTTCACCCCCATTTCAATGGATTTACCTTGTTCCGGTTTCAAATCCCCGTTCACGGGGGTGACAACGCTCATTTGCGGACGGAAAGATTCCGAGTAATTAGCAAAAGTGGCAAGATCAGGTGTAAATTTATACACTGCCCCTAACTGATAAAGTAACTTACCAGCGTGCTGATCCGTATTACCGGTCTTCGTTAAGCTTTGTCCTTTTGACAGATCACAATTCGCCGCATTTAAGCAATGGCGACCGGCAAATTGGTCAAAATATTCATAACGCAAACCGCCGGTAACAATAACGCTATCCGTTAAATAGGCTGTATCCTGAACATAAACGCCAAGGGTTTTTAGATGGTTATATTGATAGGCATTGCCGTTGCCGTTTTTCTTCTGTGCCACCGGATTGGTATAGTTTGGATGATCAATGCTAAGGTCAGAATCCATGATGCCTTGGTTATAAATCGGACCAATCTCACGAATATTACGCATCGCGTCCACACCGACCACAAAACGGTTGGCAATATTACCGATACCGAATTCACCGACAATATTTAAGGTTCCGCTATGCACGCGTTGATCGCCTTGTTGTTGCTCAATGGCACGGCGCACATGACGTGCTTTTAATTCCGGAGAGGTAATCACACCTTTTTTATTTTTAACCGCAGGAATCGCTGTGTCTGCAACATTGATATTTGAAATACGCGCTTGATGATAGAAATATTCATAACGGGCATAGTTATAACCGGCGTTTAACTTCCAGTTATCGTTAAGTTTATGCTCAACTTTAAAATCAATGTTATCGGTTTTTGCCGTGGTTTCATTATTCGGCTCATCTAAACGGCGGGAGACCGGAATATTCGGCAGAGAATTTGTCGCCGTTAATAAATTCGTCCCACGATCAAATGGCTCAAGAATATCTTTATGTTCATACGCCACTAAGACTTTGGTAGCGTCATTTTCCCAAGAAAGAGAAGGCGCGTAAGTGGTGTTTTTAACTTTGCCGAAATTACGCCAATAATTTTTTTCTTGTTTGTCATAAATAAAACGATAAGCAAAGCCGTTACCTAAGCCGCCGGTAAAATCCACTTGTGTTCCCCACAAACTATGATTTCCCAATGTGCCACCAACCACATATTTCGGTGTTTGATGTGGTTTTTTCGTCACAATATTAACGACACCGCCTGGATCTTGAATACCATAAAGCACAGAGGCTGGGCCTTTTAAAACTTCAACGGTTTCCGTGGTAGCACTAAAGTTTTTGGCTGGGCCGGCCTGCAAGCCGTTACGCATAATTGAGTTATCACGATTGCCGCCAAAACCGCGTTTTTGAATGGAATCAAACATGCCGCCTAGGGTATTGGCTTGACTAACGCCACTCACATTGTAAAGCGCATCAATTAAGGATTCAGGTTTGCGATCTTTTAATAATTGGGTGGAAAGAATATTCACCGTGTTCGGTGTATCCAATACAGGCACTTCAGCTTTTGAGACCACAGACGTCCCGGTGGTTTGATAACCGTTTTGCTTAATGCCGGTATCTTCCACATTAATTTGTTCAAGATTTTCTGTTTTATTTTCCGCATAAGCTGACATGGATACCGCCGTTAAAAGTGCGGTGGAAATCACGCTTAATTTAAATTTCATAACATTACCTTTTCGAGTTAAAAAACGGCGGCATTATAGCTGAAAAGTTTTAGCTGAAAAAGAGAATTATTCTCTTTTGAAAAATCATTAAAACATGTTAAAAAACCACCGCACTTTAGATAAAAAAGCCTGTTACAACAGTAACAGGCAGTGTCTTATTTCAATTTTTCTAAGCGTGCTAACAATACTTCGTCCGGCAAACGCTGAATTTTTCGAAGACGATAAATTAATAAAATGGCGGCTAAGGTTAAACTCACGATAAAGGCAATCCAAAACCCTTTTGCTGCAATGCCACCGGTAATGATCACATCAGTGCGCGCCAAAGTGTAACCCAGTGGCATGCCGACCACCCAGTAGCAAAATAGCGTGATGTACAAAATGGCCTTCGTGTCTTTATACCCACGCAACACGCCTCCAATAATCACTTGCACCGTGTCAGAAAATTGGTATAAGGCGGCAATTAATAATAATGTGCCTGCCATGGCAATCACATCAATGTCTTTCACAAAAATAGCTGCGATATGCTCGCGCAAAATCACCGTTAAAAAGGCAGTCACGATCGCAACCGATAATCCCACAGCCAAGGCGGAATAGGCCACCAATTTTGCCCCATGCGGTGATTTTTCGCCTAACCGTTGCCCTACGAGGATCGTGGTTGCCATGCCAATCGACATCGGCAACATAAAGATAAACGAACTGGTGTTTAATGCAATTTGATGGCTTGCCACCACATGCGCGCCAAGCGGCGATAGAAGCAAAGACGTTAATGCGAATAGCGCCACTTCACAGCACAGCGCCACTGCAATGGGAAAACCCAGTTTTAACAATTTCAGTAAGGTTGTCGGATTTGGGCGTTCCAAAATATGCTCAAATACCTTGAGATCCCGCTGATTCTTCGCGCGAATACAATAAACCACCATGAAAAAGCACATCATCCAGTTCACGATTGCCGTGGCAATACCACAGCCTACGGCACCGAATGCCGGCACACCGAACTTGCCGTAAATAAACATATAGTTCAGCGGAATATTGAGCATTAAACCGAGGAACGTAATCACCATGGCAGGCTTGGTTTTGGCAATGCCGTCATTTAAACAACGAAAATTCACCATCAACAAATAGCCAGGCAAGCCCCAAACCATGGCGTGTAAATAGCCACTTGTGATCTCCGCCAAACGAGGTTCCATCTCCATGTTTTGTAAGACAACATCACTGTGATAAATCAATAAACCGAGCGGAATGCAGCTAAAGAACACAATCCAGATGCCTTGACGTACCTGATGAGCAATCCGTTTACGCTGACCGGAGCCATTCAAATAGGAAATGGTCGGCGGCAAGGCAAGTAGCAAACCGTGCCCGAATAACACCAACGGCAACCAAATGGAGGCACCCACGGAAATGGCGGCCATGTCCGCTGCACTCACGCGTCCTGCCATGATAGTATCCACCATGCCCATGGAATTTTGCGCAATTTGTGCAAGTAAAATCGGTATGGCGATAGCAATTAATTTTTTGGCTTCAATATGATATTCTTTGACGAAGTTTACATTCATAAATAAATAGATGTCGAGGTCATTATGTTTACAGGCATTGTGCAAGGTACGGCACAAATTAAGGCTATTACAGAAGGGACTAATTTTAGAACACACGTGGTGGAAATGCCACAAGAAATGCTGAAAGGATTACAAATCGGTGCGTCTGTTGCGCACAACGGCGTGTGTTTAACTGTCACGGAAATCAAAGGCAATTTGGTGAGTTTCGACTTAATGCAAGAAACCTTGAAAATCACTAATTTGGGCGAGTTAAAGATCGGCGATTTTGTGAATATCGAGCGCGCCATGCAAATGGGTACAGAAATCGGTGGACATATTTTATCCGGCCATGTGTATTGCACCGCAGACATCATTGAACGCATTCCGTCCGAAAACAACCTGCAAATTTGGTTCCAACTGCCGAATAAAACCATGATGAAATATGTGTTAACCAAAGGCTTTATTGCCGTGGATGGCATTAGTTTAACCATCGGTGAAGTCCGTGAACAAAGCTTCTGCGTGAATCTCATTCCGGAAACAATTCATCGTACATTGATCGACAAGAAAGACATCGGTAACAAAGTCAATATTGAAATCGATCCGCAAACGCAAGCTATTGTGGATACGGTGGAACGTTATTTGGCGCAGAAAGAAGCCTAAAAGTGCGGTGGTTTTTAGTGGCGTTTTTTCATCAGAATTTATTGGCTAAAACGCCCGTTTTGCTTTAGAATCAGCCATCAAATTTTTCAACGAGATTATTATGTCAATTACATTATCAACCAAACAAAAACAATATTTAAAAAGCCTCGCCCACCATTTAAGCCCGGTCGTCATGCTCGGTGGCAATGGTTTAACGGAAGGCGTGTTGGCGGAAATTGATTTGTCGCTCAATCATCACGAATTGATTAAAGTGAAAATCAACGGTTCTGATCGCGAAACCAAACAATTGATTATTAATGCTATCGTGCGTGAAACCGGTGCTGCGGAAGTACAAACTATCGGTCATGTATTAGTGTTGTATCGCCCAAGTGAAGACAATAAAATTCAGCTTCCGCGCAAATAGGACAAAACGCAAACATGAAAAAAGGCAGTTATTTAACTGCCTTTTTTGTTATTGATAAAGAAGAAAATTACACATACTCTACTTCAATAATTTCAAATTCAACCGCACCGCCCGGCGTAGCAATATTGACGACATCGTCCACTTCTTTACCCACCAAACCGCGTGCAATCGGCGAATTCACAGAAATCAACCCGTTTTTAATGTCAGCTTCATCATCGCCCACAATACGATAAGTCACTTCTTCATCTGTATTAGTATTAAACAACACCACGGTTGCACCAAAGATCACTTTACCGTTATTAGGAATTTTGGTGACATCAATGACTTGGCTGTTACCAAGTTTACCTTCGATTTCTTGGATACGCCCTTCACAGAAACCTTGTTGTTCACGCGCTGCATGATATTCCGCATTCTCTTTTAAGTCGCCATGTTCACGTGCTTCTGCAATGGCTTTGATAATTTCCGGGCGACGTTCATTCTTCAAATAATCCAGTTCTTCGCGCAATAATTGCGCGCCACGAACGGTCATTGGAATTTGTTGCATTCTTCTTTTCCCTAAATTTAAACAAAAGAAAAACCGTGGAATCCCAGGGATTCCACAGCATAAATTAATCCGTTATAGAGGGAGAAAAGCATTTACTCCCGCGTATTCGCGTACTATTATTGTTCGCCTGAAAAAAAATAGCAACCTCAAGTCTAAATTATGTGTCAGTTTTACTCATTTCGTATGTTCAAAAAAATCTGTTTTCTCCTTGGCTTAACAGCAACCACTTCGACTTTTGCCAATGTTGATGTAAACAATTACCTCGACAAACTACCAGAGGGTGCAAATTTGGCTTTTATCGCCAAAAACATTAATCAAAATAAGATTGTCGCCGACTATCAAGGGCAAACCTTCATGTTACCCGCCAGTACACAAAAAGTGTTCACCGCGTTGGCGGCAAAATTAGCGCTCGGCGATTCATTTCAATTTCAGACCGCACTTTTAACCAACGGAAAAGTGCAAAATGGTCAACTCAACGGCGACTTAATCGTACGTTTCACAGGAGACCCTGATCTCACCAGCGGCCAATTATTCAACTTATTCGCAGAATTAAAAAAACAAAACATCAATAAAATCACCGGCAATCTTATCTTGGATACCTCTGTGTTTACCGGCCATGATCGCGGTTTAGGTTGGATTTGGAACGATCTGACCATGTGTTTTAATTCTCCACCTGCGGCGGTAAACATTGATAATAACTGTTTCTATGTGGATATTGATGCGAACCTACCGGAAGGACAACAAGTCAAATTTAACGTGCCGTCACAGTATCCTATTCAAGTGTTTGGACAGGTTTATGTGGCAGGTAAAGAGGAAGCCGGCTATTGCCAATTAGATGCGGTGGTACACGACAATAACCGCTATCAAGTGAAAGGCTGTTTGGCACGCCAAGCCAAGCCTTTCGGGTTGAGTTTTGCCGTACAAGACCCTGATGCTTACGCTGCGGCAATTATTCAACGTCAGCTAAAACACCTGAACATTGAATTTAACGGTCAAGTGCAACAACCCTATCGTCAGCAACAAGGACAGGTTTTAGCACAACATCTTTCGAAACCGTTGCCAGAACTCATCAAGAAAATGATGAAAAAATCCGATAACCAAATTGCCGATGCCTTATTCCGTACTATCGCTTATCATAAATACAAGCGCCCTGCATCCTTCCAATTGGGAACATTAGCCATGAAAAGCCTGTTATCGCAGGTAGGCATTAAATTCGGTAACAGCATTATTGCTGACGGTTCCGGGCTTTCCCGCCATAATTTGGTCGCACCACAAACCATGTTGCAGGTGTTGGACTACATCGCTAAAAATGAAGACAAATTACATTTGCTAGACACCTTCCCGATTGCCGGTGTTGATGGCACATTGAGCGGACGCGGTTCTTTAATCAATCCGCCGTTAATAAAAAATGTGATAGCCAAAACCGGGGCATTAAAAGGCGTATATAACTTGGCAGGCTACCTCACCAACGCACGTGGTGAAAAAGTGGCGTTCGTACAATTCATCAATGGATATTCTACGGGCGATTTAGAAAGTAAAACCAAACGAGCTCCGTTAGTGCAATTTGAAAGCGGCGTGTATAACGCGCTCTATCAAGATTAATGTAACCGACTAAAACTAAAAAAAGTGCAGTGGATTTTTCAAACGTTTTAAAACGCCTCTAAAATCCACCGCACTTTTAATTTAATTGAGCGACCGACGAATCCGTCGCAAGATTATTTATTAATCAAACTCAAAAATTCTTTACGGGTTTCGCGATCTTCTAAGAACACACCACCAAACGCAGAAGTGACGGTATAACTGTTTGCATCTTTAATGCCACGACATTTCACACAGAAATGGGTCGCTTTCACATACACAGCAACATCCTCTGTTTCTAAAATCGTTTGGAATGCCAATAAAATTTGCTCTGTTAAACGCTCTTGTACTTGAGGGCGTTGAGCAAAAAAAGACACTACGCGATTAATTTTAGATAAACCGATGACCCATTTTTTCGGGTAATAGGCCACAGAAACCTTACCATCGATGGTCACGAAATGATGCTCACATGTACTGGTTAATGTGACATCATTCACTAGCACCATTTCGCTAACTTTCATACGGTTAGTAATATTAGTAATCTTAGGAAAATTAGCGTAATCCAAGCCACTGAAGATTTCATCTACAAACATTTTTGCAAGACGTGACGGGGTTTCTTCAATGCTGTCGTCATTTAAATCTAAACCGATTAAACGCAAAACTTCGCGCATGTGTTGTTCGATTTTTGTGCGGCGTGCATATTTTGTTTCATTCAACACCGCCATCGGTGTTTCAATTCCTTTCTGAACCAGTGCCGTGCGGACTTTCTCTGCTTCAGGTGAAATATCGTTCATTTACTGCTCCCAATAAAAATAATGTCGCATTTTAACAAAATCACCGACAATAATAAAATGAAGATAATGACTAGCCACCATGAAAAGTTTTATTTAAAACCCATTTCAACCCGTTCTCTTACAAGTATTTTTTGAAACATCCAAAAGCCCGAGTATAATGACCGCACTTTTTTATTCTTACAAGGATTCCGTATGTTGCCGCTATCCCAAGCACTTGAACAAATGTTAAATCAACTTCCTTCACCAACAGGTATGGAAGTGCTGCCGATACATCAAGCCACTCAACGAATTTGTGCTGAAAATGTCATTTCTCCGATTAACGTGCCTTCTTTCGATAATTCCGCCATGGACGGTTATGCCGTACGGTTGGCGGATTTACAACAATCCATGACACTCTCTGTTGCCGGGAAAGCCTTTGCCGGTGCACCTTTTGAGGGAGAATGGACGGCACAAAGTGCGGTCAGAATTATGACCGGTGCGATGATTCCACAAGGCGCTGATGCGGTGGTGATGCAAGAAGAGGTTCAAGTGAACGATGATGGCTCAGTAACGTTTACTAGCCTGCCTAAATTGGGTCAAAACATTCGCCGTATTGGTGAAGATGTGAAACTGGGCGATGTGGTATTACAACAAGGCGCATTATTAAACGCGGTCTCCTTGCCTTTGCTCGCCTCTCTCGGCATTGAAAAAGTGGCTGTGTTTCCACGTTTAAAAGTGGCCGTGCTTTCTACCGGCGATGAGCTGGTTCCGGTCGGTCAACCGTTACAAGCCGGTCAAATTTATGATACGAACCGTTTCACCGTAAAACTGTTGTTAGAAAAACTCAATTGCGACGTATTGGATTTCGGCATTTTACCGGATAACGAAGCACAATTTGAAAAAGCCTTTTTGGAAGCCCAACAACAAGCGGATTTAGTGATCACCAGTGGCGGCGTGTCTGTGGGCGAAGCGGATTTCACCAAACATATTTTAGAAAAAGTCGGCAAAATCAATTTCTGGAAAATCGCCATTAAACCGGGCAAACCTTTTGCTTTTGGTAAATTAGAAAAAGCCTGGTTCTGTGGCTTGCCAGGCAATCCGGTATCAGCCTTAGTGACCTTCTATCAATTAGTACAACCGGCTATCGCCAAATTGAGCGGTTACAGTCAATGGAAAGCCCCAATGCGTTTACCGGCCATTGCGGCGAGCAATCTGAAAAAAGCACCGGGACGCTTAGACTTCCAACGGGGTTTCTATCAACTCAATGCACAAGGTCAAATTGAAGTACAACCGGTAGGCTTCCAAGGCTCACATTTGTTTAGCTCCTTTGTGAAAAGCAACTGTTTTATCGTGTTAGAACAAGAGCGTGGCAACGTTGTTGCAGGCGAAACTGTCACCATCGAACCGTTTAACGATTTATTACGCTAATACATTGAGTTTGCTATGGAATTAAGCCATCAGGAAGAATTGCGTTACAACCGTCAAATCGTGTTGAAGGACATTGATTTTGACGGGCAGGAAACGCTAAAGAATACAAAAATGCTGATTGTCGGTCTCGGCGGATTAGGTTGTGCTGCCAGCCAATATTTGGCCGTTGCCGGTGTGGGACATTTAACTTTACTCGATTTCGACACCGTGGATTTATCCAATTTACAACGCCAAGTCTTACATGATGACAGTCGCCTTGGGATGCCAAAAGTGGAATCGGCGAAACTCTCCCTGCAACGTTTAAATCCACATATTGAGGTCAATGCAATCCATCAACTATTGGATGAGCAACAACTTCACGACTTGGTTGGAAAATTTGATGTGGTGTTGGATTGCACTGACAATGTCACCACTCGCAATCAATTAGATTTAGCTTGTGCCGCCCATAAAATCCCACTCATTTCCGGTGCGGCAATTCGTATGGAAGGACAGGTTTCCGTTTTCACTTATGAAGACAACACGCCAACCTATCACACCCTCAGCCGCTTATTCGGCGACAACGCGTTAAGCTGTGTAGAAGCCGGTGTGTTGGCACCGATTGTCGGCTTAGTTGGTTCTATTCAAGCCTTGGAAGCCATCAAAGTGCGGTTAAAAATCGGCAAGAATTTATGTGGCAGATTGTTGTTGATTGATGGAATGACCATGTCGGTGAGAGAAGTTAAATTGCCGAATAGCAGCATGTAAATCACTGCAATAGGCTACAAATAAGCAACGGCACGCATTCTCTGACACGTGCCGTTTCAAAAATCAAAAATTATTATTTTTCATTAACCTATTTTAAAACGCCCGCTTCCTCATTTTAAAAATAACCTTTAAAATCCACCGCACTTTTATCTCTCTATTTAAATCATAAGCAATCCATTATCTTAAAAAACGGCGCCTAATGCGCCGTTTATTTTAACAACGAAAGTCTTTTTATCTCTCATTGTGCATTTCAAGATTAGAAGAATCCTTTTCGCGTTTTTTCTTTGCCGCATCATTACGTTGCTCAGCAATATTATCTAAATAGGCTTCTGTAATATCGCCGGTAACATAACAGCCGGTAAACACCGAGCAATCAAATGCTTGAATAGCCGGATTTTCTTGTTGTACGGAACCGGTTAAATCCGCTAAGTCTTGGAACACTAATTTATCAACACCAATCAGTTTGGCGATTTCATCGGTATTACGTTTATAGGCGATTAATTCGCTGCGTGTTGGCATATCGATGCCATACACATTCGGATAGCGAATTTCTGGTGCGGCGGAAGCAAAATACACTTTTTTCGCGCCGGCTGCGCGAGCCATCTCCACAATTTGTTCAGAGGTGGTTCCCCGCACGATGGAATCATCCACCAACAAGACATTTTTGCCTTTAAACTCTGCGGCAATGGTATTTAATTTACGGCGAACCGAACTGACGCGCTGCGCTTGTCCCGGCATAATGAATGTGCGACCGACATAACGGTTTTTGACAAAGCCTTGGCGATAAGGTTTGTTTAATACGTTGGCAATGCGCAATGCAATATCATTTGAGGTTTCCGGCACAGGGATCACGACATCAATGTCGATATCTTGCCATTCACGAGCAATTTTTTCGCCTAAACGTTGCCCCATATGCACGCGGGCGGCATACACGGAAACACCATCAATGCAAGAATCCGGACGGGCAAAATAGACATATTCAAAAATACACGGCGTTAACACAGGATTGTCAGCACATTGTTGTGCATACAACTCACCATTGAACGTAATAAAAATGGCTTCTCCCGGCACCACATCACGCACAAACTCAAATCCCACAACATCTAACGCCACGCTTTCCGAAGCGAACATATACTCAGTTTTGCCATGCTCTTCACGTTTACCTAACACCAAAGGACGAATACCATGGGGATCACGAAACGCCACCATGCCATGGTCAATGATCATCGCAATACAGGCATACGCGCCACGAATATCTTCATGGGTTTGTTTCACTGCATTAAAAATATCTTGCGGTGTTAACGCGTATTTTTGCGGTTGATCCAAATGGTATGCCAAAATATTCAGTAAAAGTTCCGAATCAGAATTCGTATTGACGTGACGGCGTGCAAGATTAAATAATTTCTCTTTTAATTCCAATGAATTGGTCAAATTTCCGTTATGTACCAAGGTTAAGCCATAAGGCGAGTTTACATAAAACGGCTGTGCTTCAGAAACGCTGGAACTTCCTGCTGTCGGATAGCGTACATGACCGATACCGGTATTGCCCGCCAAGCGCAACATATGCACTTGTTGAAACACATCACTCACCAGGCCGTTTGCCTTACGCAAACGAAAGCGATTTTCGTCATCAATGGTGACAATGCCCGCCGCATCCTGCCCACGATGTTGTAATACCGTTAAGGCATCATAAATGGCTTGATTTACCGGGGTTTGGCTGACAATACCGACAATACCGCACATACACGTTGTTCCTCTACTGATTCTGCGTTGAAGTTGGGGTTGGATTTGAAGCCGGTGTAGTTACTTGCTCCAAATTCAAGGTTGAATTTAAAAAACTGGAATTGGCTTGTATCTGTTGGAAGAACCAATCCACCACAAAACGAAAGTGCGGTATTAATTTTGACTCTTTCCACCAATCACTTTGATTTGATGCGGTGAATGTATCCAAGAAAAATAACATCGCCGCCACAATCAGAACACCGCGTAATAACCCGAAACAAGCACCGAGTACACGATCTGTTCCACTTAAACCTGTGCGATCCACTAACTGACCTAACACATAATTCACGATACTGCCGACAATCAACGAGGCAATAAATAAGATCGCAATGGCGACACCGTTACGAATATACAAGGATTCAATGGAGGTTAATAACCCCGCCAGATACACATAAAAATTACTTGCAATAAAAAATGCCACAACCCAACTGGCTAATGACATCACTTCGCGGACGAAACCGCGCAATAAGCTGACAAGAACGGAAAAAACAATAATGCCGATAATAATATAATCAATCATCAAATCATCTCTAAAGTGTTGAAAACGACACTTCTATTTGCAACTGGCGGTATTCTAGCAAAAAACGAAAACGTTTGCGCAAAAATTTACGCGCTAAAAAACGCCCTTTTGCATAAAAGAAGCAAGGGGGCGTCACTATACCATTGTTATGTTTGGGAATATAGAAAAAATCGGGGAATTAAAGAGCTTGCCAAAAATCCCGTGGTAATTTTTTCTGAGCCATTTTCAGTAAATTGGCTAAATCCAAATAAGTAGGCTTATCGGAAAAATTCGGTATGACTTCTTGCTTTTCTTTTAATTTTTCCAAAACGTGGTGAAAACCGACCGCACTTTGAGGGGACAATGGCGTTTGTGCGCGTTTACCCAGCCAATAGAATCCTTGTAGCGGCAAACATAACGCAAATAATGCACTCAATACGGCAACAGCAAGCGCCATATTGTCGCCTCGGGCATATATTTGCTGCCACACCACAAATAATACCGCAAGAAACGGCATCATTTTCTGGGCAAATAAAGTGGCTTTAATAACACGATTTTCGGGGAAGATAGCGCCTAATTTAGGCTCTAAAGGCCAAATATTTAAATAGTGTTGTCCCACTTTTAATGTGCGATAAAAACCCATGTCATGCTTATCCTTTGTGTCAACTCAACGTCAGGTTGCTCAACATACCATAAACCGACGGATTTTTTAATTTTCCATATTCATACCTCTTCTTTGGTAATCTTTTTTCAGGAAAAATGAATCACTTACGAAATGTAAAAAAATTGCTAAATTTTTTGATTCAAGTCGCATTTTTTGATGTTAAGAATTTATTTTAAAAGGTGAAGGGTGTATTCTATGGCGGTTTAATTTTCTATTATTCGTTCACTATTTGAACGGATTTTGTTTAACTCAAACCCGTATAGGTCGCTTATGTCTGAAAAATTAGTCCTAATCCTCAACTGTGGTAGTTCTTCACTAAAATTTTCCATTTTGAATCCTGCCACCGGCGAAGAAAAATTGTCCGGCTTAGCCGAAGCGTTTTACTTACCTGAAGCCCGTATCAAATGGAAATTGCACGGCGAAAAAGGACAGGCTGATTTAGGTGCCGGTGCCGCTCACGCCGAAGCGTTAAATTTTGTTGTTAATAACATTTTCTCGCTTGATCCTGAATTACAAAAAGGCGTTGTTGCTATCGGTCACCGTATCGTACACGGCGGTGAAAAATTCACCTCTTCCGTTATCGTTACTGATGAAGTGGTTAAAGGCATCGAAGATGCAATTCAATTTGCCCCATTACACAATCCGGCACACTTAATCGGTATCAAAGAAGCATTCAAACTCTTCCCGCATTTGAAAGAGAAAAACGTGGTGGTATTTGACACTGCATTCCATCAAACCATGCCGGAAGAAGCGTACTTATACGCATTACCTTATTCTTTATATCGCGAACACGGTGTTCGTCGTTACGGTGCACACGGTACAAGCCACTATTATGTCAGCCGTGAAGCAGCAAAACGTTTAGGCGTGGCAGAAGACAAAGTCAACGTGATCACGTGCCACTTAGGTAACGGTGGTTCTGTTTCCGCGATTCGTCATGGCGAATGTATCGATACTTCTATGGGTTTAACCCCGCTAGAAGGTTTAGTCATGGGTACCCGTTGTGGTGACATCGACCCGGCTATCGTTTTCTACATGCATGACACCCTCGGCATGTCCGTTGAAGAAATCAACACCACCTTAACGAAAAAATCCGGTTTGCTTGGTTTAACCGAAGTCACTAGCGACTGCCGTTATGCCGAAGATAACTACGAAAAAGAAATTCCGGCAAAACGCGCCTTAGACGTTTATTGCTACCGTTTAGCGAAATACATCGGCTCTTACATGGCCGTTATTGGTGAGCGTTTGGATGCCATCGTCTTTACCGGCGGTATCGGTGAAAACTCTGCCCACGTACGCGAACTCACCTTAGCGCACTTAAAATTATTTGGTTATAAATTGGATAATGAGAAAAACTTGGCTGCCCGTTTTGGTAATGAAGGCGTGATTACCGCTGACAACACCCCAATTGCCATGGTGATTCCAACCAATGAAGAATTAGTGATCGCACAAGACACCGCACGTCTTTGTATCTAAAACGTAATCAATAAACTGCCGATGTATTCGGCAGTTTCTTTTTCATCCTCTATTTCAATCGAAGGTAAATTATGTCTCGTACAATTATTTTAATTCCGATTAGTACCGGCGTGGGTTTAACCAGCGTAAGCCTTGGTGTAATCAATGCACTTGAACAAAAAGGTGCCAAAGTCGGTTTCATGAAACCCATTTCCCAACCCAATACCGGTGAAGATATTATCGACCGCACAACGGCTATCGTACGCACTAATACAGGCCTAGAAACCACTGAACCATTTATGCTAAGCGTGGCAGAATCACTGATCGGTCAGAATCAATCTGATGTTTTATTAGAAAAAATCGTTGAAAATCATCAACGTCTGGCTAAAAACAATGAAATTGTCATTGTGGAAGGCTTGATTCCAACCCGTAAACATCCTTTTGCCAACAGCATTAACTATGAAATCGCCCAAGCACTTGATGCAGAAATCGTATTAGTTGCAGCACCGGCCACAGAAACCCCGGCACAATTAAAAGAACGTGTTGAAGCCGCAGCTTCTCTATTTGGCGGTCAAAACAATAAAAATCTTCTTGGCGTGATCGTGAACAAATTCAATGCGCCAGTAGATGAATCCGGCAGAACCCGCCCAGATTTAAGCGAAATTTTCGATTCTTTCCAACACAGCCACAACAGCGAATCCGAGTTGGTAAAATTATTTGCACAAAGCCAGCTCAACTTATTGGCTTGTATTCCATGGTCTGCCGATCTTATCGCAACCCGTGCCATTGATTTAATTAAACATTTAGGTGCATCCATTCTTAATGAAGGCGATGTCAACCGTCGTATTCGCGGTATCACTTTCTGCGCAAGAAGTTTGCCAAATATGGTGGAACACTTCCGTGCCGGAAGCTTACTCGTGGTTTCTGCTGACCGCCCTGATGTAATCGTGGCAGCGGCCCTTGCGGTGTCTAACGGTATTGAAATCGGTGGTTTATTATTAACCGGCGGTTACAAATTAGATCCGCAAATTAAGAAACTTTGCCAACACGTTTTTGAAAACAAAAAATTACCGGTCTTCCGTATTGAAGGTAATACTTGGCAAACTGCATTAAGCTTACAAAGTTTTAATCTGGAAGTACCGGTTGACGATAAAGAACGCATTGAAAACATCAAACGCTACATCAGCGAAAAATTAGATACCACTTTCATTAATGGATTAGCAGAAGCTTCAAGTCGTTCACGTCGTTTATCTCCACCGGCATTCCGCTTCCAATTAACAGAATTAGCCCGTGCAGCGAATAAACGTATCGTATTACCGGAAGGGGATGAACCACGTACCATCAAAGCAGCCATCTTATGTGCTGAACGCGGTATCGCAGAATGTATCTTGTTAGCAAATCCAGAAGAGGTAAAACGCGTTGCCGAATCGCAAGGCGTAAAATTAGTCAAAGGCATCACTGTTGTTGACCCGGCAAGCGTACGTGAAAACTATGTTGCACGTTTAGTGGAATTACGTAAAGCCAAAGGCATGACAGAAACCATGGCACGTGAACAATTGGAAGACAATGTTGTACTTGGTACCATGATGTTAGAAGCCAACGAAGTGGACGGCTTGGTATCCGGCGCAGTTCACACCACAGCCAACACCATTCGCCCACCGATGCAAATTATCAAAACTGCACCGGGTAGCTCCATTATCTCTTCCATCTTCTTCATGTTATTACCGGATCAAGTATTGGTTTACGGTGACTGCGCGGTGAATCCGGATCCGACCGCAGAGCAACTAGCCGAAATTGCCATTCAATCTGCCGAATCGGCGAAATCCTTCGGTATTGAGCCGAAAGTGGCGATGATCTCCTACTCTACCGGCTCTTCCGGTAGCGGTGCAGACGTTGAAAAAGTGAAAGAAGCGACGCGTATTGCGAAAGAAAAACGTCCTGACTTACTCATCGATGGTCCATTACAATACGATGCGGCAGTGATGGAAGATGTGGCTCGCTCTAAAGCGCCAAATTCTCCGGTTGCCGGTCAAGCCACCGTATTCATCTTCCCAGATTTGAATACCGGTAACACCACCTATAAAGCGGTTCAACGTTCCGCCGACCTTGTTTCTATCGGCCCGATGCTCCAAGGTATGCGCAAACCGGTGAACGACTTGTCCCGTGGTGCGTTGGTTGATGACATCGTGTACACCATTGCATTAACAGCAATTCAAGCAACACAATAAAACGCTTGAAAAACACACCGCACTTTGGTGCAAAAGAAAAGGCTTTCGTGATGAAAGCCTTTTTATTTACCGAAACGATTGAATGAACAAATTCGTTCTTTTGGCCAAATCGTCTTTTATTCAACGGGAAAAGTGCGGTCAGTTTTTGAGGTGAATTTCATTTTTGTGCTTCACAATCATCATTTGGTGATCGGCAAATTTCTGCACAAGCGTTTGGATTGATTGCCCATTTGGCAACGAAAGATGTGGCGCGATTTCTGCCAACGGAATAATCACAAATTCACGCTGGTGCATATCATAATGTGGCACTGTAAGGCGTTCCGACTGAATAATGTGATCAGCGTAAAGCAACATATCCAAATCCAATGTACGTTCTCCCCAACGACGCAGACGCACACGACCTTGCTCATGTTCAATGCGCTGTAATTCATCTAACAATGCAAGAGGTGCAAGCGAAGTTTCCAAACAAGCAACAGCATTGACATAATCAGGCTGATCTTGTGGGCCAAGAGGCTTACTTTTATAAAAAGAACTCACGGCCACCAATCTTGAGCCAGGCAGTTGATTCATCGCCTGTAATGCAGAAATAAGTTGCATCTGAGGATTCGCAAGATTGCTCCCTAAGGCAATATATACCTTATCCATGACTCACCTTTTTCGCTGAATGATGCCGTTTACGACGATGATATTTGCGTTTTCTCGGTTGACTCGGCAGATCTTTCACCAAATCTTGTCGTTGGCTTTCGTTGCTAAATTGATATTCGTGCCACCATGCCGCCAATTCAACGGCTTCACCGCCCTCAATTTCAGCACGCATCACTAATAAATCAAAGCCCGCACGGAATTTTGATTGCTCAATGGCACGTTGTACAGATTTTGGTGTGCGTTTTAAGAACTGCAACTGTAGCGACCAAATATCACGAATCACCGTGGTGTGACGACGAGGCACAGCTAAGGCATTACATAACACATCCAACAAATCGTTAGAGGCCAATGCATAGGCATCATTGTTATTTAAGCCACCTTCATTTTTCAGAATTTCGACTCTTTCACGCAACGGATACCAGAAGAATGCGGCAAACAAGAAAGCAGGATTAATCGGTAATTTATCTGCCACGCGTTCATCAGTGGATGTCAACGCACGCAAAATCATTTTTTCTGCCATGCTGTCTTCACGCTCAGTGAAATACGTTGGCAACAACGGGAACAGTTGTTCAAATAAGCCATATTGACGCAATAAATGATATGTTTTTACACCATGCCCGCTTTGCAATAACTTCAAGCTTTCTTCAAATAAACGTGCCGGTGGAATATTTTTGAGTAAATGCGCAAGAGATTTAATTGGCGCTTCACTTGGTTTATCCAAAAACATATCTAATTTCGCCATAAAGCGAATAGAGCGCAGCATGCGTACCGGATCTTCCTGATAACGGGTCACCGGATCACCAATTAAACGCAACTTTCCATTTTTTAAATCTTCAATACCGTTAAAGAAATCTTTTAGCGTGTTGTCTTGTGGATTGTAATAGAGGGCGTTTACGCTGAAATCACGGCGTTCCGCATCTTGTTCCAAGGTGCCATACACGTTATCACGCAACAGCATACCCTCTTCGCTTTGCTTGGCAAGCTTTTCATTATGATGTTCCGCATGGCCGGCGCGAAACGTCGCCACTTCAATAATTTCACGACCAAACATCACATGTGCCAAACGAAAACGACGTCCAACCAAACGACATTGACGTTGAAAAACCGCTTGGATTTGTTCCGGACGGGCATTGGTCGCCACATCAAAATCCTTCGGTTTTTTACCCAGCAATAAGTCGCGCAAACAGCCGCCGACCACATAGGCTTCATAACCTTGGCGTTGTAGCTTTTCAACCACCGCCAATGCATTACGATTAAACATACGCGGCGTAATGCCATGCATAGATGACTTAATGCTATGTTTGAAATCTTTTTTAGGTGTGTTTCTTTTATTGTGGGATGAACCCTGAGCCTTGTTTTTTAAAGGTTCAGTCACTGTAATAGAGGGTCTTTTAGGTGAGGTTTTAACGTCATTTTGAGCTACCGAATGTTTTTTGAGTTTTTTGCTCAAAAGATTTTTAATATAGGTAAAGATAAGGCATCTCCGTTTATCAGAAAAATAATGTGAAAGTGCGGTCGAAAAATAAGGTGTTTTTTGACCGCACTTTTATCTGTTTCGAGTCGAATTAACCGACCATTTGTTTTTCGCGAATTTCCGCTAATGTTTTACAGTCAATACACAAATCTGCTGTCGGACGCGCTTCTAAACGTTTAATCCCGATTTCTACACCACAAGAATCGCAATAGCCAAAATCGTCCGTATCTAATTTTTTCAATGTACTTTCGATTTTCTTCATCAATTTGCGTTCACGATCGCGAGTACGTAATTCCAAGCTAAACTCTTCTTCTTGCGTCGCGCGGTCAGCTGGATCCGGGAAGTTAGCCGCTTCATCTTGCATATGAGCAACGGTCCGAGAGGCTTCATCTCTAATTTGATCATGCCAGGCTTGAAGAATTTTTTTGAAATGTAACACCTGATGCTCATTCATGTATTCTTCACCTTTCTTTTCTTTGTAAGGCTCAACGCCGGCTAAAGCCAATAAACTTAAAGACGCTTTACTCATGTGTATCTCCTAATAAAAAATTCATCCATTTCATAGTGTTAAGCCCACAATCAGTGTTGCCTAATATGATTACTACGCTAAAGTAAAACCGATAAAAAAATGGAGCCAAATTTTGAAGGCGTATAAATAGCAGAACTCACCCTATTTATCAAATGATATTTACATATCCATTCAGTTTTCTAGGGATTTTTTTCTAATTTTGTGATTCAGATTCCAATATTTTTAAAAGCCTATTTTTCCTCTATTTCAATTCTTTCATAGTGCTCCCATGGAACAAAAATACGGTAGAAAATGTGGGCATTTCATTAGATAAATTTGCTGGAAGTTTAATTTTAAGTGGCATCACCTTGCTGTTTTTACCCGATAGGTTTTTAGTTTCTTGGCAAACGGCACTTTATTTATCCCTTCTTTTATGTCCGCTCATTTTGCTTGCCGGACGTTTATCCTGTCATAAAACGAAATACTCGCTTCTTTGGTTACTTTTTTTCACGCTCAATCTGGCTTATGTGCATCAGTCAGCAATACAATTGCTAAACCAAGCGGATAACATTGCCCGTTTGCCAAAAACAATTCATATTGAATTTACCGTTGACGAGATCCTACACCAACAACAATATCAAACCTTGGTCATCCGTGCGAAACTGGCGGATAACTTGCCGGAACAACGCCTTTACGCTAATTGGAAACTCAAGCAAAACGTAAATATTGGTGAACGTTATGTTGGAGATTTACGCCTTCGTCCAATTTCCTCCCGACTCAATAAAGACGGCTTTGATCGCCAACAATGGTACTTTAGTAAACGCATTACTGCGTGGGCAGACGTGAAAAGTGCGGTCAAAATAGAACACGTTTTTTCATGGCGGCAAAACGCACTTCATCATGCACTCAAGCAAACAGAACCGTTATCTCAACAAGGGTTGTTATTAGCTCTAGGGTTTGGCGAACGGGCATGGCTCGAAAACGCCACCTGGCAAATTTATCAAAAAACCAATACGGCGCACTTGATTGCGATTTCAGGATTACATATCGGTCTGGCGATGATGTTAGGCTTTGCCTTGGCGCGCTTACTCCAATTTACGTTTCCACCCCATTACATCACCCCAACCTTTCCGATTTTCTGTGGCATGATTTTAGCTCTGCTTTATAGTCAACTGGCAGGACTGGCCATCCCTACGTTGCGTGCCATGATCGCTCTCGCTTTACTCTACGCCATTCAGCATTTACGGCTGCATTGGACGGTGTGGCAACTGTTATTGCGAGTGGTCGCCCTACTGATTTTTATCGATCCGCTCATGTTGCTTTCCACCAGTTTTTGGCTATCCGTCGGTGCAGTCACCTGTTTAATTATTTGGTATCAATGTTTTCCGCTTTCCTTATTATACTGGCGCGGCAAACCACTCACGAGTTCCCCTTGGCGAAAGGTGCGGTACGTTTTCGGTTTATTTCATTTGCAACTTGGTTTGCTTTGGTTATTCACGCCGATTCAATTGTTCTTTTTTAATGGCATTTCCTTACACAGTTTTATTGCCAATCTTATTGCCGTGCCACTTTATAGCTTCATATTAGTGCCGTTAGTGCTGTTTGCTGTGCTCACCCAAGGCAGCTGGAACACATGGTGGCTTGCCAATGATCTGGCAGAAAAAATCACCGCACTTTTAGCCCCTTTGCAGGATCATTGGCTGGCTATTTCTCTTCCGTACAGTTTATGGATTACACTTGTTTTAACCTGCCTGTTTTTAGGCTTGCTGTATTATGTTTATAAACCACCAAAACCGCTCTCTTCTCCATTAGAATTAGCCAAATACGCTCGTTTAAAAGGCTTTCACCTCGCTGCTGAGCGCACCTTGAGTTTACCGTTACAAAAGGCAATTTATGGATTAGGTTGCGGATTAATTATTTTTTGCAGCGTTGCGTTAGCGCACCATTCCTTTTTCCGTCCAAACTGGCAATTAGACACCTTAGATGTGGGACAAGGGCTAGCAACATTGATCGTTAAAGAGGGCAAAGGCGTGCTATACGACACTGGCGCAAGTTGGGAAGGTGGCAGCATGGCGCAGTTAGAAATTCTGCCTTATTTACAGCGACAAGGCATTCAGTTGGAATGGCTGATTTTAAGCCATGATGACAACGATCATTCAGGCGGTGCCCGTGCGATATTATCCGCTTATCCCGACATTCAACTGACCACCGCGTCGCAAAAACGTTATGGCGAAAAAAACACGGCGGAAAACGACCGCACTTTTTGCCTTGCCGGCAAACAATGGACATGGCAGGGCTTACGCTTTACCGTACTTTCTCCCAACAACATCGTGCCCCGTGCGGAAAATCCCGATTCCTGTACGCTGCTCTTAACGGATGGTAAATACAATATTTTACTGACAGGCGATGCCGATCTCAGCGTGGAATACAAGATTCTACCCAAGCTAGATAAAATCCACGTACTACAAGTGGGACACCATGGCAGCAAAACCTCGACAGGAGAGGCATTAGTGCGCCACACACAGCCGGATATAGCGTTAATCTCCAGCGGGCGTTGGAATCCCTGGCACTTTCCAAACAACGAGGTTATGGCAAGGCTAAAGCAGCAAGGCACACAACGTTACAATACGGCAGAAACAGGTCAAATCAGTTTGTTATTTGATGAAAATAAAATAGAAATTCAAACTGCTCGGGCGGAATTTTCGCCATGGTATCGCAGATTAATTGGCTTGAAGGGCAAATAAAGGTACAATGCGCCATTATTTTTGACCCAAAGACAGAAATTATTATGCAAGATCAAGATCTTTCTACTGTGCAAACCTTCAAGCGTCTGTGGCCAATGATTAGTCCGTATAAAGCCGGTTTGATTGTTTCCGCTGTTGCCTTAATTCTCAACGCCCTAACCGACTCCGGCTTAATTTTCCTACTCAAACCCTTATTGGATGAGGGCTTTGGTAAAGCAGACGCATCGTTTTTAAAATATATGTCTGTCTTTGTTGTGTTAATCATTATCTTACGCGGTGTGTCCAGCTTTATTTCTAACTATTGCTTGGCTTGGGTTTCCGGCAAAGTCGTCATGACCATGCGTCGCCGTTTATTCAAACATTTAATGTTTATGCCGGTCAGTTTTTTTGATAAAAACGCTGCCGGAAAACTCCTTTCTCGTATCACTTATGACTCCGAAATGATCGCCAGCGCCTCTTCCGGATCATTAATTACCATCGTGCGTGAGGGGGCCTATTTAATTTCTCTCCTTTGCGTGATGTTTTACACCAGCTGGCAGCTTTCTTTAGTCCTCTTTGTTATCGGGCCTCTCATCGGCATCTTGATCAGCCTGGTATCTAAAAAATTCCGCAATTTAAGCCGTAACATGCAAAACTCTATGGGGGATTTAACCTCAACGGCAGAACAAATGTTAAAAGGACATAAAGTGGTACTGTCTTTCGGTGGCCAAATTATTGAAGAAGAACGTTTCAATCACGTCAGCAATGATATGCGCCGTAAAGGCATGAAAATGACTGCAGCAGATGCCATTGCCGATCCTGTGGTGCAAATCATCGCCTCGTTTGCCCTTGCCGCCGTGTTATACCTTGCGAGTTTCCCTTCTATCATGGATCAAAACTTAAGTGCGGGGACATTTACCGTTGTTTTCTCTTCCATGCTTGCCTTAATGCGTCCGTTAAAATCCTTAACGAACGTCAACGCCCAATTCCAACGCGGCATGGCAGCCTGTCAAACCTTGTTCGGCATTTTGGATATGGAAACGGAAAAAGATACCGGCACGTATAAAGCAGACCATGTGAAAGGCGACCTTGAATTTAAAAATGTTACCTTCCGCTATGAGGGCAAAGACGAACTTGCCTTGGATAATATTTCCTTCCAGATTCCTCATGGTAAAACGGTGGCATTAGTGGGGCGTTCCGGTTCCGGTAAATCTACCATCGCTAATTTGGTAACCCGTTTCTATGATGTCACCCAAGGTGAAATTTTGTTAGACGGCGTGAATATTCAAGATTATCGCCTATCGGATTTACGCGAAAATTGCGCCGTTGTCTCACAACAAGTGCACTTATTCAACGATACCATCGCCAATAACATCGCTTATGCAGCGAAAGATAAATATAGTCGTGAAGAAATTATCAACGCAGCAAAAGCGGCACACGCAATGGAATTTATCGAACATTTAGAACATGGTTTGGATACCGTTATCGGCGAAAATGGCGCCAGTTTATCCGGCGGTCAACGCCAACGTTTAGCTATTGCTCGTGCGTTATTGCGTAATTCACCGGTGTTAATTTTAGATGAAGCGACTTCCGCGTTAGATACGGAATCCGAGCGTGCGATTCAAGCCGCATTGGAAGAAATTCAAAAAGATCGTACCGTTTTGGTGATCGCGCATCGTTTATCCACCATTGAAAAAGCGGACGAAATTCTTGTCATTGAAAACGGACAAATTAAAGAACGTGGCAACCACCAAGCCCTATTGGCACAAGGCGGTGCATATAAACAATTACACGGCATGCAGTTTAAATAATTCACCTAAGGAGAAAGTATGCAGTTTTGGTATTCCCGTTCGTGGATCACATGGCTACTCTGCCCTTTCTCCTTACTATTTTGGCTAATTAGCACTTTTCGCCGTGCTTTATTTCGTTTTCATGTCTTAACATCTTATCGAGCACCGGTTCCCGTCGTTGTCGTCGGTAATTTATCTGTGGGCGGAAACGGTAAAACACCTGCGGTGATTTGGTTAGTCGAAGAACTCCGCAAGTGCGGTCTGAATGTTGGAGTGATTTCCCGAGGTTATGGTAGCCAAACGAAAACCTATCCTTTGTTGGTTACGCCAAGCAGTGATCCTGTGCAAGCCGGTGATGAACCGGTTTTAATTGCCACACGGACCCAAGTTCCCGTTTGCATTTCACCCAATCGCCAACAAGCCATCGAATGTTTATTACAACATACGCCTTGTGATGTCATCATTAGCGATGACGGCTTACAACATTACAAATTACAACGTGATATTGAAATCGTGATCATGGATGCACAACGTGGTTTAGGCAACGGTTTCCTATTGCCGGCAGGCCCACTACGTGAGTTATCAAGCCGTTTACACGCCGTTGATTTCATTATTACTAACGGCGCAGAGAATCAGTACAGCGACGCGGTGATGTACTTAAAACCACAATACGCCGTCAATTTAGTGACCAATGTGCGACGTCCGTTAAATGAATTTAACCAAGCTACCGCTATCGCCGGCATCGGCAATCCGCCTCGCTTTTTTACGATGTTAGAACAACAGGGAATCACCTTAAGTGAAACCCAAGCCTTTCAAGATCACCAAGCTTTTACGGTGTCTTTGTTTGATAAATTCAATAAAAATCAACCGCTCTTCATGACCGAAAAAGATGCTGTGAAGTGTCTCGCCTTTGCGCAAGAAAATTGGTGGTATGTGCCGATAACCACGGAAATCCAAGGGGCTAAAACGCAGCAACTAATTGAAAAAATCGTGCAAAAGTGCGGTCCAAAATCCAAATAAAACACCATGAACAAGCAATTATTGGATATTCTGGCTTGCCCAACCTGTCACGGGCATTTGGAATACGATGAACAACATCAACGCTTAATTTGTCGCGTTGAAAATCTTGCCTACCCGATTAAACATGGCATTCCGGTGCTGTTAGCAGAACAGGCAGAAACATTAAGCCAATCAAAGGAAAAGTAACATGACTCAATTCACTGTAATCATTCCCGCCCGTTACGCCTCCAGCCGTTTACCGGGCAAACCCTTAGCGGACATTGCCGGCAAGCCGATGATTCAACATGTTTTTGAACAAGCCAAACAATCCGGTGCGAGCCGAATTATTATTGCCACTGACAATGAACAAGTGGCTACCGCTGCTAAAAATTTTGGTGCAGAAGTGTGCATGACGGCAGAAAGCCACAACTCCGGTACAGAACGCTTGGCTGAAGTGGTGGAAAAACTGGCGATTCCCGACAACGAAATCATCGTGAACATTCAAGGCGATGAACCCCTGATTCCACCGGTGATCGTCAAACAAGTGGCAGAAAATCTCGCGAAATACCCTGTCAACATGGCAAGCCTTGCGGTCAATATCGACGAGCCTGAGGAATTATTTAATCCCAACGTGGTGAAAGTGCTAACAGACAAAGACGGCTATGTGCTTTATTTCTCCCGTGCAGTGATTCCTTGGGATCGCGATCAATTCGCGCAAATGGATGACGTAGCAAAATTGCAACTGAACACACAATACCTGCGCCACATTGGGATTTATGCTTACCGCGCCGGTTTCATTAAACACTATGTGCAATGGCAACCGACTGCACTAGAACACATCGAAAAACTGGAACAGCTACGCGTGCTTTGGAACGGCGAAAAGATTCATGTAGAACTTGCCAAAGAAGTGCCGGCTGTGGGCGTGGATACCGCCGAAGATCTGGAAAAAGTGCGGTCGATTTTAGCGAAGAAATCGCATTAATAAAAACGCTCCCTCTTTAGAAAAGAGGGGCCGGGGGAGATTTGACAGACGGAATTAACGGAGAAAAGAATGTATTTCTCAATGCAATGAAGCAATTTATAATTCTGCCCAATAACCGCTGGCGCGCGTTTCCTAACGCGTGCCGAAAATCGATAAACATAATGACAAGCACATGCTAGGAAGCGTGCGCTATCCAAAGAGATCTTTCCAGTGCCTGATATCACTTTCGACGCCAAAAAATTCCTCGCTAACGTACCGCACTTACCGGGCGTTTATCGTATGTATGACGATAGCAACACAGTGATTTATGTGGGCAAGGCGAAAGATCTGAAAAAACGCTTATCCAGTTATTTTCGTAAGCAGTTAAACAGCAAAAAAACCGAAGCATTGGTGGCGTCAATTCATCATATTGAAACCACAATTACCACCTCGGAAACAGAAGCACTCCTGCTTGAGCACAATTACATTAAAACCTATCAGCCGCGTTATAACGTGTTGCTACGGGATGATAAATCCTATCCGTATATTTTATTAACCAAAGAAACGCATCCTCGTATTACGTCTTATCGCGGCGCGAAAAAAATCCAAGGGGAATATTTCGGCCCTTACCCAAACGCCGGCGCGGTGCGTGAAACCTTGTCTTTGTTGCAAAAACTGTTCCCTATTCGGCAATGTGAAAATTCTGTGTATAACAACCGCTCGCGCCCTTGTTTGCAATATCAAATCGGGCGTTGTCTCGCCCCTTGCGTAAAAGGTTATGTGACAGACGAAGCCTATGCGCAGCAGGTAAATTTTGCCCGCTTGTTCTTACAGGGCAAAGATCAACAAGTGTTGGATCATTTGGTCAAACAAATGGAACAGGCAAGTCAGCAACTGAATTTTGAAGAGGCAGCACGGGTTCGCGACCAAATTCAGGCGGTGCGCGCGGTAATTGAAAAGCAATTTGTCGCCAACGACCGCCATGATGACATTGATATTATCGCCATCGCCTACCAACTTGGCGTAGCTTGCGTGCAGGTGTTGTTTATTCGTCAGGGTAAGATTTTAGGGAATCGTAGTTACTTTCCGAAAGTACCAAGCAATACCAATCTGGCAGAACTCACGGAAACCTTTGTTGGGCAATTTTATTTACAGGCACACCAAGGCAGAACGATTCCGAACACCATTATCGTGGATCAAAAACTGGAAGAAAAAGCGGATTTGGAAACCTTGTTAAGTGACCAAGCGGGACGCAAAGTTATCATTCAAGATCACGCCAAAGGTGATAAAAGCAAATACCTGCAACTCGCACAAATGAATGCTAAAGCCGCATTAGTGACCAAGTTAAAACAATCTACCTTGCAACATGATCGCTATGCTGCCCTGCAAGAATTACTCGGCATCGATGCCATCAAACGCATGGAATGTTTTGATATCAGCCACACCATGGGCGAACAAACCATCGCGTCCTGCGTGGTGTTCAATCAAGACGGTCCGCTAAAATCCGATTACCGTCGTTTCAACATCAGCGGCATCACCAAAGGCGATGACTACGCCGCTATGGAACAGGCACTGTTAAAACGCTACGACAAAGATTTGGAAGAAGACAAAATCCCCGACATTATTTTTATCGATGGTGGAAAAGGACAACTCAACCGTGCGTTACAGGTGTTTGAAAATCTCAAGGTAAAATGGAATAAAAACCGACCGCACTTAATTGGCGTGGCCAAAGGCGTCGATCGTCGAGCCGGCTTAGAAACCCTGATTTTGAGCAAATGGGATAAAGAATTGCATTTGCCCTCAGACAGCCTCGCACTCCATTTAATCCAACATATCCGCGATGAAAGCCACAATCACGCTATCAGCGGACACCGTAAAAAACGCCAACAACATTTCACCCAAAGCGGATTAGAAAGCATCGAAGGCGTAGGCGCCAAACGCCGCCAAGCCCTCCTCAAATACCTCGGCGGCTTACAAGGCGTTAAAAATGCTACCCTCGATGAAATCGCCTCCGTCCCCGGGATTTCAAAAGCGCTGGCAGAAAAGATTTTTGAGACATTGCAGCATTAGATTTAAATAGAAAGTGCGGTCATTTTTTCAAACGTTTTTTTAAACCTAAAAACATCTAAAAAACCGACCGCACTTTTTAAATAATCGGCACCCATGCAAAATGCGTACCGCTATGTTCTACCCGTTTAGCGTGAAATCACTTCTTTGGTAAAAGCCTCCATCTCAGCTTTACGCCATGGCGTTGAGAAGAAAATAGTATCTTTCAAGCCAGATTGACTATCTAGTGGGCGTACCCCAAATTCATCACTTAATTTTTTCTGAATTTCAGGTGACGTAATCCAATGAACAAAAACAAGTGATGCTGCTGGATTTGGCGCATTTTTCGCTACAGTCACCACATTACCGCCCCCTGGCATACCAAATTTGGGTACATAGAATTTTAAGCGGTCAGTAATCGCCCCTTGTTTTTGCAAACTAAACAAGTGATCTTGCCATGCGGAAACAATCACCAACTCACCGTCATTTAAGCGAGTTAGACTGTCTGCATTGGAAGCGGTGCGGATTAACACATCTTTTTTACTGCTAAACCAGTCCCAAGTTTTTTTCCAGTTAGCAATTTGTGCCTCATCAATTTTATCGGTACGATAATCATAGTCACCATTAATATAGACTAAGGCACGTTGAATAAATGCATTACCGGAGCTGCCACCATTTGGATCAGAATAACCAAATTTTTTCGGATTTTTATCAATATAACTTTCCATATCAGCCCAAGATTGTGGCAACTCGTCTTCTTTAATTCGCAGCGGATCATACGCCAAACCCGTTTGATTTCCCCAATAACCTACTGCTACATCACCTAATTCTACCCCTTGCAAATGATGGTTCAGTTTATCGAAATTCGGTAAATTGTTGAGTTTGACAAGAATATCATTTTTCGCCACGTTACCTAATCTGTCCGCATTAAGTACGATAACATCCATTTTGCCCGTGTCTAAATTTTTCTCAGCAATTAATTTGTTAATATTGCCGTCTAGTGTGCCTTCCGGCACTTTCACTTTAATACCGTACTGGCTTTCAAACGCTTTGACAAAATTACGGAATTGAGGTTGTAAATACCATACACTTACGGTGACTTTCCCCTCTTTTTTTGCCAAATCTTCAATTTCACTCCAAGATTTACCGGTTAAATCTGTAGCCGCAGAGGCAAGCGTACTTACAGCTAAAGCTGCTGCGGTGAGACTAATAGAAACAAATTTACGGATATTTTTTTGCATAAGATTCTCCTTGTTAAAATTATGCTTTTCCTGTGGATTGAGAGAGATAATTCCCTTTCAGTAATTTTTCGATAATCATCATTAAAATGATATTCGGCACCAACAAGATAATAGACACCACGGCCGCATTCGGACGAATGAAAGAATAACCGAGGAAGGAATACAAAATCGTTGGTACGGTGATGAAATCCGGTGAACCGATAACGAAAGCAATAGCAAATTCTTCGATACTTTTCACCAAACAGAAAATAATCGATGCCAAAAAACTTGGTTTTAACATCGGCATATATACATCTTTGAATACGGTAAATTTAGATGCCCCCAAGTCACGACTGGCATCAATGAGGTCTTGTGGCACGGAAGAAAAACCGGCAGATAAAATGCGAATAGCGTAAGGTAAGGTAAGTACGACGTGGCCAATAACAATACCAATAAACGGATTATTAATATTTAAATCCAATAACATACGGCTGAAAAACAACGCAATAATCATACCGGGAATAACCAACGGAATCAGTGTTAATAATTCCGCTAATTTTTTACCTCTAAATTCCATACGCCCAAAAGCATAGGCAGTTGGCAGAGAAAGTAAAATCGTGATCAGCGAAACTGTAGGCGCAATGGTATAACTGTTAAACATGGCCTCCGGCAAAGACGTGGTTTCCCATACGATTTTCCAACGTTCAAAAGATAACGATTGTGGGAAAATATCCGGATAGCTCCAAGGCTTTGCCGGATCCACTAATGACCAAAGCCCCGCCATTAAAAATGGCAAAAACAACCAAATAAAATTGGCAAGAATAAAGAAAATTAAAGAAATACGTGCGATTAATCGACCATTTTTCGTTGTAATTTGTGCGGAACGACTCATTTTACTTCTCCACGTTTGACAGCTAATGGTTTAATCAGTAATGACACTAAAATGGTGAAAAAGGCAGAGGTCAGCATAATGGTTAACGCCATGACCGCACTTTGATTCCACTCTTCAAATTCATAGGCGGACATTTGCATTAAACGCGCTAAAGAATAAGTGCTACGCGGACCGGCGATGCTATAAAAGGCAAAATCGCCCAATGCGCCAATAAAGATCAAAATAAAGGAAACTTGCACCGCACCTAAGGTCAGCGGAAAGATCACATAACGAAAACGTTGCCAAGGGCTTGAACCTAAATTTGCAGCAGCATCTAATAAATCGGTTTTCAACGAATTGACCGCGCCCCCAATAAGAATTAAAGCAAAAGGAATGTTTTTCCACATTTGTAAAATCACTACCCCCCAGCCAAATTCGTCATTTTGTAGGGTTTTCGGTTCGTTCCAAATGCCTAAATAAACGAATACTTCATTAAGAATGCCGTGATAAGAAATCATATTGACAAACAAAAAGGCAGCAACCAAACCCGGTACCAACATAGGCGCCCGTAAGATGGTGATGATCGTTACCTTGGCAGGTAATTTTTTACGCAACCACATAGCAATAGGATAAGCCACTATGATGGATAAAATCGCGCCTAATAGGGACACTTTTACGGAATAAATATACGAATTTTGAAATACAGGGCTATTTAATACCGCTTTCCAATATTCCAAACTAAATCGGCTTTCTTCACCACTCATGCTGTATAAGCCGAGGCTCTGCGAAACTACAATGTAGAATGTGGATCCCATTAAAAATAAGATCGTACCTAAGCCACTACACAGCAAGAGCCATGCTTTTAAATCATTTTTGAAGTTTTTCATTTTACAGACTCCAAGAATGTAATCGCATGGCGAGGAATCGTAAAAGTAAGTTTATCGCTCAGACTCGGGCATTTTGTCAGTTGTAAACGTAATTTTTTCTCTTCGCCATTACGTTTAATAACACCTTGCACTTCTGTGATATTGCCCATAAATGCGGTGTTGACAATGTCCACCGTGATTTGGTTTTCCACTTCCGTTTGCGCGTTTGGTAACAATTCAATGTCTTCCGGTCGGAAGCAAATATAAATCCGTTCCGATTCCGGCTTTTTCTCAGAAAACACGGTGAAATCACCAAAAATAGAACTGACCGCATACAGATTCTCACCAATATTTTTTACATTAGCTTCTGTGATATTCGCGATACCGATAAAATCTGCTACAAAGCGATTTTTCGGGTGATGATAAATATCTTGCGGAGAACCGATTTGCTCAATCGCCCCTTTATTTAGCACGATAATTTTATCGGACATGGTTAAGGCTTCAGCCTGATCATGCGTCACATAAATACTGGTTAAATTATATTGCTTGGAAAGTTGTTTAATTTCAAAACGCACACTTTCGCGCAATTTGGCGTCTAAATTCGAAAGCGGCTCATCAAATAAAATTACATCAGGGCGGGTTACCATAGCACGAGCCAATGCAACACGTTGTTGTTGTCCACCGGAAAGCTCGCTTGGTAATTTTAGTTTATGAAACTCTAAATCCATTTGTTTCAAGGCAAGGTTTAAACGCTGTTTTTGTTCTTCAATATCGATGGAACGTTGTTTTAAACCATAGCAAATATTGTGAGAGACGTTAAGGTGAGGGAAAAGGGCATAAGATTGGAAGCACATGGCAGTATTGCGTTTTTCCGGCGGAACATCATTAACATTTTTTCCGCCGATCAGAATTTCACCTTCATCCGGCACATGGAAACCGGCAATGAGTTTCAACAACGAGGTTTTACCACAGCCACTAGGTCCCAATAAGGTGACAAACTCCCCTTCCTCGGCGGTAAAAGTAATATTATTCGCCGCGTAAAAATCACCAAATTTTTTTGTAATATTTTTAATTTCTAACTTTGCCATGTTGACATCCTTCCTGCTTGGCTTATTTAAATTTATTAGTGTATTAATAAACTTGCAGGAATTGGGTGTCAATTAAATAGGCGGGAGAATCTTGGATTCGTGATAAGGATCACATTGCCCATTGAATTTATTAACATTATTAAAACAATAATGATAACTTACAGTTAGAGCATATTACGCGTAATCGGTTTAGTATGGCCCACCACTTAACTTCTCAACACGCATAATTTCTTTCTTTACTTCATCAATTTCTACCTGAATACTAAACGCATTTGCCAAATTCTCGGCAGTTAATACACCTGTTGTTTCACCGTTAGCGATGATTTGTCCTTGATTCAATAAAATCACTTCGTCGCAGAATTTATAGGCTAAAGAAAGATGATGGATTGCGACCACGCAGGTGTGGCTGGGCGTAAGAGATTTCAGTTGTTCCATCATATCGATTTGATAAAACGGATCGAGGGCGGCAATGGGTTCGTCAGCAAGCAATAAAGGAGCATTTTTGATACAACAACGGGCAAGTTGTACACGGGCTTTTTCACCGCCGGAAAGTTGCCGAAAGGATTTTTCTAATAAATGTGAAACGGAAAACGTTTCTGAAATCGACCGTACTTTTTCTTGTTCTTTGGCTCGATTAAGCGGATTCGGTAACCCCAACGCAATAACATCATACACAGATAAATCCCAGTGAATCTCGGTATTTTGTGCAAGGTAAGCTAACTGTTGGCTTTTTTGTTCAGCGGTCATTGTGGTTAATTTGTGATTGTCGAACCAAATTTCACCGCTTTTGATAGGCAAAATACTGGCAATGGTTTTCAGCAACGTCGATTTACCCGCACCGTTAGCGCCCATAATGCCGACCAATTTGCCCTTTGAAATAGTACAGTTAATGTCTTTTAAGCCGTAAGGTTGGGAGAGATTCTCGATTTTAATCATAAAGTTACCTTGCCAATCTGCGTTGTTCCGTCAATAAAATCCAAATCAAACATGGTGCACCAATCATTGCCGTGAGTGTGCCGATGTAAATGTGAGAGAAAAACGGCACATATTGCACACAAAGATCCGCAATGAGCAGCAATAAAGCCCCAAATAAGGCACTTGTTATGTAAAGTTGTGATGGGCGTTGCTTCAATAAAATTCGTGCAAAGTGCGGTGCGATTAAGCCGATAAAACCGATGGCACCCGTTTGTGGAATGGTTGCGCCGACGAGCAACGCAACGCCAAAGGTGGTGATAAAAAAGCTGCGTTTCAGATCGATCCCCATGGTGCCGGCGGTCTCCTCACCGAAACTGAGTAAATCCACATAACGACGTTCGCGATATAAACAAACTAAACCAAACAGAACAATCAGCAGTGAAATCACCAAAGTGTCAAGCTTCGCCCACACTAATGAACCTTGTAACCAGCGATAAAGCTCCGCCAATGCCCAAGGGCTTTCAGCGTTAGATAACAACAACGCAATAGCGGCGCCAAGCAACATATTCACCGCCAAACCACTGAGGAGCATCATGGTCGTGCCATGATTTTTGGCAATGGCATACACCAATAAAAAACTCGCTAATGCCCCCGCAACACCGCCGAACAGCAATACCGTAAATGGCACAGAAAAATAATAAAGAATAAGCACACTGGCAGCAGTTGCCCCGGCGCTACTGCCGAGCAAACCCGGGCTTGCCAATGGATTTTGAAAAATACCCTGCATGGCATTGCCCGCAAGGGCAAGACTGGCACCGGTTAAAATCGCTAAACCAATACGCGGTACACGAACATCCCACAGCACAAGCGAACGCATATCAGTCAGCATCCCATCTGCATTTTTAAGATGGGCAAAATCGCCGAGTTGATGATAAAGGGCGATGCCTGTTATCAACAGCAAGAATGAAAAAAGTGCGGTATTTAATTTTTGTGTTTTTGTCAATGGGCTATTTCCTGTGTCATCCAAATATCATTGGGTATGTCCTTCGTTTTAGTGTTATCAAATTTCTTCCTTAGATTTAACAAATCTCCTCTTTAATTTAACAAATCTCCCCTAGCCCCTCTTTACTAAAGAGGGGGACTATTGTATCGATAATTTATCATTCTGATGTTTTATTTTAATCATTCATACATAAAAAGAGTAAATATGCCATCTATGGTTAATAATGAAATGCCCATCTTTACTAAAGGGGGGACTATTGTATCGATAATTTATCATTCTGATGTTTTATTTTAATCATTCATACATAAAAACAGTAAATATGCCATCTGGGGTTAATTTAATAACGAAATTCCCCTCTTTAGTAAAGAGGGGTTAGGGGAGATTTATCGCATTCAAGGGAGACTTGTCGAGTTCCATGACATTGATTGTTGATAAACCCTCTCCGCCCCCAGCCACACGCCATGATCAAAGCAATAAGTATATTTCATCGGAATACGAAAGTGCGGTCGATTTTCAAAGTATTTTTTTAACAGCGGATGGTCAAGCAATTCTGCCTGTTCGTTATAGCTTTGTTGGTCAGTGATTTCGATTAACCCATTAGGTTGAGCAAGCAACACTTTTTCCAATGAAAAATTTTGCGGGGTCAATGGGTCTTTTAATGGTGTTAAACCAAGCAATGTTAATAGCACGTTATATTGCGGGAAAATGGGCTCTACTACGCCGGTTTCCGATAACATTAGTGTATCAGTCAAGGGCACATTCAGTTTGGTCTTTTGTGATTTTAATTTTGCCACCAACTGTTCCGCATGGGGTTCATTACCGGTGATTTTCCCGAGTTGCAACAGGAGTTTAAATAATTCTTCAGCGGTTTGTGGGCTGTCATTAATCGGTACAATTTTTACGCCAAGGCGTTTTAAATCGGCGACCAATTGCGGATAAAAGGTTTCATTAATCAACAGGGTTTTATCCAAATAAGGCAACAATGCAGTAAGTTGCGGCTCAAGGATAGGTTTATCTCGATTAATTTTATCCAGCATCATGCGCGGATTTTGAGAATAAGGCGACATTGCCGCGATTTGTTCCGGACGGGCAATTTCCGCAAGCAGTCGATCGCTACACAAGGTGAGCGAAACAAATTCCTCAGCGTGTGAAGAAAAGGAAAGAAAAAGTGCGGTGAAAATAACGGATGTTTTTTTCATATAACGAAGGCGGGTTTTCAGCCCGCCATGATTAAAAAATTCGGCGAATCAAAGCCCGCCTTACGATTAGAACGATCCTCTCAAGCCAACATAAACATGACGTCCGTCTTGACCATAGCCAAGGACGTTTTCGTATTTTTTATTAAATACGTTGTTTAAATTCGCATAGATGTTGAGATTTGACGTGAGTTGATAGTTTACGCCGAGATTCGCCAAGGTGTATGAAGGCATTTTGAAATCGCCGGAATCAAGACGTTTACCCACATAAGACACATTGACATCAGAACCTAATTTTTCCGTGATTTGATAAGCTAACCCTAGGTTTCCTGTGTGTTTCGGACGGCGAACATAGTTTGAACCATATTGATCATTTTCAGATTTAATATAGGTGTAAGTGTAGTTTGCATAACCTGAAAAGCTATCAGTGAATTTTCCGTTATACACAATCTCTACGCCTTTAATTTTGGTTTTACCATCACGGTTTACTGCACGATTTGTTGGATTCATGTAATTGCCGGTAAGAGAATTTTCATCACTTAAGAAATTATCTACATTACGGGCAAAATAGGTCGTATCCAAGCTATGACGCTTATCATCGGTTTCAAGTAAAACACCAAATTCGCCCCCCAAGCTTTTTTCTGCTTTCAAGTTCGGGTTAGCTAACCAAGTGCCACCCCAACCGTAATATTCGGACATGGTCGGATTGTGAATAGCTTTACCCAAACTAGCGTGTGCTTTTACATTTGGTGAGAAGCGATAAGCACCGGCAAGACGTGCGGTGAAAGCATTTTCAAATACGCTGTTGTCAGTATAACGACCGCTAACAGAAAGGCTGTGGTCCGCTTCAGTAAATAAACGGTACTCTGCGGCAACACTTTTCTCAGTTAATTTTTTCTCAGCAAAATTGTAAGCGGAAGCAACATATTTCGTATTTTGGTAATCCGCTAATACGCTGACGGCTTGTTTGACTTCACCTTCACGGTCGAAGTTAATATCAAGTTGATAGTTCGTATTCAACTTTTTGCTGTCGTATTCTGTTTTACCAACAGCAGAAGTCCAACTGCTATATTGTGCAGTATCAGCATCGGTTTTAACCTGACTTACCGCCGCTTTATGCACGAATAAATCTTCTGCATTACCAAAATAACCGCTTAATTTATAGCGAGTTTCGCGTATACGGGTATTGTCATCAAATTTTCTTTCGTGCTCTGCACTATTATCAAAATGAACCGTTTGAGATGAATGTGAAGCCAGGAAATCAACGCCTTTTTGACCATCATCAAAACCTAAACGCATAGACACGTTATCACGGTGGAAGCCATCCTTTTCAGTCGCCGGCACGTTTGTACTTTTTGCGCCGGATACGCTCGTATAATTAAATACGCGTTCGCTACGCGCAGAGATCCCTTGCGTACGATGACTATCACCATGAAGAGCATAGTAAAGACCGTGATGTTGACCGGAAAGGGTGACAGAGCCATCACGGGTGCGGTGTGAACCTGCACCTAAGTCGAAATCAACGTTAAATTCTTTGTCTTTATATAATCCGCTTTTGGTGGTGATATAAACCACGCCACCCATGGCATCACTGCCCCAAAGTGCAGATTGCTCGCCACGTAACACTTCGATTTGTTCAATGTTACTTAACGCTAAACCACCGAAATCAAAGTTAGTATCAGCCGGATTAACACGAATGCCGTCAATAATGACCGCAGTATGTTTTGAATTTGCGCCACGTAGGAAAAGGCTTGTTATCGCACCGCGTCCACCACTGACTCCCATTGCCACTCCCGGCACGGTTTTCAACATATCGCTCACATAAGTCGCGTTGCGCTCAGCAAAATCTTTTTCAGTGAGAACCGTAACAGATGAAGCGGTTTGATCTTGGTTCACCGGTGTGGCGTACGCAGAATAAACGCTGATAGGTTTTAATTCGGTTTTTGCTTGTTCAGCGGCAAAGGCAAGCGCCGGTAAACTGAATAACATTGCTGTCGTAATAAGATTCTTCTTCATTCTAAATTTTCCAATGTGAAAGACGAAATTTGCCACAAAAAATGGAGCCCTTTTTCAGGCGCCACATCATAGCACAGGAAGCGAAAATTACTTACCGTGCGCCACAAAATCTTCGATATTTTGTGCGACTTTATTCACTAAAGTGGTCACCGCGGAATCACTCGCCCATGCAATATGCGGCGTGATTAATAAATTCGGCAAACGTTTTGCCGCTTGAATGAGCGGGTTGTCCTTTTCCGGTGGCTCTTTTACCAACACGTCTAACGCTGCCCCGGCAATTTTGCCGTTTTCTAGCGCCTCTAACAATGCTGCTTCATCCACCAATGGGCCTCGCCCGGTATTGATGAGATAAGCCGTTGGTTTCATTAATGCTAAGGTATCCGCATTAATGAGGTTTTTGGTAGTATCGGTTAACGGGCAATGCAGCGTAACAATATCCGCTTGTTTCAATACGGTTTCAAACGCAGTGTAGCCTTCACGAATGTGGCCTGCACCTTTGTGTTCCGCATACAGCACGTTCATGCCCAATAATTGCGCCAAACGCCCCACTTCTGTGCCTAAGCAACCTTTACCAAATACACCTAACGTCGCGCCACGCACATCGGTAATCGGATAATCGGTATAGCAGAACTGTCCGCAGGTGGCCCAACGATCAGAGGTCACTTGATCGCGATGATACCCAATAAGGCTATGTTTTAATGAGAAAATCATGCCCAATACATGCTCCGGCACGGCCACACTGGAATAACCGGGCACATTTTTTACGGCAATGCCGAGGTCTTTCGCAGCGTCTAAATCAATGTTGTTGGTACCGGTCGCCGTAATGGCGATGAGTTTTAATTTCGGTAAGCGGCTTAATAATTCTCGGTCAAACACCACTTTGTTGGTCACCACAATATCGGCGTCTTTGGTGCGTTCAAAGGTTTCCTCCGGCAAAGTGCGGTCATATTCCGTCCAAGTGTGTGGAAAGCTTGGGCGTGGAATATCATGGCTTGCGGGAATACTGGTACGATCGAGAAAAACAATGTTCATCAAAAACTCCTTTAGTTTCACAACGTTTGAATATATCGTCTAACCCTAAAGGAGTCCTTGCGCAAAAACAAGGGAGAGAAAGGATTTTTGTGGTTTGTGTGATCCCGATCTAAAAAATGCAGCGAAAAAGCACCGCACTTTGATGGCGATTCTTAAGAGTCCAGCAACCAATTTCGCAAAATTTGCTCACCATATTCCGAAATATAGGATTCTGGGTGAAATTGCACCCCGTAAATCGGCAACGTTTTATGCTGCATGGCCATAATGATGTTGTCATCACAACGGGCAGTGATTTGTAATGCACTTGGGAAATTCTGCTCACTTACTGTCCAAGAATGATATAAGCCTATTTGAAAGGCCTGCGGCATATTTTTAAAGAGAAGGGATTCCGCCACACACTGCAACTGCTTGGCTTGTCCATGACGTGGGGACGGGAGATTGTGTAATTCTGCGCCAAAAAATTCACATAACATTTGATGCCCTAAACACACGCCCAAAATGGATTTACTGTGCTGATGACGTGCCAGCAACTCAAATAATTGCGGATAAGCGCGCGGCACATCCGGGCCGGGAGAAATCAATAAATGAGAAAAATCGCCTACGGCATCTAAATCCAATTCTTCCACATTGACTACTTGAAATGGCACCTTCAACCGGCGGATGAGATCCACTAAATTGAACGTGAAAGAATCGTGATTATTGATGATCAGTAGTGACATAACATCTTTCTCAAAGGGCTAAATAGGCGGTGAAGTATATAATTTTATGGCGATTTAAGCTAAAATTTTCGCCGTTTTTTCACGAGATAATGTTATGTGGCAAGATTTTATTCAACAAACGAACCAATTTGGCGAAACAAAAACCCCCTTCTTCTTTTTAATCGATTTTGAGCAACAAAAACCGATATTGTGCCCGTTAAATCAAATGGCTGAACAAGGGATTTTCGTCCAATTTCCTGATTATACCAACGTGAATTGGCAGGAAGCATCGCAGCATAAAATATCGCCGATGCCACCTTTTCATTTACATAAACAGCCAATGGATTTTGCCGCCTATCAAAAAGGCTTTGATTTGGTACAACAGGAACAGCGCTTCGGTAATTCCTATTTGCTAAATCTGACCTATCCAACGCTAATTGAAACCCATTATTCACTGCGTCAACTCTTCCAATACAGTCAGGCAAAATACAAGTTGTTGTTCAAAGATCAATTCGTGTGTTTTTCACCGGAATGTTTTGTCAATTTATACGACAACCAGATTTTTACTTATCCGATGAAAGGCACGATTGATGCAACACTTCCCTATGCCCAAGCCGCCTTGCTCAACAATCAAAAAGAACAGCGGGAACATTACACCATCGTGGATTTAATGCGCAATGACTTAGCCACAGTGGCAGAAAATATTCACGTGATGCGCTTTCGTTATGTGGAAGAAATCCAAACAGAACGCGGTGCCATTTTGCAAACCAGTTCCGAAATTCGTGGTGAATTGACGGAAAACTGGCAGAAAGAAATCGGTTCTCTTCTTGCCAAACTGTTACCCGCCGGATCGATCAGTGGCGCCCCAAAAGAAAAAACCGTACAAATTATTCAACAGGCCGAAAAACAACCTCGCGGCTATTACACCGGCATATTCGGTATTTTTGACGGTGAAAAATTACAAAGTGCGGTGGCAATTCGTTTTATTGAAGACACAGAAAAAGGCTTTGTTTTCCGCAGTGGTGGGGGCATTACCATTCAAAGTGATGCACAAGAAGAATATCAAGAATTGATTCAAAAAGTGTATGTGCCGTTACAGAGGGCTTAACCATGGAATTTCCTTTATTTGAAACCCTTGCCATCGAACAAGGCAAGATCTGCAATATCGCACTCCATCAACAACGCTACGAACGCAGTTTACAGGCGTTTTATGGCAAACAAAGTGCGGTCGTTTTTCCTCGCATTTTTCAGCTTGCCGAACATATTCGTGTCCCGCTCGAACTGGCTACCGAACCGCTAATTCGTTGCCGAATCGATTACAATGCCGAGCAAATTCAATGCCGTTATTTTCCTTATCAACGCAAACATTATCGCACCTTTAAACCGGTTATCTGCGACCACATTGACTACGGCTTGAAATACGCTGACCGCACCTTATTAAACGAATTACTCGCGCAAAAAAGCGATTGCGATGAAATCATGATCATCAAAAACGGGCATGTCACCGATTGCACTATCGGCAACCTTATTTTCCGCCAGGGCACACAATGGTTCACGCCCGACACGCCACTCCTTGAGGGCACCCAACGGGCGACATTATTAGCCCAAGGTCGTATAAAAGTGCGGTCGATTTTAGCCACGGATTTGAGTTTGTTTGAAGAAATCAGGTTGATCAATGCGTTGAATGAAGGAGGAAAAGGAATAGAACAATAGTGAGCATTTTTCAATGCACACTGAATAAAGTAGGTTAATACTTAAGACAAGCTCAAGAACATTTATATTATGATATTAAAGAGAAAGAAATATCTCAGATAAATTAAAATTTTTATATGTACGCTCTTTTATTTCACCAGAGGAAATCATAATATTCATCTGATTAAGAAAATAATCAATATCGTCACATTTGCTATTATCAGGTAAATCAACATAGTTGTAATTCCACCATTTAATTCTGAGCAACTCATCAATCACATCATGGCTAAATCTATATCTAATAATCTTGGCAGGAATTCCTCCAACAATTGCATAAGGTGGTACATCTTTTGTGACAACTGAATTCGAAGCTATCACTGCGCCATCGCCTATAGTTATTCCGCCCTTTAAAACCACATCCTCAGCAATCCAAACATCATTACCAATAATTGGAGGTTCTGGGATAGTTTTTATAGGGTTTAATACCCAATCACATCCAAATTCACTTAATGCAAATTTATCGAACTCTCCATTATAAGTAAGCATATGAGTTGTAAATCGATTTAATGGATGACTTCCTGCCATGATTTTTACATTAGAGGCAATACTACAAAATCTTCCAATTTTTACATTACATGTAAAGTGACAGGTTGGAAGAGAAAATGCTCCTACACTAGAAAAGTTTCTGACTGGCATTGTTGAATATTGCTCTACAATAACATTATCTTCAATTTCAATCTTTGTCCCTTTGGTTATAAGAAATTTCTTTTCCTTATAAATTTTTTCTCCTTTATGTGAAAGATAAATTTTATTATCTAGACAAAATTCCGAGTGTTTTTTTGTCCAATGAAATGAATGTGTATGCTTACATTCTTCTGTAAATTTATATAAAGTTACTGGCATAAATAGTCTATTTGAATAAATTGCTTTATTTGGTAAGCTCCATTGTAATAATTTAAAATATGTTCAAAATGAGCACTACAATAAAAGCGGAAAAGAGAGAAAGACAATATCAATGATAAAAGACAAACTAAATAATATCTTTACCAATCATTGCTACCGGCAATTAATTACTCCTATATAAAAGCCTTCCTAAACAGAAAGGCTTTTATGTTTAATCAAGCAAATTATTTTTTCTTCGCTTTTGGATTTGGTAAGTCGGTAACTGAACCTTCGAATACTTCGGCGGCTAAACCGACAGATTCGTGTAATGTTGGGTGAGCATGGATGGTCAACGCGATGTCTTCCGCATCACAACCCATTTCGATAGCCAAACCGATTTCACCTAACAATTCACCTGCGTTGGTCCCTACAATAGCACCACCTAATACGCGATGAGTGTCTTTATCGAAAATCAGTTTTGTCATACCGTCGGCACAGTCAGAAGCAATAGCACGACCGGAAGCAGCCCACGGGAAGTTTGCCACTTCATAGTTCAAGCCTTCCGCTTTACATTCTTTCTCGGTTTTACCCACCCATGCCACTTCAGGCTCGGTATAGGCAATAGAAGGAATCACTTTCGGATCGAAATAGTGTTTTTTACCTGCAATCACTTCAGCAGCCACGTGACCTTCATGAACACCTTTATGGGCTAACATTGGTTGACCAACGATATCACCGATAGCAAAAATGTGAGAAACATTAGTACGCATTTGTTTGTCGGTACGAATGAAACCGCGTTCATCAACGTTCACTCCGGCTTTTTCTGCATCAAGCAATTTACCGTTCGGTGTACGACCAATAGCTACTAATACGGCATCATAACGTTTTGTGATGCTGCCTGCTTTGCCTTCCATAGATACATAGATGCCGTCTTCTTTTGCTTCTACGGCAGTCACTTTGGTTTCAAGCATTAAATTGAATTTTTGCTCAATACGCTTAGTGAAGATTTTAACGATATCTTTGTCTGCTGCAGGAATCACTTGGTCAAACATTTCAACTACATCAACTTTAGACCCTAACGCTTGGTAAACAGTACCCATTTCCAAACCAATGATACCACCGCCCATGATCAAAAATTCTTTTGGCACTTCACGCAATGCAAGCGCATCCGTAGAATCCCAAACACGCGGATCGTGGTGTGGAATAAATGGCAATTCAATTGGACGAGAACCCGCGGCAATAATCGCATTATCAAATTTCACGTTAGTGACATTACCGTCTTTATCGGTCACTGCTAAAGTGTGGGAATCAGCAAATTTTGCTTCGCCTTGTACCACTTGCACTTTACGCATTTTTGCCATACCGGCTAAACCACCGGTTAAGCGGGAAACCACACCTTCTTTACCGGCACGAATTTTATCTAAATCAATCGTTGGTTCAGCAAAAACAACGCCGTGATGTTCAACGTGTTTGGCTTCTTCAATAATTTTTGCAACGTGTAATAAGGCTTTAGACGGAATACAACCTACGTTTAAACAAACGCCACCTAAAGTAGAATAACGTTCAACGATGACTGTTTCTAAGCCCAAGTCAGCACAACGGAATGCAGCTGAATAACCTGCCGGGCCTGCACCAAGCACAACGACTTGGGTTTTCACTTCTTTACTCATTTTGTCTCCTTAAAAATGCGATTTTTTATGACCGCACTTCATCAATCAAGCGCTCAATAGTTTAAAATGCCTCTCTCACTTGAGAGAGGCACAATAAATTACATAATTAAACGACGTAAATCTGCCAACACAGAACCGATGTAGCTAATGAAGCGTGCACCGTCGGCACCGTCAATAACACGGTGATCGAATGACAAGGAAATCGGAAGAATTAAGCGTGGGGCAAAATCTTTACCATTCCATACAGGTTCCATTGAAGATTTGGATACACCTAAAATCGCCACTTCCGGCGCATTCACGATTGGCGCAAAGTGAGTTGTACCCAAACCTCCGATACTGGAGATTGTGAAACAACCGCCTTGCATATCGGATGCCGTTAATTTACCGTCACGAGCTTTCTTAGAAACTTCTGCCAATTCACGGGAAAGCTCGATAATGCCTTTTTTATTCACATCTTTGAATACCGGTACAACCAAACCATTTGGTGTATCTACTGCCACACCAATGTTGATGTATTTTTTCAAGATTAAGCGCTGCGCATCTTCAGTGATAGAACTGTTGAAACGTGGGAACGCTTCTAATGCTTTAGCAACCGCTTTCATAATGAATACAACCGGTGTGATTTTCACGCCAAGTTTTTGTTTTTCCGCTAAGGTATTTTGTTCTTTACGGAAAGCTTCTAACTCGGTGATATCTGCTTTATCGAAATGAGTAACGTGTGGAATCATAACCCAGTTACGATGTAAGTTCGCACCGGAAATCTTATTGATACGGCTTAATTCCACTTCTTCGATTTCACCAAATTTGCTGAAATCAACTTTCGGCCATGGTAACAAGCCTAAACCTGCGCCATTTGCAGCACCAGTAGTTACTGAGGAACCACTTTCTAACGCTTTCACTGCTGCTTTTACATAAGCTTGAACGTCTTCTTTTAAGATACGACCTTTACGTCCGGTACCCTTCACTTTATCTAAGTTAACACCGAATTCACGGGCAAGACGGCGAATCACCGGTGTGGCGTGTGCAAAACTTTTCGCTGAAGTGACATCAGCATCAGATGCTGTTACTGCCGGTGCAGAAGGTGCGGCAGCTGGCGCAGCTACCTGTGCAGGTGCAGTCGCTTGTGGTGCAGCGGCAATAGCCGGAGCGGCACCAGCGACTTCAAAGCGCATAATCAAAGAACCGGTTGACACTTTGTCGCCTGCTTTCACTAAAATTTCTTTAACGACACCGGCAAACGGTGCTGGCACTTCCATCGAAGCTTTGTCACCTTCAACGGTAATTAATGACTGCTCTTCTGTGATGCTATCGCCTACTTTTACCATAATTTCAGTGACATTCACTTCGTCACCACCAATATCCGGAACATTCACATCCTTCACACCACCGGCAACCGGTGCGGCAGGTGCAGCAGTTGGCGCAGAGACCGCTGGTGCTGAAGCAGACGCACTGCCGGCAACTTCAAAACGCATAATCAATGTGCCGGTGGACACTTTATCGCCTGCTTTAATGATGATTTCTTTCACGATACCGGCAACAGGCGCTGGCACTTCCATAGACGCTTTATCGCCTTCAACGTTAATAATGGATTGATCCACTTCAACACGGTCGCCTACTTTGACCATAACATCGGTAACGTTGACTTCATCAGAACCGATATCCGGTACATTCACATCAACCACTTGTGCAGTCGCCAGTGCAGCGACAGGTGCTGCGGCTGGTTGAGCGGCTTGTGCAGGTGCTGCGTCAGCGCTGTCTAATACCAACATAGGCGTGCCGGTGGTCACTTTATCTCCCACTTTCACTAACACTTCTTTAACCACGCCCGCTTCAGGTGCCGGCACTTCCATCGAAGCTTTATCACCTTCAACATTGATGATGGATTGATCCGCAGTAATCGTATCTCCAACTTTTACCATCACTTCGGTAACGGTAACTTCATCACTACCGATATCCGGAATTTGAATTTGTTTAGCCATTTTTTTTACCTTTTAAACGTTTGGAAAACCAACCGCACTTTCATCAAGTGCGGTCGTTTTTTTCGTTATTTTTTATGCGTATAACGGATTCAATCTTTCAGGATCGATACCGTATTTTGCGATTGCTTCGGCAACCACTTTCTTGTCAACCGTGCCTTCTTGTGCCAACACATGTAATGCGGCAACCACAACGTGATGTGCATCTACCTCAAAGTGGTCACGCAAGTTCGCACGGCTATCGGAACGACCGAAACCATCCGTACCCAACACATGATAATGTTTAGCCGGTACATAAGCGCGAATCTGTTCAGCAAAAAGCTTCATGTAGTCAGTTGCTGCAACGGCAGGCTTGTCGTTCATCACTTGAGCAACGTATGGCACGCGTGGGGTTTCGGTTGGGTGTAACATATTCCAACGAACCGCATCCGCTCCTTCGCGAGCCGCTTCAGTGAAGGATGGCGCACTATAAACATCAGAGCTAATGCCGTAGTCGTTCGCCAAGATTTGAGCTGCTTCACGTACATGACGCAAGATCGCACCGGAACCAAGTAATTGCACTTCGCCTTTACCTTTTCCTTGTACGTGTTCAAATTTATATAAGCCTTTACGGATACCTTCTTCCGCACCTTTTGGCATCGCCGGTTGATCGTAAATTTCATTTAACGTGGTGATGTAATAGAACACATCTTCTTGTTTTTCACCATACATACGGTTAATACCGTCTTGCATGATAACCGCGACTTCATAAGCGAATGCCGGGTCATAAGACACACAGTTCGGAATCGTTAAAGATTGAATGTGGCTGTGGCCATCTTCGTGTTGTAAACCTTCACCATTTAATGTTGTACGGCCTGACGTACCACCGATCATGAAACCGCGTGCCAATTGGTCACCTGCTGCCCACATCAAGTCACCCACACGTTGGAAACCGAACATAGAGTAATAGATGAAGAATGGAATCATCGGCATATTGCTTACAGAATAAGACGTTGCTGCTGCTAACCAAGAAGAGGTTGCACCTAATTCGTTGATCCCTTCTTGTAAGACTTGGCCATCTTTCGCTTCACGGTAGTAAGCTACTAAATCGCGGTCGGATGGGACATAATTTTGACCATGCGGGTTGTAAATACCGATTTGACGGAATAATCCTTCCATACCGAAAGTACGTGCTTCGTCTGCCACGATTGGAACGATATGTTTGCCCACTTCCTTATCTTTTAATAAAGTGTTTAAGAAACGAACAAATGCCATTGTGGTTGAAATCGGACGCGGTTGCGCTTCTAACAACGCAGAGAATTCTGAAAGCTCAGGCGCTTTGAAGTCTACGGTAAATTTCGGGTGACGTGCAGGTACATAACCTTGCAAGGCTTTACGATGTTCATGCAAGTATTTGTACTCTTCGGAACCTTCTGGGAAGGTGACATATGGCAAGCTTTCCAAATCTTCATCTTTCACTGGAATGTGGAAGTAGTCGCGGTAAGCTTTGATACTCTCAGCAGACATTTTTTTGGATTGGTGTGCAGTATTTTTACTTTCTGCTTCAGCAATTTTATAGCCTTTTACTGATTGCACTAAGATAACAACCGGTTTACCGGCATTTTGTGCTTTCTTGAATGCAGCAAACACTTTAAGCGGATCATGACCGCCACGTTGTAACGCCCAAATTTCATCATCAGTCATATCAGCAACTAATGCAGCTGTTTCTGGGTAACGACCGAAGAAGTGTTCACGTACGTAAGCACCGTCTTTAGATTTGAAGGTTAAGTAGTCACCATCAACCACTTCCATCATTAATTGGGTAAGTTTACCTGTGGTGTCTTTGGCAAATAATTTATCCCAACGGCTACCCCACATAACTTTGATTACGTCCCAACCGGCGCCCACAAATAAACCTTCTAATTCTTGAACGATTTTACCGTTACCGTTTACCGGGCCGTCTAAGCGTTGTAAGTTACAAGAAATGACGAAAATGAGGTTATCTAAATGTTCGCGTGCGGCGAAAGTTAATGCACCTTTAGATTCAATTTCATCCATCTCACCATCGCCTAAGAAGGCATACACTTTTTGATCAGCAGTGTCTTTCAAACCACGATTTTGTAAGTATTTTAAGAAACGGGCTTGATAAATGGCGTTCACCGGGCCTAAACCCATAGAAACAGTGGAGAATTGCCAGAAATCCGGCATTAATTTCGGGTGAGGGTAAGAAGACAAACCTTTGCCATGTACTTCTTGACGGAAGTTGTCTAATTGCTCTTCTGTTAAACGTCCTTCTAGGAAAGCACGAGCATACATCCCCGGCGCCGCATGGCCTTGGAAGAAGACTAAGTCACCGCCGTTTTTCTCTGTTGCCGCTTTGAAGAAATGGTTAAAACCGACTTCATACATGGTTGCCGCAGATTGGAAAGTGGATAAGTGGCCACCTAAATCAAGGTCTTTTTTCTGTCCGCGTAATACCATCATCACAGCATTCCAACGAACATAAGAACGAATGCGACGTTCAACCTCTAAATTACCCGGATAAGCCGGTTGTTCGGAAACAGGAATGGTATTCACATAATCGGTTGTGATCCCACTTGGTAAAGAAACGCCACCAGCGCGAGCTTGTTGCATAACTTGATCGATAATGAACTGAGCGCGCTCAATGCCTTCCTCACGAATTAACGAATCAATTGCTGCCAACCAATCGTTAGTTTCGATCGGGTCTACGTCATTTTTTAACAATTCTGACATAGTTTTTTCCTTATTTTTGTTAAGTTAGAAGTACGTTTAACGCTACTTTTGGTAGCAATTAAACAACGAATTGATAACTAAAAATAGTTTAATTTGTCAAAGTTACTAGATAAATTTGTATAAAAATATAAATTACAAATTTTTAACAAATGATATAAATGTTATTAGATTTTTTGAAAAAATGATAGTAATTTTTCTCTCCTCGCCTGAAAATACCCCATATTTGTGCAGTTTAAAATTATCGTTATATAAATTAATATATTAAAAGTTGTAGTGTCCAAAAAATCCTTAAAAAAAACAACCGCACTTTCTAAAATGATTGATTTTTATCATATCTTCGTTTGAAAAAGAATTAAATATTGCGTATTTCACACAATTAACCTACCATTAAACTCAACTATTAACACCCTAAAAATTTGGAGAAAAAAATGCAAAACGAACTTATTTGCTATAAAAAAATGCCGGTTTGGACCAAAGACAGCTTGCCAAAAATGTTTCAAGAAAAACACAACACGAAAGTCGGCACTTGGGGAAAACTCACCGTACTAAAAGGCAAACTTAAATTTTATGTCCTCACAGAAAATGGCGATATTGTGAGCGAACACATTTTCACGCCACAAGATGAAACCCCTTTTGTTGAACCGCAACAATGGCACCGTGTTGAAGCCCTTTCCGATGATTTGGAATGTTTCCTTGAATTTTATTGCACCAAGGAAGACTACTTCAGCAAGAAATACAATATGACTGCTACCCACGGTGATGTGATCGATGCCGCTAAAATCATCAAACCTTGTAAAGTGCTGGATTTAGGTTGTGGACAAGGCCGTAACTCCCTCTATTTAAGCTTACTCGGTTATGATGTTACCGCTTGGGATCACAATGAAAACAGTCTCCAATTTTTAAACGAGACTAAAGAGAAAGAAAATCTGAAAATTCAGACCGCACTTTACAATATCAACGATGCAAACATTCAAGAAAACTATGATTTTATTTTGTCGACTGTGGTCTTTATGTTCCTCGATCGTACTCGCGTACCGGCAATTCTTGAAAACATGCAAAACCACACCAATCCGGGTGGTTACAATTTAATCGTGGCCGCCATGTCCACACCGGAAGTGCCTTGCCCGGTCCCCTTCTCTTTCACATTTGGTGAAAATGAATTGAAAGAATACTACAAAGATTGGGAATTCTTGGAATACAACGAAAACATGGGTGAACTGCACAAAACCGATGAAAACGGCAATCGCTATAAAATGAAATTTGTAACCATGTTGGCAAGAAAGAAATAGTTTGCCGATTTAGAAAAGAAAAAGACCGCACTTTGCGATATAAAGTGCGGTCTTTTTTTATTGCGTTTTTAATCATTCTTCAATAGAACGCAATAACTCGTTGATGCCGACTTTTCCTAGCGTTTTAGCATCCACTTTTTTCACGATAACAGCACAGTAAAGGCTGTATTTACCGCAATTTGACGGAAGGCTACCGGAAACAACGACAGAACCAGCCGGTACGCGACCATAATGAATTTCACCGGTTTCACGATCGTAAATTTTGGTAGATTGACCAATAAATACGCCCATGGAGATCACACAACCGTCTTCAACGATCACCCCTTCTACCACTTCAGAACGTGCGCCGATAAAGCAGTTATCGCCGATAATGGTTGGGTTGGCTTGTAATGGTTCTAACACGCCACCGATCCCTACGCCACCGGACAAGTGCACGTTTTTACCGATTTGTGCGCAAGAGCCGACTGTTGCCCAAGTATCCACCATCGTTCCTTCGCCCACATATGCACCAATATTCACATAAGATGGCATTAAAACTGTGTTTTTAGCAATGTATGCCCCTTTACGCACAGTGGCGGAAGGCACTACACGGAAACCTTCTTGTTGGAAACGTTCTTCCGTGTAATCGGCAAATTTTAAGGCCACTTTGTCGTAGTATTTGGTTTCTGCACCATCAATAATGTGATTGTCATTGATACGGAAAGAGAGCAATACCGCTTTCTTCAACCATTGGTGAGTGACCCATTCTCCATCAATTTTTTCTGCCACACGATATTTACCACAGTCTAAGCCTTCAATCACTTCTTCAATAGCTGCACGGGTTTGTGCATCAACGGTGTTGGGAGTAATTTCCGTTCTTTTTTCAAAGGCATTTTCAATAATTTGTTGTAAATTTGACATCTTGCTTCCTATATCAATGTTAAGAAAAATAAATGAGTTAGTATTACAATACTTCTAAGGTGACATTACTAAATAACTTTTTCACGTCGCTATTATCATGCAATGCTTCAGCTTTTTCGACATTAGTACGAGTCAAGTGCGGTGAAAAATAATTAATAAAGTCATACATATAATTTCGTAAAAATGCACCATTCTTAAATGCAATTTGTGTCATACTCGGACGGAATAAATGATCTGCTTTGATAGCCACCAAATCCTTATCTGCCGATGTATGTGCCATAGCAGCCATGATCCCTACACCCAAGCCCATACGTACATAGGTTTTGATAATATCCGCATCCGTTGCAGTAAACACAATATTTGGCAGAATACCCGCACTATTAAAAGCATAATCTAAATCAGAAGCGCCGGTAAAACCAAAGGTATAGGTAATTAAAGGATATTTCCCCAACTCTTCAATTGTAAGATGTTCACATTGAGCTAAAGGATGATCAGGCTTCACAATCACTGAGCGATTCCATAAATAACACGGTAACAAGACCACATCATCAAAGAGATATTGCGCTTCGGTAGTAATGGCTAAATCCACTTCATCAGACATCAATGCATCATAAATTTGGGTAGGTGAACCCTGATGAATATGCAAACTTACCTTAGGATAACGCTTAGAAAATTTTTCTACTACCGCTGGCAACATATAACGCGCTTGCGTGTTTGTCGTTGCAATACGTAATACTCCCTGCTCAGGCTTGGTATATTCATCAGCCACAGAACGAATGCCTTGCATTTTCATCATAATCTCACGAGAAATCGCCACAATCTTTTTCCCTGGTGGCGTTAATCCTTTGATGTGCTTACCATTACGTTCAAAAATTTCTACGCCTAGCTCATTTTCCAATAAGCGTACCTGTTTACTAATCCCCGGTTGCGATGTGAACAGAACATGCGCGGCTTCCGTGATATTCATATTTTGATTAGCGACTTCAACAATATAGCGAAGCTGTTGAAATTTCATAAATTCTCCTTTTAATGACAATCGTAAAGTGCGGTTATTTTTTATAACGTTTGCTTAATTCTGAATAACGTTTAACTGCCTTACGGATTTTCCCTGTCTTTGGCTTACGTCGTTGCTTATTCATGTCTAATTTGGTTTCGGTTTCCGGTGGTAAACCAACCAACTCACGTAAATAATTCACGTCTGCCAGTTCCATCTCCTGCCAGCCACCACGTGGTAAATTCTTCATTAATTTAATGTTGCCATAACGAATACGAATCAAGCGGCTCACTTGGATGCCTTGCGATTCCCATAAACGACGAACTTCTCGATTACGCCCTTCCATTAAGGTCACATCAAACCATTGATTCATCCCCACCCCACCAACAAATTTAATCTCCTTAAAATTTGCCGGGCCGTCTTCCAATTGAACGCCTTTCTTTAAGCGATTCAACATAGCGTCATCGACTACACCAAACACACGAACGGAATATTCCCGCTCGACTTCACGGCTTGGGTGCATTAAACGATTCGCCAATTCACCGTCCGTTGTGAATAACAATAAACCCGATGTATTAATATCTAGACGTCCGACTGCAATCCAACGGGCACCGGTTAAACGCGGCAAACGATCAAACACGGTAGCACGCCCTTCCGGATCATGACGAGTACAAAGCTCACCTTCCGGTTTGTAATACATCAATACACGACACACTTCTTTCTGCGCTTGTGTCAGATTAATCAAATTACCGTCAATACGCACTTTCACACCGGAATTCACGTTAATTCGGTCGCCTAGCGTTGCAATTTTACCGTCCACACTTACTCTATTCTCTGCTATCATGTTTTCGATTTCGCGACGGGAACCTTGTCCGGCTCTTGCCAATACTTTTTGTAACTTCTCGCCTTCAGTTGAAGTTCCTTTCATCTCATTTTTTCCGTTTGGCTTTACTGAAACTGGACGATTCGTTACTACGGCCGGTTGTTTTTTCTGTGTTAAGTGCGGTCGATTTTGAACGCGTTTTTGTATTGTGGGTTTCATAAATCCTCGTTGTCGCTTTCCCAAGCGTCTTTTTCAAAAATAAGTTTAAATAAATGGGGTGACCGAACCACTGCCTTCACGCAAAATTACTGGTGTTTCTGTCGTTAAATCAACCACAGTGGTTGGTTCTTGTCCTAAATAACCGCCGTGAATAATTAAATCCACTTGATGCTCTAGGCGGTCTCGAATTTCTTCCGGATCCGACTGGGTAATATGTTCTTCGTTTGGCAACATTAAGGAACAAGATAAAATTGGCTCACCTAATGCCTTCAATAAATCCAAGGCAATTTGATTATCCGGCACACGAATCCCGATGGTTTTTCGTTTTGACGTCATTAAACGGCGTGGCAATTCTTTGGTTGCCGTTAGAATAAAAGTATAACGTCCCGGCGTGTTGTTTTTAATCAAACGATAAGCAGAATTCGTCACCAAGGAATAATTGGATAACTCCGATAAATCACTACATACCAAGGTAAAATTATGTCCTTCCGGTAATTGGCGAATTTGCACGATACGATCCATCGCATGCTTATCACCAATCATGCAGCCCAAAGCATAGCCGGAATCGGTAGGATACACAATCACACCACCATTACGTAAAATTTCAACCGCTTGATTGATCAAACGCACCTGCGGATTTTCCGAATGGATATAAAAAAATTGACTCATATGTTTTCACTCTCCGAGTAAAATTGCGGCGTATTATAGCAGTTTAAGTCCCTGTAAGATAACGCTTTGTATCGAGCCATTAAACATTTCTTGCATCACTGGCTTGCTGCAATAATTGACGGCTTTCCTGTAAAAATTGTTCTGAATAATCACCGAACCAGTCGCGAATTTGATTGAATTGGTCAATAAAGCCTTGACGATCATGGTTTTTGAAAAAATCAAAGCCAACTTCATAACTGTTTTTCAGATGTTCAATCACCGCTAAATTTTCCGGTTTATCCGCAATAATATCGGCATATAATGCCGCATCCTGTGCAAATAGACGTCCGACCATTGCCAATTCCAAACGATAAATCGGCGAAGATAATGCTAATAATTTTTCCAATTCCACCGGCTGTTGGGATAAATACAAGCCATATACAAACGTGGAAAAATGACGCAACGCCTGAATATAGGTCATGTGGTGATCATGTTCCGCGGCATCTACTTGGTAGATTTTGGCACCCCAAATTTGAATTTGTTGTAACAACCACTGATAGCGTTCGCTAAAACGCCCATCGCAATATGCCACCACTTGTTTTGCCATGCTGGCGATATCCGCCCAAACATCGGATGTAACCCCAGCACGGCGCCTTGATGCACTTCCAGCATTTTTTGTAACGGCACTCGTTTCACAGAGGTTAAATCCGCCAACAACATATTTTCGGTAAGATAGGGCTTAAGACATTCAATCACTTCAGGCGTATTGGCGATAGGCACAGAAACAATCACGACATCCGCCTCTTGCAAAATGTTCTCTGCCTGAGGCCAATCCTCTTGTTCCAACGCCACAACAGGATAACCGGAACCTTGCAAGTAATGACCAAACAAACGCCCAAGTTTGCCTCGCCCACCCACAATAACAATTTTGCGAATTGCGGGATTTACGGTTTTAAAGCCGAAACGATTTTCACTGACATAAGACTCACGCATAATACGGCGCAAAATATCTTCGATTAAATCCGGTGACAGTCCAAGTTGCTCAGCCGCTTCACGTTTTCGTTGCAGCATTTCGATTTCCCGTTGCGGCACATAAATAGGCAGGCCATGTTGTTGTTTAACTTCACCGACTTTATGTACCACCTCCAAGCGCTTTGCCAAAAGCTGTAGCAATTCTTGATCTAATTGATCAATTTGCGCTCTTAACTCCGCTAACCGTTCCATCTTATCTCCGCTAAAACACCCGAAAAACCGACCGCACTTTTATTTCACAGAACCGCAGGTTAAGCAATATAAATATTGCCCTTTCGGATCGTTAAACGTATTTAACAAACCAAGTTGTTTTTTAAACTGTGTCATTTCTTTTGGCAATCCGACAGTTTCTGCCATCACGCGCTGTAACCAAAGACGACCCTCACCTTTGAAATCACGCATGATCTTCTTAATCAACGTGCGTTCCTCGTCCACCATCCATTCCACAGAAAAATGACTTTCATCAATTTTCTCTTGCTCTGAGCGTCTTTCATTCACCAATTCCATGGCTTTTCCTAGAGCGGTATCAAGATTACCTAACTCATCCACCAATTTATGTGCTAACGCTTCGGAACCAAGCCAAACTTGACCTTGTGCAACCTTATCCACTTGGGCTTTGGTTAAATGACGCCCCTCACTTACTTTAGTTAAGAATTGATCGTAACCATGTTCAATTTCCAGCTGTAATACATCATTTAATTCAGCGGACAACGGGCTTAAAAGAGAACCTAACGCCAAATCGGAAGTTTTCACGCCATCGGCAGAAACGCCAATTTTCTTAATGGTGTTCTCGAAAGTGGGTAACACGGCAAAAATACCGATAGAGCCGGTAATGGTGTTTTTATCTGCCACAATATAATCCGCCGTGGAAGAAATCCAATAACCGCCAGATGCCGCCATACCACCCATGGAAACCACCACCGGCTTACCGGCTTTTTGTAAATGTGTCACTTCTTGGCGAATGATCTCAGAAGCAAAAGCGCTACCGCCAGGGCTATTGACACGTAATACCACGCCTTTTACTTCTTTATCATCATTCGCCTGACGTAATAATGTCGCAATCGTATCGCCTCCGGCATTTTCCTCATCACTTTCACCGTCCACAATCGCGCCTTCTACGTTCACCACGGCAATTTTATTGTCTGTTTCGCCGATTAAACGCTCCGGTAAAGAAGCTAAATAGGTTTCAAAATCCACGGTTTTTGGCTGGTGCGCTTTATCTTCACCAAAAAGTGCGGTCAATTTTTTATTTAAATCGAAACGATCCAACACATCAGTAATTAATTTACGTTTTACCGCATATGCCGCACTGTCGCCTTTCAAAGCCTTCAACTCGGTTAAATAGGTATTTGCCGTCGGCGCTACAAGTGCTTTCGGAATGTCCCGATTCGCTGCCACTTGTGCCGTGTAATTCTCCCACATGGTGTTTAACCAACGTTGTAAATTAGCCCGTGCTTCAGGCGACATATCATTACGCAAAAACGGCTCAACAGCTGATTTATAGGTACCCACTCGGAACACATGCGGGTTCACGTCTAATTTATCCAGCATCTCTTTGTAATACAGCGTTTCCTGTGCCAAGCCCTCAATAGAAACACTGCCGATAGGATTCATGTAAATTTCATCGGCATAACTGGCGAGGAAATATTGAGATTGGTTGTAGCTGTCCGAATAGGCGATCACTTGTTTACCGCTATCTTTGAAATTCTCAATCGCTTCACCGACATATTCAAGCGATGGCAAATCGCCTCCTTGAAAATAATTGAGATCCAACACCAAGCCTTTCACGTTGTCATCTTGTGCTGCTGAATCAATGGCATAAATGACATCAAAGGTCGAATATTGTTGCGCAATACGTTGATCATCCAATTCTTTTAGCATGCTTTTGAAACTGCTTTGATCATCGCGATTATCTGCCAAATAGCCATCCAGTTGTAATAACAACGCCCCTTGTTTTTCCTGTTTATCCGCCCCAACAATCAGGATAAAAACGGAAAGTGCCAATAAAACAAAAATCAAGAAAACGATATTCATGACTAAATCACGAATAAAATTAAGGATACGCCAGGCAAACTTCACCAAAGAGACGATAAATTTCATATAACCTCTAAAAATCAACAAAATGGCGTTTAAAATACCATAAACCTACGTCTGAATAAACCTAGAGAAAAGCCTGTTTTAAAAACTGTGCTATAATCCACCGCACGTTATTTCTTCTATAAAAGGAAGCTCAAATGGATGCATTACAACTCCTCACGAAACGCAGTTCACAAAAAAAACTTAACGAACCGGCACCCAATAAACAGCAATTAAACCAAATCTTTCAAGCCGCCTTGCGTGCACCAGATCACGGCAAATTACAACCTTACCGTTTTGTGGTTATCGAAAAAGAAAAAATGGCCACCTTCGGCGATTTGTTAAAAAGTGCGGTGCATGAACTCAATCTGGGTGAAGAACGTTTGAAAAAAGCTGAAAACCTTGCCGGTCGCGCACCGATGGTTATTGGTGTGGTCGCGAAATTAAATCCAACCATCAAGAAAGTGCCGGAATGGGAACAACTGCTCTGCGCCGGCTGTGCCACTTATGCGATGCAACTTGCCGCCAACGCGTTAGGCTTTAAAAACGTTTGGATCAGCGGCCCTTGGCTAGAAGGTTCGGCACTACGCAACGCTTTCCGATGTGAAGCGCAAGATAAAATTATCGGTTTTATTATGTTAGGTTCCGGTGAAGAAAAATTAGAAAGAGAGAAAAAAGTACTCAGTTTAGATGATGTAGTTTCTTCCCTGTAAATCCCCTAAAAAACAACAGAAAAACAGACCGCACTTTAGATAGAATGAGTAAAGTGCAGTCTGTTTTTTCATTATTTTCAGCACAGCAAACGAACGTTTTCTCTGCTTTAATCTCTTTCCTTTATTTGTCATGATAAAAAATAATGCCAAATAAATAGAAAAGTTTTGACAATGCATCATATCATATAATACTATTTTTATATGTTAACTCTTTGTTAACTATTAATTGAAACTTAAGGAGACAAATATGAACCCAAATGTTGGTGGTATGGATAAAGTTATTCGAATCGTTCTAGGCATCGTTCTCATTGCCTTAACCTTAACGAACGTTATCGGTTGGTGGGGCTGGATTGGTGTTGTTCCGTTATTAACCGGACTATTCTCACGCTGCGGTCTTTATTCACTACTTGGCATCAACACCTGCCCATTAAAAAAATAATTCATTAACACATCATTTTCACTCGGCAGAAATGCCGAGTGTTTTTCTATTTTAAAGAAAACATAAAAATACTATGACGATTTCCATCATTTCTGCTCTAGAAGCAAAAGATAAGTTAGCCTCCGGAGCATTATTAATTGATATTCGCCAACCTGAAGAATATCAACGTGAACATATTGAAGGAGCAATGTTACATCCCCTTTCTGAATTACAACGTCAAGGTCTAGATAAAACCCTAAAACAAGGAAGTTACCTTATTTTCCACTGTAAATCCGGTGCAAGAACCGGTAGCCAATCGACGTTTCTCAAACAACTGGCACAAGAGCATCATTGCGAAGCATATCTTCTTCAAGATGGGATAACCGGTTGGAAAAATGCCGGACTTGCCACACGAGTTAATCTCTCACAACCGATTGATATTATGCGTCAAGTTCAAATTGCTGCAGGAAGCTTGATTTTACTAGGTTCAGTATTAGGGTGGTCTGTTTCACTTTATTTTTATTGGCTACCCGTATTTGTCGGTGCAGGACTCACGTTTGCCGGAATCAGCGGTTTTTGTGGTATGGCTAAACTACTAGCCCTCATGCCATGGAATCAAAAATAGTCGATTAGATCATAAAATAACGGAAAAAAACAGTTCGGTTATTGGTTTCACTCGTCGAGGTGTGTAGAATACGTGACCCTACCCATAATGAGTAAAGACTGAAATAGAATCTGATGAAAGATATATTGGAAAAAAGTAACGAAGCCAGCAACTTCTTAAAATTGTTAGCCAATCCAAATCGCTTAGCCATTTTGTGCTGCTTACATGAACAGCGATATAACGTCACTGAATTGACTATCAAAATGAACATGCCACAAGCCGCTATGTCTAACCAACTCGCCCTTTTGCGTAAAGCAGGCTTAGTGGCAAGTGATGTCAAACATCGGGAACGTGTGTATTACATTAACGATCCCAAAGTTGTTGAAATGATGAAATTATTGCACGGCTTTTTCTGTGACTCATCCGCTGAAAAATGAACATAAAAAACGCAGAACCACTTCTGCGTTTTTTCATTTTATAAAATCCATACTTGCATTTTTATCGAATTTTATGACCGCACTTTTGCGCACCAATCAAGATGTGCTAGATACCATTGAACAGTACTGTGCATCGCCTCCATAAAGTCCGCTTGCGGCTGCCAATACAATTCTTGGCGAATTTTTGTGGCATCAAGGGCGTAACGCACATCATGTCCGGGACGGTCAGCCGTATGCACAATAAGATCTTGATAATGTTTTATTCCCTGAGGCTTATTGGGAACCAATTCCTCCAAAATATCACAAAGTACCTGTACAATCTCAAGATTCGTTTTTTCACAATGCGCGCTAATATTGTAGCTTTCCCCAATACGCCCTTGCTGAAGAACGAGATACAACGCTTGCACATGATCCTCAACGTATAGCCAATCCCGAATTTGTTGCCCATTACCATAAATCGGCAATGGCTCTCCACTTAATGCATTTAAAATCATCACTGGAATCAATTTTTCCGGATATTGGTAAGGTCCGTAATTATTCGCGCAATGCGTGATGATTATCGGCAGTCCATAAGTGCGGTGCCAACCACGAACCAAATGATCCGATGAGGCTTTTGAAGCTGAATAAGGGCTACTAGGTGCATAAGCTGATGTTTCCGAAGACAAATCTGACGTCCCTGCCACATCACCATAAACTTCGTCTGTCGAAATATGCAAAAAACGGAAGGTCTTTTTCTTCTCGGCTGACAGTTGTTGATAATAATCACTTGAGGCTTCTAACAACGTATAGGTGCCAACAATATTGGTTTGGATAAATGCCGCCGCGCCATAAATAGAACGATCCACATGGCTTTCTGCCGCAAAATGCACCACACAATCGGGCTGATGTTCTTTTAAAATGCGTTGAACCGCTTGCGCATCACAAATATCAGCCTGTTCAAAAACATAACGCGGATTAGTCGCCACCTCATGCAACGACTCAAGATTGCCTGCATAAGTCAATTTATCCAGATTCACAATCTGATCTTGCGTGTGATGAATGCTATGACGAATAAACGCTGAACCAATGAATCCGGCACCGCCGGTGACAAGAATTTTCATAGAAGATTAATTTGCTTTCACCTGATTAATCGTATCACTTTCCCAGCCCACATACTCACCGGAGAATTTTTCTGCCAAACGTTCAAACTGCTCTACATAATGGAAAATATCATCGTTGTCTAACGTCATTTCCTGTTCTATTTTGACGATATAAAACCCTTCTTTGTCGTCTTCATCCTCAAAAATCACCGGGGCACTGCTGTAACTCATGGAATGAAAAGAAAGATCGCCAAGATTGACCGCTTCCATAAATTGGAACATCTGCTGTTCTTCTGCAAACTGAAACGTATGTTCAACAAGATAGTTATCCGCTAAATCTCTGCCATTTTGTAGCAACATATCCAAAATTTCTTCTGTGACATTGAGTTTCATTTCCAGTGGTGACGGCAATAAAAAATCAAAATAAGTATCCCAATTCGGATCCTCTTGCACCGTAATCTCTTCAATGTCTTCCTTAAACTGGTCGAGTACATCGAAAAGTGCGGTGGTTTCATCGCAATAAAAATAAAGCTTTAAATGCCCTTCAGTAAAAATATGTCCGGCATAAAGTAGCTCTGGTAATGCGGAAGCCTGCACCAAAATTTTGAATAATTCCTTCACCACCCGATGATGTTCATCTAACGTCGGCATCGTATTTTCATCCGCTTCATAAGGCAATGAAACCTGCACAATCTTGTTAAATTTATCAGGGGTAAATTGTTCAAAAATATCTAAATTAACGGTACACGAAGCCATATTGCCGTTAATTAACGTACGGTAATTTTGCCAATTTTGTTCAGGATTTTTTAACGGCATTATTTAAACTCCGCCCAAATCGGTGCGTGATCCGATGGTTTGTCCATGGCACGAATATCAAGCGCAATCCCGGTATCCACGCAATGCGCTACTAATGCTTTATTTGCCAAAATATGGTCAATGCGTAAACCGCGATTATCATCAAACCCTTTTGAGCGGTAATCAAACCATGAGAATTTGTCGTTTACCGTCGGGTTCAAATAACGGAAGGTGTCTTCTAAACCATATGCATATAAACGCTGATACCATTCGCGCTCTTCCGGCAAGAAGGAACATTTACCGGTGCGCAACCAGCGTTTACGATTTTCTTCGCCGATACCAATGTCCAAATCAGACGGGCTGATGTTCATATCGCCCATAATAATCACGGGATTTTCTGCATTATGGTCTTGTTCCAAATAGCGCTGTAAATCCGCATAGAATTTTTGTTTTGCCGGGAATTTGGTTGGATGTTCACGGCTTTCACCTTGGGGGAAATAGCCGTTAATCACCGTTAATTGCCCAAATGGCGTGTCTAAGTCAATCATGATAATGCGTTTTTGGGCTTCTTCATCATCGGTTGGGAAACCTTTTCTCACCAATAACGGCGCCTGTTTACTCAACAAAGCCACGCCATAATGCCCTTTTTGACCAAAATGGTTGACGTGATAGCCAAGATGATCCACCAACTCATAAGGAAAGACTTCATCCGCCACTTTAATTTCTTGCAAACCAAGGACATCCGGTTGGTATTTCTTAATAATTTCTTCTAATTGATGAGGTCTTGCTCTTAGTCCGTTGATGTTAAACGACATCACTTTCATATTCATTCCTTATTTAATTGCGTTACTCGCCTACACGTTGCTGAATTCTATCAGCAAACATACCGATACTCACGGCGAAATAATTCGACTTGTTCCAATGCAATAGCGTGCGATAGTTATTTGACACTAAAAATGCTCGCCCTAATTCCCGATCCGGTCTCACCAACCACAGATCTGTTTGAGAAAGTGCGGTCAATTTTTGCTGCGTTTCCGGTGTTTGGAATTTCAGGCTAACCCCTCGATTTTGCCAATCGGTTAAGCGACGCTGCTTCCCCTCTTCCGTGCCGGAGAGAGCCATATCAATCGGCTGATTTACGGTCACTTCAACGCCCCAAGGCAAATTCGGATTCCAGCCCTCTGTGTGCAAATAATTGGCAATAGAGGCAAACACGTCATAGTGTTCTGTCCAAATATTTTTCATGCCATCGCCGTTTCCATCAGCAGCATAATTCAAATAAGAACTTGGCATGAATTGCGTTTGCCCCATGGCACCTGCCCAAGAACCCAACATCTGGTGGCGTTGGATATGATCCCGTTGCAGCATTTTCATAGCAGCAATAAACTCCTTGCTAAACAGCGCTTCGCGGCGACCATCAAAGGCTAAGGTAGCCAACACAGATAACACGTCATACTTGCCTTGATAATGACCGAAGCTGCTTTCCATGCCCCACAACGCCATCAAATAATTTTTCGGTACGCCAAATCGTCGGCTTGCCTTTTCCTGTTGCGGCAGTTGCGCCCAATATTTTGAGACGGCAATATCCACTTTGTTTTGAGTTAACACACGATTTAAGTAATTGGTCGTGCCATTGGGATTGACCACCGGCGGTGCATTAGGATCACGTTTACGAATTCGTCCTGCTTGTTGATCGTCCAAATCCACGGATTTTTGAATGTAGTTAATGTTATTTTGCGCATTTAAGATCGCCAATGAAACCCCTTCAGCGGCGGCTTTGCCTTTCAAGAAATTTACATAATCCTGAAAGTTTTCTAAGGTGCGCGGTTTATTGTAGCTCGCATGAAGATCCACACGATGAATTCCGTTGCCTGATGCTACGGAAGTCACATCACTTGAACAGCCGGCTAACGAAAGTGCGGTCAAAATGGAAGAAAATTTTAAAAAGGTTGTCAATTTCATCATATTATTTTCTCAAAAATGTTTGATAAATCCCTTTTAATAAGGCGGTGGGAATTAAGCGGGAACCAAAGCGCAAAGCAAACGTAAATAAGCCGGAAAATAAGCCTTGAATACCTAAACGATATTTCAATTTAAATAAACGCCACTCCGCTTTGGCTTGATTTAAGCCGCGACGGCGTCCTACCATGCCGTTACCAACACGAGCGTACACCAAAATATCCGGCAAATTCGCCACGTTTTGACCTTGAGCCACAAGCTTGATCCACAAATAATAATCTTCTTGCAGATCTTCATATCCGCCACAATTGATGACCGCACTTTTTTGATACGCCACGGTCATGTGATTGAAAGGACAACGTTTTTGCGTGAATTTCACAATCTCTTGTGCCTCAGTCGGCACATGACGATACGCCACAATATCATTCACATTGTCACCAAATTCAACGATTTGTCCGCCGAAAATGATCGTATCCGGATGTTGTTCAATAAATGCCACTTGCTTTTCAAAGCGCTCCGGCACACAAATGTCGTCCGTATCCATACGGAAGACCCAATCGTATGAACAATGTTTCAATCCTTCATTGAGTGCTTTACCTAAACCTAAATTTTTTGGCAATTTCACTAAGCTTAAAGGTAATTTGGTTTCGAATTCAGAAACCACGGCTTCCAATTCCGGCGTTACCGCACCATCAAATACTAACACGATCTCATCAGCCGGATAAGTTTGAGCCACTAAACTTTCAAAACATTCTCTTAAATAATGTGGATTTTCCTTAATATATAGGGACATTAAAACTGAAAATTTCATCTCTTTTCTCTTTGTCTTCGTAGGGACAGACTTTATGTCTGTCCTTACACATTCAATTTTGACATAGGACAGGTATAACGCCTGCCCCACAAACATCACATAAACCGTTTCAAATTAATTGCCAATTTAGGGGAAATTAGAACCACAATGGCAATCACAAGCTGCTTAATACTTTTCGTTAATTTAAAAATCTCAAAATAGTAAAAAGCGGCCTTACGGGATAAATTCATAATATGTGGATAAGCCAACATATATTGTGCGTTAATAGCAAAATGCTTTTCTTGCTGTGCCGTTTTCACATAATGTTCACGGATATAATCAATCGCTTTTTGCGTATTGGTGGTATCCGTAGAAACACTTGAGCGCTTGGTATGGAAGGTACAGTAAGTTAATGGTTCTGCCACTTTGTACGCTTTAAACGTTGGATCTTGTACAAGCTTCAGCAAGAAATCATAGTCTTCCAAAGAACGAAGTGCGGTGGATAATCCGCCTATTTTTAAAAACAGATCTTTTTTCACACCAATCATCGGCATGCCACCAATTTTATTCGCTAATAAAATTCGCTCTACACTAATCTCTTGCGGCTCAATGGGGGTTGTCACATAGCTAAAACCTTCATTGACCATTTCGCATTTAGCCGGATGATAAATAAAATTCACATCAGGATGATCAGCAATCACATCGGCTAATTTCTGACATTTATCATTTGCAAAACGATCATCGTCATCCAAGAATAACAACCACTCATTATCGGCATTTCTTGCCCCAATATTTCGGCTTTCTGCCGCCCCTTGATTGGTTTCATTACGAATAACGTTAACAGCAAATGGATACGATTGTGTCACTTCAACAGGTTCTTTTGAGCAATCATCCACAATCACCACATCAAAATTATAGGTGGTTTGCTTGGTTAAACTGTCCAATAAGGCAGGAATTTCTTCTTTCCGATTATAAGAAGGCACGATGATACTAAACATCTTTCGGCTCCTTTTGTTTAAATAAAATCAATTGCTTACCGTGAGTACCAAAAAGCGACAAGAACATCAGCATGACAAACATAATGCCCGGGAAAGCGAAGGTGTCTGCTTTGATGTTACAGAACGCTAAAATCACAAAGGCAGAAAGGATAAATTTCCAGCTACCATCAAACCAGTTTAAGGCAACTTTGCGGACAAAATAGAAAGTCACAGCAAAACACACCAAAGCATAAGACAGGCCACCATAAAGAATTTGGCGTAAGAAACCGGAATCCGTATGTCCATAATAACGGCCAACTTCTAACTCACCGGTCATATACATGCCATCGCCATAAATGAACTGCTTGAGTGTTGGCATAAAGAGGTGGTTTTTCATTAAGGTATCCGTGGAGGAACTCACAAATCCCGCACCGTGTAGCAGATTAATCACGGGTTCTAACGCATGGGCCACATAAGGATTTTCCGGTAGGAAATACGCCAGTAACAACACTAAAAACGCAAAAGAAATTAATGCCGGAAGATACCGCACTTTGAAATACACGAAAATGCTCACGACGGATAATAGGAGGAATGTACGTCCTGAAATCAATCCAATACATAGCATAAAAAAGACTAAAACACTTGGAAGCGTATTATGTTTAGCGTTGTAAGCCAGCAAAAAATGCAACAGCATTAAATAGAATAAACTCAGCTGAAAAAAGGCGGTTGCAGTGATGTTATATAAGCGATACTCCTGCTCTGAACCATAAAAACGTGCAGGCAACACCGCATTGGTTGAAAGCAAGAAATCAATCATAAATGATGCGCCCAGTAAGCCAATCACGCCTACGATAAACTGCACCACCACGCCAATTTGCAAATCACGCACCACGTTCTGTTGACCATTTACATTGGCGTAAAAGGCATTATAAAGCCCCACACCAAAGATAAATAAAATCAGTGCTTTCACATACATGATGATGACGGAAAGATCTTTTGTCCCATTAAGCAGTAACGGAATCACACTGAAAACAATCAATCCACCTAAGACAGCCAGACTGTCTAACGGCAGAATGATGCCTTGCGGTTTCTGCTTTTTAACGTACTGATACGCCAACACAACCAATGCGGCGAGGCCTGCGACAAATGACATTCGTACAACATGAAACAGCCAAGGATCGTAAAGATAAAAAAGGTTAAAAAGTGCGGTCATTTTTTACGTTATTTTCCTAAATTTTTTTTCACTGCTAAGATTTTTTTGAGCGGATATTTCATTAATTTCTTCACCCAATTATTGGATTTTGAACCACGAATCGCTTCCAAATTACTCACTAATTGTGGGTTTTCAATCGCAATAAGCGGGCGAACCACTTTGTTATTAATCTGGAATTGGGTTTCAAATAATAAGAAATCATCGGCAAGCCAAAACGGTTTTTCCTGTTCAAGTTGTTTTAAAAATGCACGTGCCGCGGATTTTTTAATTAAATATGCCACCGTGCCGGCAAAATAACTTTTATACGGATACGCGACGGTAACATCGCCAACGGTTTGACGTAAAAAAGAAAAGGTGGTTGGATAATTAATCTCTAATTCCACATCGTCAAATTCCGCAATTTTTGATTGCCCGATTAATACAATATCCGCATCACATTTTTCGGTTAAAAGTGCGGTCGTTTTTGGCGATAAATTTGCATTGAACAAGGCATCATCTTCACAGATCAATGCATAGTCATTCTCTGCCACATTTTGATCTTCTACGATCTGACGATAAACCGCTAAATGGCTTAATGTACAACCAATTTCGCCTTTTGTGACGCTGCGTCCATAATGCTGCTCAAACTTCGTTGGATTAAACACCTCTGCCAACGCATCCCATTCTTTTTGCATGGTATTAATCGCTGAAAAAACCGCGAAATCGGCGGTATCGGGTTGAGCGAAAAACAGCTCACGGCGCTGAACATCTTTATCAAGTGAAATCAAATATTTATTCATAATTATCTCAGTTAAAATCCATTTCCCATTTGATGCTATTAAGGGGAAATAGTTGCATAAAAGATTGCTGATTATACTAAAGAAATCTATAATCCCCCACCTATTTTACGGCAAAAACACAAGTTCGATTTTCCCGATGTCCAACAAAACCATTGCTAAAAATACCCTCTTTCTTTATGTCCGTATGTTATTCAATATGGGCGCGATGCTGTATATCTCACGCGTGGTGTTGCGCGTATTAGGCGTGGAAGATTTCGGGATCTACAACATTGTTATGGGCGTGGTGATTTTATTCTCCTTCTTTAACGGCACCATGACTGCCACCACACAACGTTTCATTAACGTCGAAAAAGCCTCCAACGACAGCAAGCGCATTAATAAAGTCTTTAACATCAGTATTCTCAATCACTTATTGATTATGTTGGTTGTGGTGCTATTGGCAGAAACCGTTGGGCTGTGGTTCCTTAACCATAAATTAATTATTCCTGCCGCGCGTATGCAAGCGGCCAATATTGTTTATCAGGTCGCCTTGATCATTGCCTTGATTGAAATTATCAAAGTGCCTTTTAACGCCATGATTGTTGCCCATGAAAGAATGGCTTTTTATGCCTGGTTGGGGTTAGCTGAAACCGCTTTTAAACTGACGGCCATCTTTATCTTGATGCATATCGAACACTACGACAAACTGATTTCTTACAGCCTCTTGTTGTTGTGTGTCAGCCTATTGGTGTTTACCCTTTATTTTCGTTTCACACGCCAAGCTTTCTACACGGAAACCCGTTTCCATTTTGAAAAAGATTGGCATACCACCAAAGAAATGATGAGTTTTTCCGGCTGGATGCTGGTGGGGCAACTTGCGTATGTAGGATCAACGCAAGGGCTGAATATGGTGACTAACCTGTTCTTCGGTGTTGCCGCAAATGCGGCGGTGGGCATTGCGACTCAAGTGGATACCGCCGTGTATAGTTTTGTAAACAACTTCCAAGTGGCGTTTAACCCGCAATTGGTGCAATCCTATGCGGCAAAAGACTATGAGCGAAATAAAAAGCTAATCTTGGGCACCTCAAAATATTCTTTTTATCTAATTGCCATTTTATCTGCACCGGTGTTGTATTTCAGCCACACATTGCTGACATTATGGCTGGGCGATCATGTGCCAATGTATACCGATAAACTCGTACAAGCCACGCTTGTTTGTTCTCTCATCAGTGCCATGGCAGGGTCATTTTGGATGACGGCGCTGGCTATCGGTTCTAAAACCATTAAACAATACAACGTTATCTTGGCGATTATCGATCTTTGCACTGTGCCGCTTGCCTATTATCTGTTTACTTTAGGCTACAATCCGGTCTATGCCTTTATTGGAAAATTCTGCACCGCACTTTTCATGCAGCTTTATCGCCTCTACTTTATAAACAAAAGAATTAAATTTAATCGCAAAGAATTTGTCTCATACTTAACAAATATTAGCTTGGTTTTCGCCTTATTATTAGGCTTAATTTATTTCTCGGATACCCAACGCACTTATTCATTCTTTGAATTCGTGGGAGAAGCTATCCTGCTTGAAGTTGTGTTAATTTCAGTGATTCTCATAATGGGTCTCAACAAATCTGAAAAAGACTTTTTATTTAGCTATTTAAGAAAAAGAGTGAAAAGATGAATCAACAACTCATTGATTTAAAAAACAAGTTAGCTCCGATTGCAGATTTAATTGAAGATAAAAACGATGTTTTTTATCTTGATTACCCGTTGCATTTAAACGTGGGCGATTTATTGATTTATCACGGAACAGAACAGTTTTTTACGGATCACAATATTCGTGTCACCTTAAAACGCAGTGAATTTGATGTGGATATTGAAGAGCTTAAACAAAAAATCACACCACACACCACGATTTTGCTGCATGGTGGGGGGAATTTCGGCGATCTTTATCCACAACACCAAAAAATTCGCGAAATGGTGGTGCAAACGTTTCTCCACAACCGTGTAATTGTGTTACCACAAACGTTGTTCTATAAAAGCCAAGAAACACTGGAAAAATCCGCCGCACTTTTTGCTCAACATCCTGATTGTCATTTATTGGCGCGTGACGAAAGAACGGCAAAAACTTTTGAACAATTTTCGACCAACGTGTATTTATCACCGGACATGGCGCATGAACTGTATGGGACATTGCCAACAAAAAATACCCAAACAGGGCAATCGCTTTATTTCTTACGAAAAGACATCGAAGCCAGTGATATCGAAAAAAATATTACCGCTCAACTCCCTGCGGGAAGTCATATTAAAGACTGGGAAGATATGTTATCTGAACGAGATGATTTAGTCTTAGCCGTTACTTGGCGTTTAGCTAAATTCGCCAAGCGTCATCAGTTAACCGGTTTAAAAAACCTTGTCCACCGCTTTTGGAAAGCATACACCCGATGCATTATAAAACGCGTTGCCAAAACCTTTTTAAGCTATGACAACATCACCACGACCCGTCTTCACGGTCACATTTTTTCCTGTTTATTGGAAATTCCAAACGTGGTTTGTGATAACTCTTACGGCAAAAACACCGGCTACGCCAATTTATGGACAAAAACATTGGATTTCGTTGCGTTTTACACACAACACAAATGAGATGTTGTGCCTTGATTAATGGAAGAAATCATGTTTGAACTAAAAAAACTCATCACCGCCATGATGCTACCGCCATTTAATATTTTGATTTTATGGCTATTCTCGCTTTTATTTTCAGTCTTTAAATACAAAACACTAAGCCGCCTTTGTGCTTTTTCCGGCATTGTGTTGCTCTATCTGGTCAGCATTCCCTATACGGCACAAACGTTAAAAGACAGCTTAGTCACCGAAGATCATTTAACCTTAAACGATTATAAACAAGCACAAGCCATTGTTTTATTGGGTGGGGGTGTACGTGATAGCAAAGAACTCTATGCGCCACTGGCGTCTTCTGCTACACAGCTGGAACGTTTGCGCTATGCGGCTTACTTACAAAAAGAAACGCAACTGCCCTTGTTGATTAGCGGAGTCAGCCCGACCGGTGCCTCAGAAGGCAAGGTTTCTGCCCAAGAATTACAAACTTTCTTTAATGTGCCGACGAAATGGCTAGAAGAAAAATCTTTAACCACCAAAGAAAATGCCTTATACACCCGTCAATTATTAGAAAAAGAAGGCATCCATAAAATCATTCTGGTGACCAATGAATGGCATATGCAACGGGCAAAACTCTTGTTTCAACAGCAAGGCTTTGATGTCTTGCCGGCAAGCGTAGGCGAAGGCATTACACCTGACTCTTACGGATTAAACATGATGCACTTTGTGCCTCAAGCCGGTGCAATGGCAAAAAATATGCAATTACTGAAAGAGTGGATCGGCTATCTCAAAGAGAAATAATGTCTCTGTTTTTCTCACCGCACTTTTAATCAATTCTTCGTAAAAATGCGCTCTTCTTCAGGCGCATTTTTTATATCCATTTATCTTTTATTTGCGATCAGGTTCACAAAAGTCGAGGACATTTTTCATGAGTCTCGCCGCCTTGTTTTAGGATAATTTTTATTTCAAGGTCTCCTTATGCGCTATTTTAAACTTTTCTTTAATCTACTCTTTTTTAGTATTTCCTGTCACGCCGAAAAACCTGATTTAATGTTGTTAGAAAACTATAAAGATCAAAACGTGGTTGGATGGGTGATGAGTGAAAAATTGGATGGTGTCCGTGGCTATTGGGACGGCAAACAGCTTTTTACTCGAGGTGGAATAACACTATCGCCACCAAAGGATTTTTTAGCGGAATTTCCTCCGTTTGCCATTGATGGCGAATTATTTAGCCAACGTGATCAATTTGCGGAAATTTCCTCGATTGTTCGTTCTCAACAAGATAAAGGTTGGCATAAGCTAAAGCTTCATGTGTTTGATGTGCCTGATGCCAAAGGCAATTTATTTGAACGCTTAGCGCAATTAAAAATCTATTTGGCACAACACCCAACGGCGCCCATCGAAATTATCGAACAAATCCCCATTGAAAATTCGCAACACATTCAACAATTCTTACAACAGGTGGAACAGCAAAAAGGCGAAGGTATCGTGATTCGTAATCCCAATGCGCCCTACGAAAGAAAACGTAGCGCACAAATTCTCAAATTAAAGACCGCACTTGATGAAGAATGCACGGTGATTGCCCACCACGTAGGCAAAGGGCAATTTGAAAATGTCATGGGTTCGATTACCTGTGAGAATCACCGTGGTCAATTCAAAATTGGTTCCGGGTTTAAATTGGCTGATCGCCTCAATCCCCCACCTATCGGCTCAAGCATAACCTATAAATACCGCGGGTTAACCAACAAGGGGAAACCAAGATTTGCTACTTACTGGCGCAAAAAAATCGAAGAACCTAGCGCACCATAAAACATAAAAAAAGTGCGGTGAAATTTCACCGCACTTTTTATTCATACACCACTAATCGCTGTGGGCGGATTACGTTATTCTCATCAATCACCGCCACGCCAAGAAAGCGATTTTCATAGGAAAATAACCGCACTTGTCCTTGCAACCTGTTAGGGTTATCAAATTTTATCCGTTGACCAAATCCGATACCTTGTTTTTGACTTTCATTTAAGGTTAATGCCGGCAATTTTGCCACAGCAGTATCCATCGGCAATAATAAAGCATCTAACGAACTCAAATCTTGCTGTTCTGCCAAGCTTTGTAAAGTGTGCCAATCTAGCATTTTTTCTGTCGGGTAATCTGCCACTGCCGTGCGACGCAACATCGTTACATGGGCACCGCAGCCCAATAGCTCACCTAAATCATCCACCAAGGTGCGAATGTAAGTGCCTTTGGAACAATGTACCTCAAGGGTTAAATAAGGCGCATTGTATTCGATGAAGTTCAGTTCAAAGATCGTAATGGGACGTGCTTCCCGCTCTACCGTAATACCTTGACGAGCATATTCATAAAGCGGTTTACCATTGTGTTTCAATGCTGAAAACATGGTCGGCACTTGCAAAATATCCCCACGGAATTGCTCAAGTGCGGTCAAAATTTCAGGCGTTTTAACCTTCACTTCACGGGTGTCGACAACCTGTCCTTCTGCATCCGATGTGTCGGTACGTTCTCCCAGTTTTGCCGTGACTAAATAACGTTTATCGGCATCCAACAAGAACTGCGAAAACTTGGTGGCTTCGCCCAAACAAATAGGCAACATGCCGGTAGCCAAAGGATCTAACGCGCCGGTATGCCCTGCTTTGTTCGCCTGAAAAATGCGTTTCACTTTCTGCATGATGTCATTGGAAGACATACCTTGCGGCTTATCCAATAAAAACACGCCGTGAATATCACGCCCACGTTTACGCGGTTTGGACATTAGTCTTTGTCCTCAACGTGTTTTTTCTCATCTTCGCGCACAACATTTGTCACCAAGTTAGACATGCGCATACCTTCCACTAAGGATTGATCGTAGATAAAACGAATCTCCGGCACGATACGCAGACGCATAGCTTTACCTAACAGCGTGCGAATATACGGTGCGGCTTTTTCCAAGCCTTTCATGCCCTGCGCAATCGCTTGTTCATCATGATCAAATAAGAAAGTGACAAAAACCTTTGCATAAGCCAAATCACTGGATACTTCCACATCGGACACCGTCACCATGCCAATACGCGGATCTTTCACTTCACGTTGCAAAATGATGGCGATTTCTTTTTGTAATTCTTGTGCGACACGATCGCTGCGTTTAAATTCTCTTGCCATAATATTTCTCTTACTAAGTAAGTGTTACCTACATTTATAGGTTACAAATTATTTCTCTGATTTGGTTTTATTTCGGCGAAGGATAAAACCGATCACTACGCCAATGAGACCTGCGATGACATTCACGATGACATCCATCACAACAACAACTAGACTCCAGTCTGCCCCACGTTCTTCATAGGATAACTGGGCATGATAAATGCTGGCTATCCAAAAACAAAGTTTTACAGCAATGGGGAGCATTAGAAATTTCCATTTCTTCTGCCCAAACCCATAAGCAATCAAAATAGCATTGATAGCTGCCCAACCAACCATTGATTCCATTTTTAGCTCCCATGACAAAAGCGGTCAAAAATACGTTGAATTTTGACCGCTCTTTTTATCGATTAGATTGAACGCTTAATTTCAACGACTTCAAACACTTCGATTTGGTCGCCAACTTTTACGTCATTGTAGTTCTTCACGCCGATACCACATTCCATACCGTTACGCACTTCAGATACGTCATCTTTAAAGCGGCGAAGAGATTCTAATTCACCTTCAAAGATCACCACGTTGTCGCGTAATACCCGGATTGGGTTGTTACGTTTCACAACACCTTCGGTCACCATACAACCTGCGATAGCACCGAATTTCGGATGTTTAAACACATCACGTACTTCAGCCAAGCCAATGATTTCTTGTTTAAATTCAGGTTGTAACATACCGCTCATCGCTGCTTTTACATCATTTAATAGCTCATAAATGATGGAGTAATAACGCAGGTCGATATTTTCGGCTTCGATAATACGACGAGCAGAGGCATCCGCACGAACGTTAAAGCCAACCATAATCGCGTTAGAAGCTGCCGCTAACGTTGCATCGGTTTCAGAAATACCGCCTACACCGGAACCAACTACTTTCACTTTTACCTCATCAGTAGAAAGCTCTTGTAACGATTGAATAATCGCTTCTACAGAACCTTGTACGTCAGCTTTCACAATGACATTAAGTTCAGCAACATCACCTTCTGTCATGTTGCTAAACATATTTTCGAGTTTCGCTTTTTGCTGACGAGCAAGTTTCACTTCGCGGAATTTACCTTGACGGTGTAATGCCACTTCACGTGCTTTTTTCTCATCACGAACGACTGTTGCTTCATCACCGGCTGCCGGCACACCGGAAAGGCCTAACACTTCCACTGGAATAGATGGGCCTGCTTCATTGATTTCTTGGCCATTTTCATCGCGCATTGCACGTACACGGCCATACTCAAAACCGCAAAGTACGATATCGCCTTTACGTAAAGTACCGGATTGAACCAGAATGGTTGCCACCGGACCGCGACCTTTATCAAGGTAAGATTCGATAACAACTCCACTTGCCATGCCGTCTTTCACTGCGGTTAATTCAAGGACTTCTGATTGAAGTAGGATGGCATCTAATAAATCATCGATACCCATACCTTTCTTCGCAGAAACCGGTACGAATTGCACATCACCACCGAATTTTTCAGAAATGACTTCATGTTGAAGTAGTTCTTGTTCTACACGCTCCGGATTAGCTTCCGGTTTATCAATTTTATTTACCGCAACGACTAAAGGCGCACCGGCTGCTTTCGCATGTTGGATCGCTTCAATGGTTTGAGGCATCACACCATCATCAGCTGCCACCACAAGCACAACAATATCCGTTGCTTTCGCACCACGTGCACGCATAGAGGTAAATGCCGCGTGTCCCGGAGTATCTAGGAAAGTAATCATCTTACCGTCATCCATTTCTACATGGTATGCACCAATATGCTGAGTAATACCACCCGCCTCGCTGGCTGCCACTTTGGCTTTACGAATATAGTCAAGTAATGAGGTTTTACCATGGTCAACGTGCCCCATAATGGTAACAACCGGCGCACGAGTTACTTTTTCAGCATTAATATCACGATCGCCTAATACTTCTTCTTCAAGTTCATTTTCATTACGAAGAATAACTTTGTGACCTAATTCTTCTGCTACTAATTGCGCCGTTTCTTGGTCAAGCACTTGGTTAATGGTCACCATTTCGCCCATTTTCATCATCGCTTTGATGATTTCAGTCGCCTTGGTCGCCATCTTATTTGCTAATTCTGCAACGGTAATGGTTTCACCAATGACAACATCTGTTTTCACTGCCTGAACAGGTTTTGTAAAGGCTTGTTGTAATGCAGCACCTTTCTTACCATTTTTACCTTTGCCGAATTTACCGTCTTTTAGATTACGGCGGTTAGACTCGCGCTCGTTTTTATTGCTTTCATCATCACGCCCGCCTTTTTTCGCTTTAGCGACTTTATTTTTACCGCGGCCACGATTTTCATTACGACGTTCTTCTTCATCTTCTGCTTCTAAAGCATAACGAGAGCTTAAATTGTAATCGGTATAATCTTCTGATGCGCTTTCATTGCTTGACGTATCAGCTTCAGCATAACGTTTTGCTTCCTCAGCCGCTTTACGCGCTTGTTCTTCCGCTTTTTGACGGGCTAACTCTTCCGCTTTACGGCGTAATTCTGCTTCTTCGGCTTTACGTTTTTCTTTTTCCGGATCAACCGATTTAGGTTTATTTTCAACCGCACTTTGTGCTTGTTTCGCTTTTTCCGCCGCTTCTTTGTCTTTTGCTGCTTTCTCTTTTGCCGCTTTTTCTCTTAGCGCTTTTTCTTCCGCCGCTTTTTGTTCAGCTTCTTGTTTCGCTTTTAATTTTGCAGCTTCTTCAGCTCTTTGTGCCGCCTCTGTTGGAATTGTACGTTTTTTACGCACTTCAACCTGCACTTCTTTACTCTTACCGGAAGCGCTCGTTCCGCTCACGGTCGTTTTTGTTCTACGCTGCAAGCTCAGTTTCTTTGGGGCATTTTTTAATTCTTCTGTCATCTTTTCACTCCTTCATTACTCAGTGAACCAACAAATGTTTCGAGCTGCCATAATGAAATCTGCAGCTTGTTCGGCACTGAGTCCTTCAATGTCGGCTAAATCATCAACGCCTTGCTCAGCAAGATCTTCCAAGGTCGTGATTTGTTTTTCTGCCAATTTAAAGGCAATATGACGATTCATGCCTTCAAGATTCAACAAACGATCTTCAATTTTTGCTTTCTTCAACGCTTCTTCTTCTGCCAATGCTTTCGCTGTAATGGCATTTTTCACGCGGGTTTGCAATTCCTCTACTAAATCTTCATCTTCCAAACCGTCAATGGCGGTTAATTCGCTCACGGAAACATAAGCCAATTCTTCTAACGTAGAGAAACCTTCATCAATTAATAACTGTGCAAATTCCTCATCAATCTCCAACGCATCAATGAACAAGTTCAATACTTTGTCGTCTTCTGCTTGGTGTTTCGCATTTAAGTCTTGTGTAGTCATGACATTTAACATCCAACCGGTTAATTGAGTGGCCAAACGTACATTTTGACCATTACGACCAATGGCTTGCGCCAAGTTAGCTTCTTCTACCGCAATATCCATCGCATGTTTATCTTCATCCACAACGATAGAACTCACATCTGCCGGCGCCATAGCATTAATCACGAACTGTGCCGGATTGTCATCCCAAAGCACGATATCAACACGTTCGCCGCCTAACTCATTGGTAATCGCTTGAACACGAGCACCACGCATCCCTACGCAAGCACCTACAGGGTCAATACGTTTATCATTGCTCTTCACCGCAATTTTGGCGCGAGAACCGGGATCGCGTGCTGCACTTCTAATTTCGATCAATTCTTCACCAATTTCCGGCACTTCCAAACGGAACAATTCAATTAACATTTCCGGTTTAGCACGTGTTACGAATAATTGTGCACCTTTGCTTTCCGGGCTTACTTTATATAACACGCCGCGCACACGGTCACCCGGACGGAAGTTTTCACGTGGCAACATATCTTCACGCAACATCACGGCTTCAGCTTTATTACCATCTTCACCGTTCACATCCAAAATCAGGCTGTCGCGGTTACTTTTCTTCACCGTCGCAGTAATAATTTGTCCTTCTTTCGCGCGGAATTGTTCAACAATTTTACTACGTTCCGCTTCACGAATTTTCGTACTAATCACTTGACGCGCAGTTTGCATCGCAATACGGTCAAAGGCGATAGATTCGATTTGATCTTCCACATAATCACCAATTTGTGCATCAGGGTCTTCAAAACGAGCTGCTTCTAAGGTGATTTCTTTTGTCGGGTTATTCACTTCTTCCACCACTAACCAACGACGGAATGTGTCAAACTCACCGGTCTTAGTATTAATTGCAACACGAACATCAACGTCATATTCGTATTTCTTTTTGGTGGAAAGGGCGATGGCGCTTTCCAACGCTTCAAAAATTTTTTCACGCGGAAGCAATTTCTCATTGGATACGGCTTCTGCCGCTAATAAAATTTCTTTACTCATGCTTTTTCTATCCTTCTTTAAATTTAAAATTTCGCAACAACGTTGGCTTTCTGAATGTTGCCAAACGCCAAAACCTGTTCTTGTTTATCCACAATCAACGTAATCATGTCATTTTCAATTTTCGCCAATTCGCCTTGCCATTTACGACGATCCGCCACCGGAATACGCAAATGCACAACAATTTCCTGCCCGACATAACGGGCATATTGCGCCAAGGTAAATAATGGGCGATCTAAACCTGGTGAAGAGACTTCTAGGTTATATTTATCGGCAATCGGATCTTCCACATCTAACACAGCGCTCACTTGACGGCTTACATCGGCACAATCATCTACTGTTACGCCACCTTCTTTATCAATAAATAAACGCACGGTTAAATAACGACCGACGCGTTGGCATTCAATGCCCCAAAGCTCGCAGCCTAGATCTTCTACCGAACCTTGTAATAAATCCTGTAATTTTTGTTCCAAAGTTGCCAAAACAACCTCCCTAAACGATAGACGTAAAAAAAGGGCTTACAGCCCAGTTTTTCAATAATTATCAACGTATTAAAAACAACGCGTTGATATTTAAACAACAAATTTATCGTATAAAAAAACCCCAAAATTGGGGTTCTTTTTACTGAACTTGTGATTGGTTGCGGGGGCCGGATTTGAACCGACGACCTTCGGGTTATGAGCCCGACGAGCTACCAAGCTGCTCCACCCCGCGTCCGAAATATGTGGCGTATTATAGTGTTCTAGAACACAAATAGCAAGATTTAATTCAGTAAAAGCCTGAGAAAAAAATGCCTGAAAATCCACCGCACTTTTAAAGACTAAACAACCAATCGTCTTTTTTCGGTGTTTGTAAGTAAAATCCTTTTTCTTTAATTTGCTGCAACACTTCCGTTTTATCGGCATTTACCAACGGTTTTGTACCGGCAAGATTAAACAACATAACAAAAACCGGTTTACCAAAAACCGTTAATAACGCTTCAGGTAGCGCATCAAATTGATCGCGTTTTTCAATATAAAGATACATGCCCGCTTCTTTTGGGCTTTTATAAATAGCACATAGCATAATTTTGCTCCAAGACAAGGTTCAAGTTGCCGATTTTGCAATAATTCATTATCATTAAGCAACTTTTTTCCTTGGAATTTCTTTATGGCTCAAGATATTATCGAACTACGAACAGGTCAATTTTCTGCTGTATTTATCAGTATCCATAGTTCAAGCTTGACCGCAATTAAGCGCGCATTGGTGAAGAAAAGCAAAACTTCCCCTTCATTATTTAAAAACATTGAAGTAATTTTGCAATTCAATCCTATGCTGGAAAAAGTGAATTTAACCGACCTAAAAGCCCTGCTTGCCGAATATCACATTCACGTCATTGGGGTTGCCGACTGGCAAAACCATCTGCAAAGAGAATTAATTTTAACCGCCGATTTACCGATTCTAGGCAATATTGATAATCTTTCAGAAATACTTCCCGAGCCACGTTATCTGCCGACAAAAGTCATAACCCACAATGTTATTGATAAACAGGTCATTTATGCGAAAAACAGTGATTTGATTATTCATGGCGACGTAGAACAAGGTGCTGAAGTCGCCGCAGATGGCAATATTCATATTTATGGCGAATTATTAGGACGTGCCATGGCGGGGGTCAACAGCAATTCCGGTGCGATCTATACACAATATTTAGATGCCGAATTTTTAGCGGTAAATAGCCGTTTCTTACACAAAGAAAAAATCCCAACTGAATTTTTATATCGTTCAGTCAGGATTTTTGCTGAAAAGGATAAATTAGTTTTTATCCCATTCTAAAAGCAGACAATCTGCTTTTTATTTATTTTCAGTGCGTTCTTTTACGGCTTCTTTCACTTCAGCCGCTTTTTCAGATACTGCATCTGCAGCTTGACTCACTTTCTCTGCTGCGGCATCTTTCATTTCACCTGCTTTAGTTGCCATTGCATCCATTTTTTCAGCTGCAGTTTCTTTTGCTTCAGCCACTTTCTCAGCCGCAGCGTCTTTCATTTCTCCTGCTTTGGTTGCCATTGCATCCATTTTTTCAGTTGCAGCTTCTTTTGCTTCAGAGACTTTCTCAGCAGCGGCATCTTTCATTTCGCCTGCTTTTGCTGCCACAGCGTCTTTTGTTTCTTTAACAGCTTCAACGGTTGCTGTTTTTACATCTTGTGCTGCACTGACTACCGCTTCTTTTGCTTCTGAAACACTGGCTTTAGCCTGTTCAACTTGTTGTGAAGTTTTATTGTCATCACACGCGGTAAGACTTAACACTGCACCTAAGATTAAGGCGGTTAATACTGATTTTTTCATAGTAGCTCCTAACAAATAAAAAAATAAACGCCTCACAAACCTATTTTGTAAGACGTTTACAGTGTGTAACAAAATGACGTAAAAAGAAATGTTTTTTAATTCGTTTTACTGAAATATTTTATTTCTTTAACTTCAGCTCGGTGATTATTCAAATGAACCTCAACAATCGTAGCGGGATAAAAACTCGCCGGATTTCGACCGCACAATTCTTTCACAATATCACCGACTAAAGGCAAATGAGAGATCAGCAGGAGATTGCAATGTCCTTCTTTTTCCAACAAAGCCACATAAGAACTAACCAAGCCGGAATCACCATAAGGCGTAATGCCTTCCCACACTTCCAATTTATCAGAAAGTTGTTGGTCAAAAACCTGATTAATTTCATCAAAGGTTTCTAAAGCACGGGTATAAGGGCTCACCAAGACTTTATCGAACTCAAGTGCGGTGGATTTTAGCCACATTCCTTGAAGTCGGGATTGCTCTCTGCCGTTAGCGTTAAGATGACGCGCTTTATCCGAGTTCGCCATCAATTCTGCTTCGCCATGACGCATAATAAATAAATGCATTTATAACGACCTTAAAGATTAATTGGCCTTCACCGCTTCCGCGATTTCTTCTGCACATTGCTGAGCCAATGTGCCATCTTCACATTCCACCATCACGCGAATTAACGGCTCAGTGCCTGATTTACGCAGTAAAATACGTCCTTTGCCGGCAAGGCGTTTTTCAACCTCGGCAGCCACTGCTTTTACAGCATCACTTTCTAATGGATTCTTACCACCGGCAAAACGCACATTAATTAACACTTGAGGGAATAATTTGACTGCATCTGCTAATTCGTTCAGCGACAAATGATGTTTTACCATTGCTGTCAACACGGCTAAAGAAGCGATAATGCCATCACCGGTCGTATTGCGATCAGCAATAATAATATGCCCCGAGTTTTCACCGCCTAAGCCCCAACCGCGTTCTTGCATTTGTTCCAACACATAACGGTCGCCCACATTGGCGCGCACAAACGGAATGGCTAATTGTTTTAAGGCAAGTTCAAGACTCATATTGCTCATTAAGGTGCCTACGACACCGCCTTGCAAACGCCCTTCGCGCAAGGCTTCACGCGCAATAATAAATAATATTTGGTCACCATCGACTTTATTCCCGAGATGATCCACCATAATTAAACGGTCGCCATCACCATCGTATGCCAACCCCACATCCGCTTTTACTTCTAACACTTTTTGTTGCAAGGATTTGATATCCGTTGCACCGCATTTTTCGTTAATGTTCATGCCATTCGGATGGGTGCCGATTTCAATTACCTCTGCACCTAATTCACGCATAACATTCGGCGCAATATGGTAGGTTGCGCCATTGGCACAATCCACCACAATTTTATAACCTTCTAAACTCAAATGCGCCGGAAACGTACTTTTACAGAATTCAATATAACGGCCTGCAGCATCTTTAATTCGGCTGGCTCGACCTAATTCAGCAGATTCAACACAGTCCATAGGTTGCTCCAACATGGCTTCGATGGCTTCTTCCACATCATCGGGTAATTTCGTCCCTTGTGTAGAAAAGAATTTAATCCCATTGTCATAATACAGATTATGGGAAGCGGAAATCACGATACCGGCTTCCGCGCGGAAAGTGCGGGTTAAATAAGCAATGGCCGGGGTCGGCATTGGGCCGGTGAATGCAGCGGATAAACCGGCTGCCGCTAAACCGGCTTCAAGGGCGGATTCAAGCATATAGCCCGAAATTCGGGTATCTTTACCAATCAGCACGATACGAGACCCTTGTGTCGCTAACACTTTACCTGCAGCCCAACCGAGTTTTAAAACAAAATCAGGCGTAATCGGATAGCTACCGACTTTGCCACGCACCCCATCAGTCCCAAAATATTTACGTTCAGCCATGTTTCAATTCCTTCTCAATAAAAATGTTATTTATTATTTTATGCTATCGTTCTTCCGATAAGACAGCTAGCGTCCGACAGCACAACTACGTATTTAAGCATTTTGCGTTGCCAACCAAATTTTAAGCGCATCGGCAGTTTCACCAACATCATGCACACGCAAAATGCTGGCGCCTTTCATCGCAGCAATTAATGCGGCAGCCACACTACCCACTGTGCGTTGTTCTACAGGCTTATCCAACACGGCACCAATCATGGATTTACGGGAAATTCCCGCCAACACCGGATACCCTTGTTCACAGAAAACAGAAAATTGTTGTAACAAACAATAATTATGTTGCACGCTTTTGCCAAACCCAAAGCCGGGATCCCAGATCAGATTCTCTTTTTTGATTCCCGAAGCCAAACATTGTTCCGTTCTCTGTTGCATAAATTTTAAAACATCCGCCACCACATCATCGTAATGCGGATTGAGCTGCATTGTTCGCGGCTGCCCTTGCATATGCATAATGCACACAGGCAATGCCAAACGAACGGCAGTTTGTAATGCATCAGGTTCTTGTAACGCGCGAATATCATTAATCAAATCCATGCCCACATTAGCGGCCTCTTGCATCACCTGTGCTTTGGAGCTATCCACCGAAATCCAGCAATCGAACCGTTTTCTTACCGCCTCCACTAAAGGGACAACGCGCTCCAGTTCCTGTTCTAACGTTACCTCTTCTGCCATCGGACGGGTTGATTCTCCCCCAATGTCAATAATCGATGCGCCTTGATTCAACATCCTTTCTACTTGGAACAACGCCTTGTCTAATTGGAAAAATTTACCGATATCAGAAAAAGAATCTGGAGTGAAATTGAGGATTCCCATAATTTTAGGGGTAGAAAGATCGAGTGTTTTATTATTTGCTGTTAATTTCATAGATTATTCGCTTACCGTTTAGGTAAAAAGTGCGGTGTATTATAAGAGAATTTCTATAGCCTGCCAAAAAAAAAGCATAAAGAAAGGCGGTTATTTATCACCCTCTTCAGAAAATCCCCACAAGCTCATTTGCCCTGAATGATTTTCTTCCGGCAACATGACATGCAAACCAATTAAACGAATACTTCGCCCTTGTCTCCGTTGCCAAATTTGACTTAGCAGCTGTTCAAAATTTTCTCTCGAAAATACTACCGCACTTTTTTCTAGAGTTGTTACCTGAAAATCTTCAAACTTGAGTTTCACGCCGATTTTTCTCAACTGTGAAAAAGGAATATTGGCAGCAGAACGTTGCACTCGTTTTACTAATTGAGCATATAGCTCATCCAACACGGCAACTCCCTGTTCCAAAGCAATAATATTCGTCAATAATGTCGTTTCAACACCAATAGATTTACGCTCTCGATGAGGCTGAATCATTCGCTCATCAATACCATGGCTGTATGACCAAATTTGTTGTCCCATCTTACCCAATGCGTTTAACAAGATATGCCGATCAATCTTTTGTACATCTGCACAACATGCTAAGCCCATTTGCAGTAATTTTTCCGAGGTTACTTTGCCCACGCCTGGAATTTTTTTGAGTGGCAAATGAGCAACAAACTCATCGACATCTTTGGGATCAATCACAAATTGCCCGTTCGGTTTATTTTGATCAGAGGCGATTTTGGCTAAAAATTTTAATGGTGCAACACCGGCAGAAGCGGTCAACCGAAGTTCATCCCAAATGGCTTGGCGAATATCTTGTGCGATCCAAGTTGCCGAACCGGCACATTTATCACAATTGGTTACATCTAAATAAGCCTCATCTAAAGAAAGCGGTTCAATGATCGTCGTATAACGCTGGAAAATTTGATGAATTTGACGGGAAACCTCGCGATATAGAGGCATGTTAACCGGCAGTAAAACCAAATGAGGGCACAATTTTAGCGCCTGTGCGGTTGGCATTGCACTGTGTAGCCCAAACTTGCGGGCAATGTAATTACATGTTGTCAGCACGCCTCGTTGCTCTGGTCTTCCACCAACAGCAACAGGTTTATCCGCCAATGTAGGATTTTCACGCATTTCAATGGAAGCGTAAAAACAGTCCATATCAATGTGAATAATTTTTCTAGGCTTGTAGGAAAGAGAATCAGGCATAAAAAAGTGCGGTTAAAAAACATGTTATTTTCTAACCGCACTTTAGCATAAATCACTGGATAAAAAAACAGTGTTTAGTTTTTGGAAATAAAAAAAGGATGGTTACCCCCCATCCTTTTCACTAAATAAATCGACAATCAATTGTTATTATTTTTCCCTTCATCTGCAATACAAGCGGCTGCTGTGAAAAGTACATCAGTAGATGAGTTAAGTGCGGTTTCTGTAGAATCTTGTAAGATACCAATAATGAAACCAACCCCGATCATTTGTGCCGCAACATCATCAGAAATTCCAAATAGGCTACATGCTAATGGGATTAACAATAATGAACCGCCTGCAACCCCTGAAGCCCCGCAAGCACATAAACTAGCAACAAGACTTAGCAGAATCGCGCTACCGAAAGAAACCTCAATACCTAAGGTATGCACGGCCGCAAGCGTTAAAATCGTAATGGTAATCGCAGCACCGGCCATATTAATGGTTGCACCCAATGGGATAGAAACAGAATACGTTTCTTCATCTAAATTCAGGCGTTTAGCAAGATTAATATTCACCGGAATATTCGCTGCAGAGCTACGGGTAAAGAATGCGGTTACGCCACTTTCACGCAAACAAGTCCAAACCAGTGGATACGGATTACGACGGATTTTCCAGAAAACTAAAACAGGATTCACAACAAAAGCCACAAACAACATGGAACCGACCAACACACTTAGTAATTGAATATAGCCACCTAATGCCATTAAGCCTTTATCCGCTAATGTTTCAGAAACTAAACCGAATACTCCAATTGGTGCAAATGAAATAACGACATAAACAATTTTGGATACCGCTTCAGAAATATCAGAAATCACGGTTTTAGTTGCATCAGAAGCATGACGGAAGGCCAAACCTAAACCAATAGACCAAGTTAATACGCCAATGAAATTCGCCTTAAATAAGGCATTTAACGGGTTATCTACCATATTGAAAATTAAATCTAACAATACGGTTCCAACACCTTTGGGTGCAGCGGAAATATCTTCTTTCACTGATAATGCCACTTCTGTTGGGAACAAGAACCCTGCAATAACAGCAACTAATGCAGCTAAGAAAGTACCGACCAAATACAACACAATGATGGATTTCATGCTGGTTTTGGAGCCCACTTTCTTATTGGCAATTGCTGCCATAACCAAAACAAAGATCAATAATGGTGCAACAGCACGTAGTGAACGAACAAAAATTTGACCTAACACACCAACTTTCTCGGCCAAGTTAAAACCTAATGTCGGTTGTAACATAGGCGTAATGAGTGCGACCAAAATACCCAACACTAAACCAGCAGCAATACGTTTGACCAAACTGCCTTGGAAGAAGAGCGAAATTAAACGAGACATATTCATAATAAGTTAACGAGAGTTATGCAATTACTTGCGGTTGATCTTAGAATCAAAACTGATTCCCCTAGGCCAATAAAGATAGCGGAATTTTTTGATAAAATAAATATGAACATTTAACTTTCATTAAGTTTATAGAAATTTTGATGAATTTCTTTAGATTAAATCCAATAAACCTAATACTTTTTTAGAAAAAAATAATTCCTACATTATCCTATCGAAAAAATAATTCAAAAATTTATTTTTCACCTGTTGACTTACTGGATATAAAAACAGTATATTTGACTGTATAAAAATACAGTTTATTTTACTGAGGAGCAGATATGAACTACCATCACAATGTTTTTGCCCAAAACGATCATATATTTTCTTATCAACCCATGCCTTTTTTTGAAGATATGAAACAAGAAAATCGTGGTTTCAATAAAAAACTTGATCTCAACTTGTACTGCATTAAACGTCCTCAACAAACATGTTTTATTCGAATGACAAATCCCAATATGCTCGCCTGGGGAATTGAAGAAGGTGATATGTTGGTCGTAGAAAATAATGAGGAATTATTTTTAGACGAATTGATCGTCCTTGAAGTAAACAATGAATTTCACGTATATGAGTTTATTGCACACAACAACGGGGAATTTATTTTCTTATCTTTGGACTCTAAAATGGAAAATATTAAAACAACCAATTGGCGAGAACTACCGATTGTAGGCACTGTAACCAACGTCATTCATCAACTACAACGTAAAAATACACTCCGGTTTGCCGCCTAATAAAATAACTACCTGCATCTCAAATAAAAGAGCGGTCAAAAATGCTAACACTTTTGACCGCTCTTTTATGTTTCAGAAAATAAACTTAAAGCACTCGACGAGATTGGGTATAAGTTCTTGCCCAGTAATCGTCATTTAATGACTCAATAATCACGCCACGACTTGTACTAGAATGCATAAATTTATCACCACCAATATACACGCCAACATGATTATTCTTACGGAAGAAAACTAAATCACCAACTTTTAATTCACTTTTTTCAATTTTTGTACCGACATGACGTTGTTCAGATGTAGAACGAGGCAATGCTAAACCATAAGCTTTTAAAAAAGTAGTTTGCATAAAACCGGAGCAATCAATCCCCCCTTTCGTGAGACCACCTAAACGATAACGGGTGCCCGCCCATTCTTGATATACGTTTGCAAGTCGTTTATCCATTACTTCAGAATATTGATGCGGCTTATTCGTTTTCAGTTGCGCATGAATTAATTGGTTTAACTGTTCTTGATCTTGCACTGAAGCTGCAACATTCTTTGTAGAATTTGAACATGCCGTCAAAACAAATAAAGGAACAATCATCAAAAATTTTTTAAACATAAACATTAAATTTTTTATTTAAATAGAGATTCATTGACAAAATTTTGCTGAATCCTAGCGTAAAATGAAGAAAAAATCCAGAAAAAGTGCAATTTAATTTCATAAAATTCATGTTTTATCGCCTATATAGTGCATAAAAAGAATTTTATGCACTATATATTGAATATTGAAGAGACTAGTTAGAGGTGTCTAATTCAGGGAAGGATTTCACCAAATCATCCACCGCTTTCATTTGTGAAACAAAAGCTTCCAATTTATCTAACGGTAAGGCTGACGGGCCATCACATTTGGCTTTGCTCGGTTCCGGGTGAGCTTCGAGGAATAGGCCCGCCAAACCAACCGCTAAACCGGCACGAGCAAGTTCGGTGACTTGCGCGCGACGTCCACCGGAGGCCGCGCCAAACGGGTCACGACATTGCAATGAATGGGTTACATCAAAAATCACCGGACAACCTTTAGAGACATTTTTCATCACGCTGAAACCCAGCATATCAACAATTAAATTGTCATAGCCGAAATTCGTGCCACGATCACACAAAATTACTTTATCGTTGCCGCATTCAGCGATTTTTTCCACAATATTGCCCATTTGTCCCGGACTTAAAAATTGCGGTTTTTTCACATTAATAATCGCACCGGTGCGCGCCATCGCTTCGACCAAATCTGTTTGGCGAGCAAGAAATGCCGGTAACTGAATAATATCCGCCACCTCGGCAACCGGTTGGCATTGGTAAATTTCATGTACATCCGTAATGATTTTTACACCGAATGTTTGCTTTAACTCAGCAAAAATTTTCAATCCCTGTTCCATGCCCGGGCCGCGATAAGAATGAATGGAAGAACGGTTCGCCTTATCAAAAGAGGCTTTAAACACATAAGGCACGCCCAATTTTTGCGTCACTTCCACATATTTTTCACACACTTGCATTGCCATATCGCGGCTTTCGAGCACATTCATGCCGCCAAATAAGACAAAGGGTTTATCGTTGGCAATTTGAATATCGCCTAATTGAATGCATTTATTTTGCATATGTCTTCCTTATTTATTTTCAGTTTGAGCCCAACAACCTAAGGTTACCCGCTCATTATTTCCGTAATCCCGTAAAGTTTCAATCGATGTCCAAAAATTCTCTTGGAAAATCGACCGCACTTTTTCCCCTTGTTGCCAACCGTGTTCCACCAACAAATAACCGCCTGTCCGCATAAATTTCGGTGCGTTGGCGATAATATGACGTAAGTCCGCATAGCCTTCGTCTTCCGCCACTAACGCTGACAAGGGCTCAAAGCGTACATCTCCTTGGGTTAAATGTTCATCCTTTGCATCAATATAAGGCGGATTACTCACAATCAAATCAAATACGCCTGTCACCTTGTCAAACCAATGGCTTTGTAAAAAACGAACGTCTAACTGATTTTTTTCCGCATTGGATGTCGCCAACGCCACCACATCCGGCATGACATCCACGCCGATAATTTCTAGTTGAATATGCTGTTTTTGCGCAATGGGTTTCAGTTCAGAGGCTAACGCCAAGGCAATCGCGCCCGTGCCGGTACCCAAATCTAAAATACGAAAACATTGGGAATATTGACCGCACTTTTGTAACGCCTCTGTGGCAATCGCCACGGCTTTTTCCACCAAAATTTCGGTATCCGGACGCGGAATCAGCGTGCCTGCTGAGACATTTAACGGCAACGACCAAAACTCTTTTTCACCGAGAAGATAAGCGATGGGCTCACCTTGCAAACGGCGGGATAAAAGTGCGGTCAGTTTTTCTTGTGTTTTTTCATCCAGCTGTGTCTCACCAAAAGCCAAAATAAATGCACGCGATTTTTGCGTCACAGATTGCAATAACACTTGTGCATCGGTTTTACCATTTTCAGCGGGATTTGCTTGATTTAACGCTTGCGCGGCGTGTTGCAGCCATTGTTGGTAGTTCATGTTTGTTCAAATAAAATGAACGAGCCGTTAAGCTCGTTCTCTCGTTAATTCTGCTCGGATAATGCCGCCAACTGATCCGCCTGATATTCAGTAATAATCGGCTGAATCAAGTCGTCAATTTTACCGTTCATCACCTCATCTAAGCGATAAATCGTCAGGTTAATGCGGTGATCAGTCACACGCCCTTGTGGGTAATTATAGGTACGAATTTTGTCAGAACGGTCACCGGAACCCAAAAGGTTACGACGGGTATCCGCTTGCTCTTGCGCCAATTTTTCCTGTTCTTGTTGCACTAAGCGGGAAGCAAGCACGGACAAGGCTTTGGCTTTATTTTTATGTTGTGAACGCTCATCCTGACATTCCACCACCATGCCGGTTGGAATATGCGTAATACGCACGGCGGAATCAGTTTTATTGATGTGCTGCCCCCCCGCACCGGAGGCGCGATAAGTATCGATACGCAAATCTGATGGGTTAATTTCCGGCATTTCCGATTCCGGCAATTCCGGCATCACCGCAACAGTACAAGCCGAGGTATGAATACGCCCTTGTGACTCAGTTTTCGGTACACGTTGTACACGGTGTCCGCCTGATTCAAATTTTAATTGGCCGTAAACACCCTCACCGCTCACAAGGGCAATAATTTCTTTAAATCCGCCCTGCTCGCTTTCGTTTTCACTCAGCACTTCAACACGCCAGCGTTTGGTTTCCGCATAACGACTGTACATACGGAAAAGATCGCCGGCGAAAATCCCGGCTTCATCACCACCGGTACCAGCGCGGATCTCAAGGTAGCAGTTATATTCGTCGTTCGGATCTTTCGGTAATAAGAGAATTTGTAAATGCTGCTCAACTTGTTCCAGTTCGGCTTTGGATTCTTCAATCTCCATTTGTGCCATTTCTTTCATTTCCGGATCGTCAAGCAGGAGCTGTGCTTCTTCTAAATTGGCATTGAGCTGATTCCAACGGCTAAAACTTTTCACCACGTCTTCAAGTTGCGCATATTCTTTGGAATAGGCTCTGAATTTATCTTGATCACTAATGACAGAAGCATCGCCTAGCAACGCTTCAAGCTCTTCATAACGTTCTTTTAAGCTATCTAATTTATTGATAATAGAGGGTTTCATTCTTTAACCTTCGAAGGAAAATGGAAAGGGAAATAAAAAAATCGGAGCATTCTAGCACAGAATAGAAATGTTATTGAAGTTTAGGCAATAAAAAAGGCTTTCGAGCTATCTCAAAAGCCTTTCTCATCTTAGTTAAATTAAAGTGCGGAAACGTTCAAACGTGAGCCACCAACAATACGCACACGCGCACCTGGCACGAGATTCGCTTCGGCTTTTTGCACCACAACAATTTCTTTGCCGTCATCTTTGCGAATAACCATTTCAATGGCACTAACTTGGCTGGCTTTTTCTTCAACCTTAGTGCCGACAACAGCACCGGCAACGGCTCCCACGGCTGTAGCTAATGCCCTGCCTGTGCCACCACCGATCGCTGAACCGGCAATACCGCCAATCGCGCCACCACCGATCGTACCGAGCACGCCTTGATTATCCGACTGGATCTTCACCGGGCGGGTGGAAACAATGGTGCCATAACTAATCGAACGGGCTTCTTTCGCTTGAGCGCCCGAATAGACGTTACCGCCATAAATATCTTCATTGGCACAACTAACAAGAGTTAAGCTCATCAAAACAGCTAATGCGATCTTTTTCATAAACGCTCCTTAAATACGAAATTAACCTTTCTATTTTACTTATTTATTTTTTGATAAATAAACGATGAATCTAATTTTATTAAAACCGCTTTACATAATCAAACTACGCTCACAATTTGTTTGATACTGTATGGATGGAACTTAATACAAGTAGGATTCTGCGTTTTATCTAAAAAGCTTACTGCAACAGATAAATTGAGCAGTTTTTCACCATCCCCTTTCGGTTCGCTCGTTTTGAGCGTAAAACGTTCAGGTTGGTTCCCAAAATATGTATTTTTTATTCTTGCTAACCATTCTGCAGCGGTTTCATTGGGTAAAAATGGAACAACCACCTCAATGTGCTCCCAGGTTTCCTGCGGATAATGTTTATCTTTTGGGAAAGGTAATTCCACCACATCGACCTCTTGTTGCGCCAAACGCAAAGGCTCATGTAACTGAATCAAATAAATCACTCTACCGTTAATCAGGTTATCGCTCAACACCGAGCCATACGCTAACAATCGGGTTAACCACGCATTTGCCGTTTGTTCGTAATTCACACGCAATGACAGATGATCGATTTCATATTGGCTAAGATCTAAATGAATCTCCGCGGCAAGCGCCTGAATTTTTTGTTCAAAATCCTGAAAATCAGCCAAAAATGCGGTCTGATTTTGAAACATTTCGTGGGGCAAATGACACGACATAATTTTCCTTTTTGGCTTTTCTGAAAAGTGAAAGAACGGTATTATATCCGCTATTTTTATCCCTCAAAAGAATTTAAGGTTCAGTCGTGAATATTCAATCTATTTTATCTGAAAAAATTAAACAGGCGATGATCGCTGCCGGTGCCGACGCACAATGTGAAGCCCTCGTTCGCCAATCGGGCAAAGTGCAATTTGGTGACTATCAAGCTAACGGCATCATGCCCGCTGCCAAAAAATTGGGTTTAAACCCACGTGAATTTGCTCAAAGCGTATTAGACAAAGCCGAATTACAAGACATTGCAGAAAAAACGGAAATTGCCGGTCCGGGATTTATTAATATTTTTCTAAAAAACACTTGGCTGGCAGAAAATATTAACCGTGCTGTGCAAGATCCGAAATTAGGTGTACACAATCCGGAAAAACAAACGGTCGTGGTGGACTATTCCTCCCCAAACGTTGCCAAAGAAATGCACGTGGGACATTTGCGTTCAACCATTATCGGTGATGCCGTCGTACGCACACTGGAATTTTTAGGTAACCACGTTATCCGCGCGAACCATGTGGGCGACTGGGGAACGCAATTCGGTATGCTCATTGCCTATTTGGAAAAAATGGAAAACGAACATGCCAGTGAAATGGAATTGAGCGATTTAGAAGCCTTTTATCGCGCAGCCAAAAAACATTATGACGAAGATCCGGTATTTGCCGAAAAAGCCCGTAATTACGTGGTGAAATTACAAAGTGGCGATGAATATTGCCGAACCATGTGGCAAAAACTGGTGAAGATCACGATGCAACAAAACCAACACAACTACGATCGTCTCAACGTGACCTTAACAGACAAAGATGTGATGGGTGAAAGCTTGTATAATCCAATGTTGCCTAGCATTGTTGAAGATCTGAAAAAACAAGGTTTGGCTGTAGAAGATGACGGCGCATTAGTGGTTTATTTGGATGAATTCAAAAATAAAGATGGCGATTCAATGGGCGTTATTGTGCAGAAAAAAGACGGTGGCTTCCTTTACACTACCACTGACATTGCCGCCGCGAAATACCGTTACGAAACCTTAAAAGCTCAGCGTGCATTAGTCTTCTCCGATACGCGTCAAAGCCAACATATGCAACAAGCTTGGCTGATTACTCGTAAAGCAGGCTATGTGCCGGATAGCTTCCAACTCGAACACAAAAACTTCGGCATGATGTTAGGCAAAGACGGCAAACCATTCAAAACCCGTAGTGGCGACACCGTGAAACTGGCCGATTTATTAGACGAAGCCATTGAACGTGCCGGCGTATTAATTTCGCAAAAATCCACCGCACTTTCTGAGCAAGAAAAAGCGGATGTCATTGAAGCCGTTGGTATCGGTTCGGTGAAATATGCGGACTTATCGAAAAACCGCACCACGGATTATGTGTTCGACTGGGACAATATGTTGAGCTTTGAAGGCAACACCGCGCCTTATATGCAATATGCCTACACCCGTATTCGTTCGATTTTCAATCGTAGCCAAATTGCCCTAAGCGAAGTGGAACAAGCCCAATTAAGCATTACAGATGAAAAAGAACGTGCTTTGGCAATCAAATTATTGCAATTTGAAGAAGCGGTTCAAGTGGTCGGAAAAGACGGTACACCGCATGTGCTTTGCGCTTATTTATACGAATTAGCCGGTGCATTCTCTTCTTTCTACGAGAATTGCCCGATTTTAAATCACGACGATCAGCAAGTGAAACTCAGTCGCTTAAAACTGGCGTTGTTAACAGAAAGAACGCTAAAACAAGGATTGGATTTACTCGGCATTAAAACTGTCGAGAAAATGTAATCTCATTAATAAATCACATCCCGCTTTTTATGGCGGGATTTTTTTATGCTTAAAACCATGCCATCAAGACGGAGAAAAATTGGGTAAAAAAAAGTGCCTCACAGGAGGCACTACTCGGAAAGCAAAATATGTTTGGCTATTTGTATAGCACTTATTTTTGTTAGGGCTAAGGATAGCAACATGACATTATAAAGCAAACGGTTATTTGTAATTTTGTGAACTAACTCACGGTTTTACATCAATTTATTCTCTGATAAGTAAAGCCGCTATAAACAGAAAGTGCGGTCGAAATTCAAAACGTTTTGTAAATCGACCGCACTTTGTATGCTTAATATTATCGAGTGATATCAATATAAACTACTGCCCCATTGACATCACCAGTAAGAATAACATTGAAGCCACCTGTTCTTCCGGAATCTCTTTTCCGTTTAATTTAAGCTCACCTTTTTCTAGCACAAGATCGAGTTTAACGGATTTTCCGTCCTCAACCAGAATACCTTGCTGCACACTATTTTTAACGCCTAAATTAACTTGTTCTGTTGCCACTTTAGTTGCGTGTTCTTTATCAAGTTGGTCTAACTGCAATATCACCGCTGCTTCCTCAATTAGCGCCTCTTTATTAGCATCCACTTTGAAAATAAAGTGGTTGAACAAACTGAAAATCTTTCCTTGGCTGATAGCATTTTCAAAATCAGCACTTGCCATAGAAATATCTAAATTGGAAGCTAGCTTACCGGCTTTATTGTTAAGTGTCGGATTAAAAATAAACTGCGGTTGAGAATCAATGAATTTTCTCATGATCCGCACTTCCTCATCACTCAATTCATCATGCGGTTGTTTAGCAGAATCGTTATAAACTTGAATTAATTGGTTAAGGATCTCACCATCAATGTGGTTTAACGCCATATCAACGGTTAAATCTCCTAAATCAGCATCACGGACAGAAATTCCGCTAAACACAATTTTTGCACCGGAATCTAAGATTTTATCTTTTCTCACCGTGTCAAAATCCATTTTCCAATCTTTAACACCAAAGCTATTTAACTTGCCTTGCTCATCCGTACCGTTGATTTTAATAGCCCCGCCGGAGATAAATTGTTTGCCTGTCGCAAGGTAATCCCATTCCGGAATATGCTCGTAATTAGCGTCAATTTTTACTTTCTCAAATTCAATGCCGCTTTTTTTGTCAAATTCGTTGTAGGCGAGCTTATCAAGTTCCAGATCCAATTTATTGATGCCTTCGCGCACAAAACCGAATGTCAAATCAAGTCCGCTAGCTGCCAAGATACCATCGTCCATAGCCGCCTCAAACGGCACCAATTCGACTTTGGCATCACCACTTTGGCTATAACTGACCGACGTCGTTACGCTAATCGGGGTTTTGCCTTTGGTTGCATCAAACCAAGGCGTGGTGGTCTCGTTTTTGGTAATTTGATCCACGCTGGAAAACATTTGGGGCGCCAAATTGAAATGACTCAGTTGATTCAACGGCAATGGGCCATGATATAACGTACCTTCAAACGGCAACGTCCAAGTTTTACTCGGATCATCAAGTTTCGTTACAAGCACTTCATATTTGGTTTTGGAGCTAAACAAACCGCGTTCAAAATAAACATTATCAAATCGAACATCCAAGCCTAAAGAATACGCAGATTGATTAATATCTTTATTGGCAAGCTGAATTTGTCGAGCAAATTCCGTCTCCGCTACTTTCCCGGTGTACCAAGCACCACCGGTCCAAGCCGCGCCTAATGCTACAATAACGCCCAATGCTAACGCTGATTTTTTCATACTCTTTGTCCTTAATGAATAAATAAGAAGGTGAAACAACGTGGCTAATTTAACACGAATTTAGTTCTTTAGAAAAAAGATCACGAAATTTTTATTCTCCTCTTGAATCTCTTATTTTTATCCTCATTTTACAAAGCGAATCAGGATTGAACTGCCAAGGTGCCTTTCTCATAATACGTTTTGGTAACGCTAGTGAAGAAAATCCATCTGATTTTTGAACCGCACTTTGCAGTGCATTGAAAAAATTTTTAAATAAATGCCTTGAAATGCAAAATTCAATCCACATTTTATAATCCGTAAATCGTTACACCGAATTTAAAATTTCATTAGGAGAAAACAAATGGGAAAAATTATTGGTATTGACTTAGGTACAACAAACTCTTGTGTGGCAGTTATGGATGGCGATAAACCGCGCGTGATTGAAAACGCAGAAGGCGATCGCACCACCCCGTCAATTATTGCTTATACAAATGATAACGAAACGTTAGTCGGTCAACCGGCAAAACGCCAAGCGGTGACTAACCCGAAAAACACCTTATTTGCCATCAAACGTTTAATCGGCCGTCGTTTTGAAGATGCTGAAGTAAAACGTGATATCGACATCATGCCATTTACTATTACAAAAGCCGATAATGGCGATGCATGGGTTGAAGTGAAAGGCGACAAACTAGCACCTCCGCAAATTTCTGCCGAAGTATTGAAAAAAATGAAAAAAACGGCCGAAGATTTCTTGGGCGAACCGGTTACTGAAGCGGTTATTACCGTGCCTGCCTACTTTAACGATGCGCAACGTCAAGCAACCAAAGATGCAGGTCGTATCGCAGGCCTAGAAGTTAAACGTATCATCAACGAGCCTACTGCAGCCGCACTAGCTTACGGCTTAGATAAAGGTCAAGGTAACAAAACTATCGCGGTTTACGACTTAGGGGGCGGTACATTCGACTTATCTATCATCGAAATTGATGAAGTGGGTGGCGAAAAAACCTTTGAAGTGTTGGCAACCAACGGTGATACTCACTTAGGGGGTGAAGACTTCGATAACCGTGTGATCAACTATTTAGTCGATGAATTCCAAAAAGAACAAGGCATTGACTTACGCAAAGATCCACTTGCAATGCAACGTTTAAAAGAAGCCGGTGAAAAAGCAAAAATTGAGCTTTCTTCCGCACAACAAACCGATGTAAATCTTCCTTACATCACAGCGGATGCAACCGGTCCTAAACACTTAAACATCAAGTTGACTCGTGCGAAATTAGAATCCTTAGTGGAAGATTTAGTGGCGAAATCCCTTGAGCCGGTAAAAGTTGCATTAAACGATGCCGGATTAACAGCGTCTCAAATTGATGATGTTATTCTCGTGGGCGGTCAAACCCGTATGCCATTAGTACAACAAAAAGTAGAAGAATTCTTCGGCAAAGCACCACGTAAAGACGTGAACCCGGATGAAGCTGTTGCAATTGGTGCAGCGGTACAAGGTGGTGTGTTAGCCGGTGATGTGAAAGACGTATTGTTGTTAGACGTTACCCCATTATCATTAGGTATCGAAACCATGGGTGGTGTGATGACCACTTTAATTGAGAAAAACACGACGATTCCAACCAAAAAATCGCAAGTGTTCTCAACTGCGGAAGATAACCAAAGTGCGGTAACCATTCATGTGTTACAAGGTGAACGTAAACAGGCTTCTGCCAATAAATCTTTAGGTCAATTCAACCTTGAAGGCATCAACCCGGCACCACGCGGTATGCCACAAATTGAAGTAACCTTCGACATCGATGCAGACGGTATCATCCACGTTTCTGCGAAAGACAAAGGCACAGGTAAAGAACAACAAATCACCATTAAAGCATCTTCCGGTTTAAGTGATGAAGAAATTCAACAAATGGTACGCGATGCTGAAGCGAACGCGGAGTCTGACCGTAAATTTGAAGAATTAGTACAAGCTCGCAACCAAGCAGATCACCTTGTACACAGCACCCGCAAACAATTAAGTGAAGCCGGTGACAATGTACCAGCAGCAGATCGTGCCGCTATCGAAAGCGCATTAAGCGACTTAGAAGCTGCAGCAAAAGGCGAAGACAAAGCAGTGATTGAAGCCAAACTTCAAGCCCTTGCCGAAGTTGCACAAAAACTTGCACAAACAGCACAACCGCAAGGTGAGCCACAACAAGCGCAAAGCAACGGCAAACCAAATGATGATGTTGTGGATGCTGAGTTTGAAGAAGTGAAAGATAATAAGTAGTTTCACTCTCACTAAAATAAAAGGGCGTAGCAATACGCCCTTTTGGTGTATTCATCAACCACAATTTTTTCTGACTTTATTTAAAAAAGTGAAGTCAGAAAAAATAAACCAGGAGAACAAATGGCGCTAAAACTCTACCCAATCGTACAACAACGCTTAAATAACAACATAGCAAATAAGATCATCCCAACCCTTTGGCAAAACAATTTCGATAGACTGCCACAAGGTCACTATTGTTATGGCATTTATTTTAATTATGCTGCGAATTACCAATCAGACTATGATTTTGCGATTGCAAGTGAAGCAGTATTAGAGACTGATATCCCGGTGATTGAAATTGAAGATTTGAGTTTCTACGAAGTTTTTCGCTGTAAAATAGATGAAATTTATCAAACATGGCAACTGATCTGGAAAAAAGAACAACAAGGTTTACTTAAGCGGGCTTATTCGGTGGATTTTGAAAAATACCACCCTGATGGTTTAGTAGAAATTTATATCGCCATTGCACCACATTGCTAAGCCCAAAGTGCGTAAAATTTTATAAAAAATGACCGCACTTTAAGGTCATGTGGCGATAATGTGTTCCGCATCAGGACAATCTGCGGTTTTTTATGCAATGTTGAATATTTTAGAAGTCGACGATCACTTTATTTCTTCCTCTGCAGCAAAATAAGGGCATTCAAGACAGGTAATTCAGCCTGCCTCTTTGAACAACAACATATCGTAACAGAAATATGAACGGCTCATTTTGGTTTGTTGATTTTCATTTGGCTATATACAAACGAAAATAAGCTGGGTCATACCTTAATAAATTCATGTGTTGGCTCTTGATATTTCTGCCTTTGACATCATTTTGGTGTTTAAAACTATTGTTCATATAATACAATACATAATCATAGAAGTAGCATTTGATATTTTAAACGGAAAATTGAAACATTATGGCAAAACAAGACTACTACGAACTTCTCGGCGTTTCTAAATCCGCCGATGAAAAGGAAATTAAGCGAGCCTATAAAAAGCTTGCTATGCAATATCACCCGGACAGAACTCAAGGTGATAAAGCGAAAGAAGAAAAATTTAAAGAAATCCAAGAAGCCTATGAAGTCCTTAGCGATAAGCAAAAACGGGCCAACTATGATCAATACGGACATGCCGCATTTGAACAAGGTTTTGGTGCCGGCGGTGGTGGTTTTGGCGGTGCAGATTTCGGCGATATTTTTGGCGATATGTTCGGGGATATCTTCGGTGGCGGCGGACGTGGTCGCCAACGTGTTGTGCGTGGTGATGATTTACGCTATGACCTAGAAATCACCCTTGAAGAAGCCGTCAAAGGCACGACAAAAGACATTAAAATTCATACGCTTGCCCCTTGCGAAACTTGTCATGGCTCTGGCGCTGAAGCCGGTTCAAAAGTGGAAACCTGTCCACATTGTCACGGAGCTGGCCGCTTACGCCGCCAACAAGGTTTCTTTGTGACGGAACAACCTTGTCATTTCTGTCATGGGACCGGTAAGAAAATTGAGAAACCGTGTAAAACTTGCCATGGTGACGGCAGAGTGAATAAACCGAAAAACCTTTCCGTAAAAATCCCGGCAGGTGTGGATACAGGAAATCAATTACGCTTATCAGGCGAAGGCGCAGCAGGTGAAAATGGCGCACCGGCAGGCGATTTATATGTTGTAATCCATGTGAAAGAGCATCACATTTTTGAGCGTGATGGCAGCAACCTTTATTGTGAAGTGCCGATTAGCTTCACTATGGCTGCTCTTGGTGGTGAAATTGAAGTGCCAACATTGGATGGACGCGTTAAATTAAAAATTCCGGAAGAGACCCAAACCGGCAAATTATTCCGTATGCGTGGCAAAGGCGTTACCTCACGAGGCGGTTATGCCGGTGATTTAATCTGTCGAATTGTGGTAGAAACACCGGTAAAACTCAACGAAGAACAAAAAGCATTGCTACGGAAGCTTGAAGAAAGCTTAGAAGGGCAAACCAAACAGCGCCCGAAATCCTCTAGCTTCCTCGATGGTGTAAAACGCTTCTTTGATGATTTAACGAAGTAAAGTTAACAAAATCTAACACCAAAGTGCGGTAGAAATACTTAGAATTTCTACCGCACTTTTTAATCATAAAAACTCAGGAACAAAAAAAGACCGACATTATGTCGGTCTTTTTAATGAGTATTAACTCAAATTAGAAGTGTACACGTAAACCTGCACCGTAGATATTTTCGTTGGTACGTTGACCAAGGTTATCTTTTTCAGTTGCACGAGTATATTGTACATAAGGAACTACATTTTTGTGAAGTTTGTAATCAACAACCGCAATATAATGGTTTTTGATAGTTTTACCGTCATCTTGCGCTGTCGCTGCTGCAGTATCATATTTCTTACTCAAACGTTCCCATTGTAAACCAAATGTCGTAGGAATACCTGTAAGACCATTTAAGTCATATTTAGCTTCTAAGAAAATATACTTAGATTTGTTATTATCATCTTGAGTTCTATATTTATGAACACCTTGACCATAAGCAGCACCTAATTTCAAGTCTTGCAATTGATAATGAGTTGCTAAGACCCAAGTATGATTTTTTTGGTTAGTTTCAGAGCTTGCTTGAGTATCATATTGATCTACTGTATAAACTGCAGCGGCATCAACTTTGTGGTTATCAGCAATTTCGTAGTTATAAAATGCACCAACTTGGTAACCATTTTTATAATTTTTTGCAGTGTGTTTCTCAGCATTACCGAACAAGTAATCTACACCGAAACTAAAGCCACCAAATTCATCAGAACGGAATTGAACAGATTTGTCTGAACGAGTTGTTAATGGGTTTAATGCTCCAGAATCATAGTATAAGCTATCGCCCACAACATCATCAGCTGTGGTTGATTGACGACCAAAGCTTAATTTACCTACATTTTCAAAGCCTAAACCAACAAATAATTTACGGGTTGTTGGGTCACCAAAGTTATTATTTGATGCTTCTTTGTTTTTAAGTGCATCTCTTTCAAAACGCAATTCATAACCTGCAAATGCAGATAAACCATTTTCTAATGCTTTAGATGCTTTGATATTAATACGGGAACCATCGTTAACTAAATTACCACGTTGGTTTTCACCTAATTTACCTAAGAAAATACGAATTGAACCACCAAGTTCAACTTTAGTACCATCTTGGTTGTAAACTGTTGCTGCACTTGAAGTGCCTGCTGCTGCTAAAGCAGCGATTGCTAATGCGATTACTGTCTTTTTCATAATCTTCATTCCTTTTCAGAACTTTACTTGTTATTAAGGTAAATTTGAACTTTTCAAATTGCGAATAGTCCAAGCTACTTCTTTTGAAGTGGTTAAATCTTGCCAAAGAAAAATTAGACCGTCAATAAAAAGTTCAATTTTTTCTCCCCATTTTCTGACACAGATCACATTTTTCCACGTCAATTTACGAAAAAACATTTTTAAATTGCATTTAATCGTTTAAATCCGGCATTTAAATCTTCAATTAAATCATCAACATCTTCCAAACCAACATGAATACGAATCAACGTTCCCTCTAATTTACGTGAAATATTCGGGCGAATTTTGGCAATTTCTTCCGGTTGATTACAAAGAATAAGTGATTCGAAGCCGCCCCAAGAATACGCCATCGTAAATAATTCAAAATGGTCCATAAATGCTTCCAGCTGTTGTTGAGTAAGCCTTTGTTTTAATTCAAATGAAAATAGGCCACTTGCCCCAAGAAAATCTCGTTGGAAAAATACATGCCCCGGGCAACTTGGCAATGCTGGATGATATACCGCTTTGACTTCAGGTTGCTGTGCCAACCATTGTGCCACTTTTATGCTATTTTCCTCATGTTGTTTTAATCGAATACCCAACGTACGCAAACCTCGAGCTGTCGTATAAGCGCTATCAGCATCTACCATTTGTCCCATTAAATAGGAATGCTCACGCAATTTATCCCAACAACGCGCATTAGACACGGCGGTACCGATCATCACATCAGAATGCCCTACTAAATATTTTGTTCCCGCCTGGATAGAAATATCAATATCATGTTCTAAAGCTTTAAAAAGGACACCGCCGCCCCACGTATTGTCAATCATAATCACGATATCCGGATTAACTTTTCGAACAGCTTTTACAATGGCGGGAATATCGGGCACTTCCATGGTTAACGAACTCGGCGATTCAAGGAATAAGACTTTGCTATTCGGTTGAACTAACCGGGCTATATCTTCGCCAATCATCGGATCATAATATGTGGTTGTTATCCCCATTTTTTTCAGAATGATATTGCAAAAGTCCTGTGTCGGTTCATAAGCTGCGCCGGTCATTAATACGTGATCACCGGATTGCACAAAGGACAGAATACTGTTTGTCACAGCAGCTGCACCACAAGGATATAAATAACAACCTGCACCGCCTTCTAATTCACACATCGCATCTTGCAAAGCAAAATGTGTCAACGTGCCGCGTCTGCCATAAAAAAGCTCACCTTTTGCTCTATTAATCGTGGCGTGTTTTTTATCGGCTAAGCAATCAAAAACCAAAGAAGAAGCACGCTGTACCACCGGATTCACAGAACCTTGGGTATAACGTTTTTTTCTACCCGCATGAACTAATGCGGTTGCAAGAGATTTTTCTGACATGATGACATCCTATAAAACAATAAAAAATCAAGTAAAAGTGCGGTCGTTTTTACCGTTAAAAATATTAACGCTAAATTCTTATCATCACTAGCTTCTTTTTAAATCAAATTTCTAAATTGGCATTTTAAAAGAGGTGAATCTGATTTAGAATAAACGCACCATTCACCTCTAGCAAAAATGAATCATGAAACTTAATATTCCCATTTTTCTTACGATTTTTCGTGTTATTTTGATTCCTTTCTTTGTTATTACCTTTTATTTGCCTTTCGATTGGGCACCTTTCTTAACTACTCTGCTTTTCTTCATTGCCGGTGTCACCGATTGGCTTGACGGTTACTTAGCAAGAAAATGGAAACAAACTACCCGATTCGGTGCCTTTTTGGATCCTGTTGCAGATAAAATCATGGTAGTCGCAGGCTTGGTATTGGTGGTGGAATATAACCATACTTTTTGGATTACGATTCCGGCAATCGTGGTCATTTCACGAGAAATTATTATTTCTGCCTTACGTGAATGGATGGCTGAATTAGGTAGCCGTAGTAAAGTTGCTGTATCTTGGCTAGGCAAAGTAAAAACCACATCCCAAATGCTCGCATTAGGCGGATTATTATGGCGTTATAACACTGCGATGGAAATCATTGCCATCATTCTTCTTTATGTTGCTGCAATTTTAACAATTTGGTCTATGTTGCAATATTTGAATGCGGCTAAAGACAGCTTACTAGAAGACTTACGTAAATAAAGTGCGGTCGTTTTTAACCCTATTTTTATTTTGTGTATTTTGAAAGTTGAATTTTTTTTAAGCAGTTAAATAATTTTTTTAAATTTCTATTTGACTCACAATCATAAATGAGTAAAATGCACTCCGTTGTTTAGCACTGCTAAATGATGACGCGGGAATAGCTCAGTTGGTAGAGCACGACCTTGCCAAGGTCGGGGTCGCGAGTTCGAGCCTCGTTTCCCGCTCCAAGCCCGAGTGGTGGAATCGGTAGACACAAGGGATTTAAAATCCCTCGCCTTTCGA
>NZ_DBHLAR010000003.1:0-65963 GCF_057314075.1 Aggregatibacter sp. | reverse complement strand
AGGCACCGGGTTTTGATCTCGGCATCCCTAGGTTCGAATCCTAGTACCCCAGCCACCTTTTTGTCTTCCCTCTCAATTAATTCGACTTGAATTGATTTAATGAAAATTTTTATCGTAATTATCTACCACACTTTTTCTTATTGAAGGCATTGGAATTTTAGTCTTGGTATTTTTCCCAAGAAGAGTCATCCAAAATTTTACCAAAATGGCTTTCGATTAGTCGTTTAGTAATATCTGTTTGTGGATCGGTGAAAATTGAACGTGTCTCACCATATTCAATCATCACGCCGTCTTCCATCACTAAAATTTCATCGGCAATATGCTTAATAATGCCTAAATGTTGACCAACATAAATATAGGCAAGTCCTAGCTTGTTTTGTAATTCGAGCATTAAATTGGTCAGTTGGGTTTTGACCGTGGTATCTAATGACCCGACCGCATCATCAATAATGATAATTTGTGGATCTAAAATTAACGCTCGAGCAAGGGCAATACGCTGTTTTTGGCTTACGGAAAGCGTATTAATTTTGATGTTGGCATGATCAGGATGAATTCCCACTAATTTCAAAATGTTAAAAATTTTCTGATTTCGTTCTTGCTCGTTCAGATGGGTGGCTAATAACAAAGGTATATCAAGAATTTGTCCTACATTGAGACGCGGATTAAAGGCGGTATTCGGATCTTGGAATACCATGCGAATATGCTTTGAGCGGTAACTATAATCCCCGAAAGTGAGCGGTTTATCTTTAAATAAAATTTTGCCGGAAGTAGGTTCAATAATACCAACAATCATTTTTGCCAAGGTGGATTTGCCGGAGCCGTTGCGTCCGATAATTGCTAATGTTTTGCCCGCCTCAAGAGAAAAGCTGATTTCTTCTACTGCGTGGAAATAACCGAGGTTAAGCAGACCGAGCGTATTTTTAAATGATTTTGTGAGATCTTCCACTTGTAATAATGGCATTTTCTTTCCCTTATTCTTGATCGGTGCTTAAGGTGAGCGGTTGAATTAATTCTTTTTCTTTGATTTTCTTTTCCCGTAAATTAATGGGGAAATGGCAGAAAAATTCATGTTGTTTGATGCGAAGTGCGGTCGGTTTTATGATACATTTTTTCTGCGCAAATGGACAACGTGGGCCAAGACGACAGCCAATTGGCATTTGTTCCAGTAGGGGAACCGAACCTTTGAGAGTGCCAAGCTGGCCTTTAAAAGGCAAAGGTTGAGTGAAATCCGGAATGGAATGCAACAAGGCTTGAGTATAGGGGTGATGTGGGGTTTCTAAAATATTCTCTTTAGGGCCGGATTCCGCATTTTGTCCGCAATACAGCACAATAAACGAGTCACACCACTCGCTGATAGTGTTGATGTCATTACTGGCAAGTAAAATGGATGTGCCTTGGTTTTGATTCATACTTGAAAGCAGACGGAATATTTGCACTTTTGTAATCGATTCCACCGAATTTGCCGGTTCATCGGCAATCAGTAATCGAGGTTGGTTTGCCACGGCAACGGCAATCATGACTTTTTGCCCTTCTCCTTCCGTTAATTCATGAGGATAACTGCGCATGATATCTTTGTGCTCTTTGATCCCGACACGATGCAGTAACTCAATGGCGCGACGTTTTTTCCAATTAAATAAACGCTGCCACCAACGACCTTTAAATGTCCATCCCGGGATACTTTGGATGAGTTGTTTACCAATTTTCTGGCTTGGATCAAGACAGGTTAACGGGTCTTGGAACACCATTGAAATTTCTTTACCCACAAGTTTACGCCGTTGTGCCGGTGTGAGTTTTAGCAATTCAACATCGTTAAAACGGAAACGATCCGCGGTAACAATCCAAGAATCTTTAAAAGCATTACAGATAACTTTTGCAATGAGGCTTTTTCCCGAACCGGATTCACCGACTAAGCCGCAAATTTCCCCTTCATCGATTGTAAAACTGACATTATCGACAATGCGGATTAACCCATTTGGGGTTTGGATATCAATGCGAAGATTGCGAATATCTAGGAGAGCCATAGTTATCTACTCATAATATTTGGTAATAGCTCGGCATAGCCCATTGGTAAACACCAAGCCGATTAGTACGCTGATGATAATTGCAAGTCCCGGCAGAATAACCGTCCAAGGGGCTAAATAAATTAATTCTAAGGAGTCTTTTATCATCGCCCCCCATTCCGGTGCAGGGCGTTGCGCGCCGAGGGAAATAAAACTGAGGGCACTAATATCCAAAATGGCAATTGTAAATGCGCGGGAAATTTCTTGAATATATTGTGGCGCAATGTTGGGCAAGATGGTTTCTTTTAGTAACGCGCTATTAGAAATGCCGTCTAAACGCAACATTAGCACATATTCTTTTTTGAGTTCGGCTTGAATGCTGCGATAAATTTCATGCACGAAATAAGGCAGCAATGCCAAGGTAATTGCCAACATGGCGTTAATTAAACTTGGTTCCATTAAGGTGGCGATAATGATTGCCACGAGTAACACAGGAATGGTAAGGAAGGCATCTAAAAAATGCCCCAGTACACGAGATTTAATGCCTTGCGACATGCCAGCCCAAATGCCGAGCCCTCCGCCAATAAGAGCTGTAAGAATCACCACAATAATCGCAGCACCAACGGTATAGGTCGTGCCGATAATAATACGACTGAGCACATCCCGACCAATATCATCCGTTCCTAAAAAATAGGCGATCTGGCCGTTATTTGCCCAAGAAGGCGGCATAAGTTCTTGTCCGATAAATTGCATTTCATCAGAGTAAGGGGCAATCAATGGACTAAAAAGTGCGGTCAAAATCAGCACTAAAAGAGCATAGAAACTGAAAAGCGCAATGCGATCTTCTCGGAAGAGTGCCCAAATATGCTTTAATGTGTTGCTTTCACGAAAATCTTCAGGTTCTCTATCTTGCATGCCAACCCTTCTTATTTAACGGATCCAAAATAAAGATTAAGCTTTCAGATGCCACTTTAATGATAATAATACAAAGCCCGATAGTAATGATGCCGGCTGAAATACTGTTGTAGTCTTGCTGTGTGACGGCATCAATTAACCAACGTCCGATTCCCGGCCAACCTAAGGTATTTTCAACCAACATACATTGTGTAATCACCAACGTAAATAAACGGGTGGTGTGAGGAATTAATAAAGGCAAGGTGTTGCGTAAAACGTATTTACGTAACACACTAAATTTCGACCAACCTCGCGTGGAAGCAACTTTGACGTAGTTTTGTTGGAAGATAAATTCAGCTCGTTGTTGCACTAAACGTACGATTTCCATGGTGGGTAAAATGGTTAAAACTAAGGTGGGTAATGCCAAGTGTTGTAAAACGTTTTGGATGATTTTAATCCGATAAGGTGCTTCGACAAACCAAACATCAATAATCGGGAAACCGCTAATCGGTTTGATTTCATAAAGTAAATTGTATTGCCCGATAGCAGAAATTTCCCACGCATTAATTGCAGAAAAGTACAGTAAAATCGGCGCAATCCAAAATACCGGCAAGGAGAGACCGACAGCAGATAAAGTGCGGATGGTTTTTCCGATAAAATTAGCGGGATAAATTGCACCGATTAGCCCAAGGGGAATACCGAACAATGTTGCCAGTAAAATCGCACAAAAACAGAGTTCTAATGTCGGTGGGAGCACGGTAAAAATAGTCGATTTAAGGGCTTCGCCACCGTTATAGCTGATGCCTAAGTCACCTTGGATAAGGCGCACCAAATAATGAAAATAGCCACTGTAAAAGTGCGGTGTCATTAATTCGGCATTAAGCGGATCTTGCATCAAAATCAGGTAACTGATTAATGTTAGGATAAGGAACGTTAAAACGAGAAAAACACATTGTCGAATCAGAGAATTAAACATTACTTGTGTCCTTTTCGTAGTGATAGCGTCGAGAAATTCAAAGTGCCGAAGGGGCTCATTTCAATATTTTGTACGCGGCTATTGGCAACTAAAACCCGTTTTACGTTAGCAATAGGGATGATTGGCAATTCCGATAAAATTAATTCTTGTGCTTGGTTATAAGCTTCGGATCGAACCCGTTGATTGGCGTTATCTAATGCGTTATTCATGATGTCATCGAACTGTTCGTTGCACCAGTTGGATAAATTGGTGATTTCATTTGAGGTGCTACAACTTAAAATTGGGCGCATAAAACTGTCGGGATCTAAATTTCCCCCGAGCCAACCGGTTAAAATCATGTCGTAGTCTTCAGATTTATTATGTAATTGCTCAATTAAAAATGTTCGGGTGACCGGGCGAATTTTCACTTCAACGCCGGCATTCGCAAGATCTGATTTAATTAATTCTGCCATTTTAAGCGGAGCCGGGTTATATACTTGTTCTTCATTAATCACCCACATCGCTAAGCTTAATTTTTTATCTTGTAACACTTGTTTGGCTTTCAATGGCATGAAGTCATACTCAAAATCCGGCGTATTTACGCTTGAAGCCCAGGAAATATTCGGAATAATGTTATTCGCAACCGTTGCGGTATTGTGATAAATCGTTTTAATGATTCTTTTGCGATTAATAGCTTGTGAGATTGCGTGTCGTAATGCCGGATCTTGAATTGCTGTTTTTTGGAAATTAAATGCCAAATACGACAAATTCATCCCTTCAACACTTTTCATATAATAGCGTGCGTCATTTTCCTTCAGTAACCCTAACTGACTGACTTCCGGATAGGAAGCAATTTGGCATTCACCGTTAAAGAATTTCACCAATCGCCCCGTACGATCTGCGGATAAATCAATCAGAATGTCATGAATTTTAGCTTCTTTTTTCCAATATTCTTCGTTTTTTTCTAGACGCACATATTGATTGCGGAAATAGTTTTTGACTTTATACGGGCCGGTGCCGACAGGCAAGGTATCCAGTTGCACTAAATTGTCGTCAGCATTGAGCTGTACGGCATATTCTTGCGAGAAAATAATCGCGTATTGACTTGCCAAGTGAGACAAAATGGAAGCATCAGGTTTGAATAAGGTAATCTCTACCGTATGCGGATTGATGGCTTTCACCGATTCGATTTTTTGGTTTAGCTTAATGCTTTCAAAATAAGGAAAGCGCACCTTTTTCGCCTGTTCATGGAAAATACGATATTGCGGGTTTTTATAGCTGATGGAGGTTTGTTCTAACGTCGGTAAATACGTCTTATAACCTAACACCCGATTGAGCGAAAACACGACATCATCCGCATTAAAATCACGGGTCGGTTTAAACCAATCGGTCTGATGGAACTTAATCCCACGGCGTAAATGAATGGTGATCACTTTGCCATCGGGCGAAAGCGAGTAAGATTGTGCTAATACAGGGATTGGCTCGGCAGCCGTGTTCGAAATTTCAAACAGTTTATTGTAAATCTGCTCAGTTACCACGTTCATACTGGTTCCTGCATCCGCCGTTTGCGGATTAAAGGAAAAGCCGGAGGCGTGCGTGCAATAAATTAATCCGTTGTCTGTGAGTTCTTCAGGTACGCGTGGTGCCGCCGTTGCAGAATTCACCGCAAAAGCAAATAAACAAACGAGTACAATCAATTTTTTATACAACATCATAAACGGGTCAACAGGCTAAAAATGAATGTCAAATTGTAAGATATATTCCGTGGATATTCTAGTGAATCTGCCGGTTCTGAAAATTTGTCGCTAAAAATGGCCGCACTTTTTTCAGTAAATTAAGCCGGTTAGTCAGTATAACCGGAGAAGTGCGGTTGTTTTTCCAAGTGTTTTTTATGCCCTGATTTAGGTAGCAAAATATCGCCAATGGGTTGTGTATTTTGATATATAATGCGTCCTGATTTTTTTCCTCTTTAAAGTAAGGATGTGTTATGAAACTCAATCGTTTAATACTTGCTGCCGTAGTTGGCGTATTTTCTGTATCAGCATTTGCTGATCGTGTTATTACCGACCAGTTGGATCGTCAGGTAACCATTCCTGATCACATTAACCGTGCCGTAGTATTACAGCACCAAACTCTAAATATTGCTGTGCAGTTGGATGCCACAAAACAGATTGTAGGTGTGCTTTCTAACTGGAAAAAACAGTTGGGTAAAAACTATGTTCGTCTTGCGCCGGAGCTGGAAAAAATGGCAATGCCAGGCGATTTGAATTCCGTAAATATTGAAAGTCTGTTGGCATTAAAACCGGATGTCGTGTTTGTGACTAACTACGCACCACCGGAAATGATTAAACAAATCAGTGACGTGAATATTCCGGTAGTGGCAATTTCGTTGCGTACCGGTGAAGCAGGCGAAAAAGGCAAACTTAACCCAACTTTAAGCGATGAAGATAAAGCCTATAATGACGGTTTAAAACAGGGCATCGAACTGATCGCGGAAGTGTTTGAGAAAAAACAACAAGGTGATGAATTAGTGAAAGCCGCCTTTGCTAATCGTAAATTATTAGCGGATCGTCTAAGCGATATCCCTGCCGATAAACGCGTGCGTACTTATATGGCAAATCCGGATTTAAATACTTATGGTTCGGGTAAATATACCGGTCTCATGTTAGAACACGCAGGTGCTTATAATGTCGCAGCTGCAACCATTAAAGGTTTCAAGCAGGTTTCTTTGGAAAATGTGTTGGAATGGAATCCGGCTGTGATTTTAGTGCAGGATCGTTATCCTGATGTCGTACCGCAAATTTTGAACGATCAGGGCTGGGCGAATATTCAGGCGGTAAAAGATAAAAAAGTTTTATTGATGCCAGAATATGCCAAAGCTTGGGGTTATCCGATGCCGGAAGCCTTAGCGTTGGGTGAAGTGTGGTTGGCAAAAGCCCTTTATCCGCAACGTTTCCAAGACGTAGATTTAGATAAAATGGTGAACGATTATTATCAAAAATTCTACCGCACGTCTTACAAAGACGACAATGCAGCCAAGTAACTATTCAAAAATCCTTATCGGTTTAACGTTATTGCTTGTGATTACCGCCGTGATTTCTTTGGGAATCGGGCGGTATTCCTTATCTATACCACAAATTGGACAAATTCTGTGGGCAAAAGCCACCGCACTTGAGATTGACCCGGTGCAACAGCAAGTGATTTTTCAAGTGCGTTTACCTCGAATTTTCACCGCCCTTTGCGTGGGCGCCGGTTTGGCGTTGAGTGGAGTGGTATTACAAGGCATTTTTCGTAACCCATTGGTCGATCCGCATATTATCGGTGTGACCTCCGGTTCTGCTTTTGGTGGTACGTTGGCGATTTTTTTCGGGTTTAGTTTGTATGGCTTATTTGCTACCACGATTTTATTTGGCTTCGGCACACTTGCCTTAGTTTTTCTATTTAGTTTCAAATTTAATCAACGTAGCCTGTTGATGTTGATTCTCATCGGTATGATTTTAAGCGGGCTTTTTTCTGCGCTCGTTAGTTTATTGCAATACATTTCCGACACAGAAGAAAAATTGCCGAGCATTGTGTTTTGGTTAATGGGCAGCTTTGCTACCTCTAACTGGGAAAAATTCACTTTTTTCTTTGTCCCGTTTTTAGCGTGTAGCTCGATTTTGCTGGGCTTAAGCTGGCGCTTGAATTTACTGTCGTTAGACGACAAAGAAGCCAAAGCTTTAGGTGTGAAAGTGGCGCCATTACGTTGGTTAGTGATCTTTTTAAGCGGTTCGTTAGTGGCGTGTCAGGTAGCAATTAGTGGCAGTATTGGCTGGGTCGGGCTGATTATTCCTCATCTTAGCCGTATGCTGGTCGGTGCCAATCATCAACGTTTATTGCCTTGTACCATGCTTGTTGGCGCGGTTTATATGTTGCTGGTGGACAATGTCGCACGTTCGCTATCCGATGCCGAAATTCCGCTCAGTATTTTGACCGCACTTATTGGTGCACCGTTATTCGGTGTATTGGTGTATAAGCTAAAACGCGGAGGCATGAATGAATAACGCGCTTTCTGTGGAAAATCTGGGCTTTTATTACCAAGCAGAAAACTTTCTGTTTAAACAACTCAATTTTGCGTTGAAACAAGGCGATATTCTCGCGATTTTAGGGCAAAACGGTTGTGGCAAAAGCACCTTACTGGATTTGCTACTTGGTATTCATCGCCCGATTCAGGGCAAGATTGAGGTGCATCAATCCATCGGTTTTGTACCTCAATTCTTTTCTTCACCTTTTGCTTATTCCGTGTTGGATATCGTGCTGATGGGGCGTTCTACCCACATTAATACGTTTGCCAAACCAAAATTGCATGATTACCAAATCGCTATACAGGCGCTGGATTATTTGAACTTGAGTCATTTAGCAAATCGTGAATTTGCTTCACTTTCAGGCGGGCAGCGACAGCTGATTTTAATTGCGCGCGCCATTGCTTCCGAATGCAAATTAATGTTGTTGGATGAGCCGACCTCTGCTTTGGATTTAGCGAATCAAAATACTGTGTTATCGTTATTGCAACAGTTGGTGAAAGAACATAGATTAACCGTCATATTTACAACGCATCAACCGAATCATGTGGTTGCCGTGGCGAATAAAGTTTTGTTGATGAATAAGCAAAACGTGTTATTTGGTCAAACTGATGATGTGTTGACGGCAGAGAATTTGACACGGTTATTTCATTTACCCATGTTGGTGCAGGAAGCACACTATCAAAACCATGAATTTACGCATTTTGTCCCCGTGTACGACAGCGTATTAAGTGGCTTTCATAGGATCAAAAAATGTTGAATTTAACGATTTTTAGCGCAGGCAGTTTTCGTCATGTTTTAAATGAGCTCGTGACGATTTTCAAGCAGAAAAATCCGGTGGAGGTTCATTTACATTTGGCGCCGGCGGGGTTGTTGCGACAACGCCTGGAAGCCGATGAATACTGTGATATTTTTATTAGTGCTAATTTGCAAAATATCAACATCCTATCTGCCACGAAATGTATTTATAACCAGCAAATTCTAGCGTTTAATCGATTGATGCTCACGACACGAGACGAATCGCAATACAAGAATAGAGAAACATTGGATATATTGCTAGATCCTCATTTGCGTCTCGCTACATCAACGCCTATCGCTGATCCGGGGGGCGATTACACTTGGCAACTTTTTGATTTAGTAGAAAAAAGATACCCTAAGCAAGGTGAATATTTAAAACAGCGTGCATTGCAATTAGTGGGAGGAGAACAAAGCATTGTACCTAAAGGTGAAATTGCCGCGGAATACCTATTAAAAGAGGGGTACGCTGACGTGATGGTAGGCTATACCAACTATCAGACATATTTACAGCATTGTGGTTTATGCTGTCATCTTTTCCCGCCTGAATGGAATATCAAAGCGATTTATGCCGCAGTGCAACTGAATGAAAATTTAGCAACACAACAGTTTTTTCATTTTTTAACCTCTGCAGAGGCAGCACAGATCATGTATAAGCACGGTTTTTTATCAGAATAAAACACATGCTTTTTCCACCGCACTTTCCTTATCTCTTTAATCCCAAGCAAATTAAGCTCCTCTTCATTTTTTCGGTATAATATCGCTCATTATCTATGTCATATAGCCTTAATCATAAAGAACGAAAATTATGCTAAATCACCTGCAAAAAGAATTAAATGAACTGGTTAATCGCGGTTTGGATCGTACGTTACGCATTGCCGTGACGGGGGTGAGTCGAAGTGGGAAGACTGCCTTTATTACGAGTTTAATTAATCAGTTGTTACATATTAATCGCGTCGATAATAGCCATCTTCCCTTGTTTGATGCGGCACGCCGACATGGCATTATTGCGGTAAAACGAATTCCGCAATTGGATTTGTCCGTTCCTCGTTTTGATTATGAAGGCAATCTTAATGTGTTGTCGCAACAACCACCGAAGTGGCCACAGTCCACCAAAGGGGTAAGTGAAACACGTCTGGCGATTCGTTATCAGCGCAGTGGCGGTTTGTTGCGTCATGTGAAAGAAAAGGGGTCGTTGTATCTGGATATTTTTGATTATCCGGGAGAGTGGTTGTTGGATTTGCCGTTGTTGGATTTTGATTTTCAGCAATGGTCACAGGAATTGCAGCGACAACTGAATACGACACATTTGAAATTGGCGCAAAGCTGGTTGGAGAAAGCTCAAAACGTGAATTTGACCGCGCCGGCGGATGAGGATATTTTGGCGCAGCTTGCCAAGGATTACACCGATTATTTATGGCAATGTAAACAGCACGGCTTGCATTTTATTCAGCCGGGACGATTTGTGCTACCCGGTGAGCTGGAAGGGGCACCGGCTTTGCAATTTTTCCCCTTGTTGCATTTAACTGAACCACAATGGCAACAACTGAAGAATGAAGCGAAAGAAAACAGCTATTTTGCAGTGTTGCAAAAACGCTATGATTATTACCGTCGGCACATTGTGAAAGATTTTTATCAACAGTATTTTTCCACGTTTGATCGGCAAGTGATTTTGGCAGATTGCTTAACGCCGCTGAATCACAGTCGCGAAGCGTTTGAGGACATGCAGTTGGCGTTACATCAATTGTTTCGCAATTTTCATTACGGCAAACGCAATTTTTTAAACCGTCTTTTTTCACCGAAAATCGATAAATTGATGTTTATTGCCACCAAAGCGGATCATATCACCACCGATCAGTTGCCGAATTTGGTCAGCCTAATGCGCCAGTTAGTACAGGAAGGCGGGCGTTACGTGGAGTTTGCGGATATTGCTACCGATTACACCGCCATTGCGTCTATTCGGGCAACGCAACAGATGGTGGTAAATCAACATGGTCGTCAATTTAAAGCGATTCAAGGCGTGCGGAGTAGCGATTTGCAAAAAGTCACGCTTTATCCCGGTAGTGTGCCGAGTAAATTGCCGAGTGCTGATTTTTGGCAAGATCAAAAATTTGAATTTGATCAGTTTGAACCGCGCCGTTTAGAACAAGGCGAAAACATACCGCACTTACGAATGGATGCCGTGTTGCAATTTTTACTGGGCGATAAGCTATAACAGGAGAAAGCAGAATGGAAAAAATGATTTTTAGTCAACAGGAGCTGGTTGAACAACAGGAGGCTTTCATCGCTAAACAGGAATTTCATGAAAACCAAGCTGTGCCGGATACGGATGCAGACAATGTGCCGTTGGAAGGTGAATTGTTAGAAGCGCAATTTGAGCAAAGTGTTCAACAGCCACCACGTTGGTGGAAACGAGCTCTGATTGGCACCGCACTTTTATTTTTTACGGCGACAGTGGCGCAGTCCGTGCAATGGCTGATGGATACTTGGCAGCAAAATCAATGGATCTATTTTGCCTTTTCCTTGGTGTTATGTTTAGCGGTGTTACTTGGTATTTCTGCCATCATAGGAGAATGGCGACGTTTGGTGCAGTTGCGTAAGCGGGGTGAAATGCAGCATCAAAGCCGTGAATGGCTGGAAAGTGCGGTCGTTTTTCACGGTGAATTTCCGGCAGAAACCCATCAACAAGCGATTGAATTGTGTGAGCAAATGGGCAAATTAATGAAACTGGACGCGCAACAAGGCGATTTGGCGAAGTGGCGTCAGCAAATGAACGAATCTTATTCCGTGCCGGAAGTATTGCATTTGTTCAGCCAAAATGTATTGCTCCCTTTTGATAAACAGGCCAAAAAACTGATTAACAAAGCAACGACAGAATCGGCAGCATTGGTGGCGATTAGTCCGTTGGCGTTAGCAGATATGTTTTTTATTGCTTGGCGCAACATCCGTTTGGTCAACCAAATTGCACGGCTTTACGGCATTGAATTGGGCTATGTCAGCCGCCTTCGTTTGTTACGCATGGTGTTGGTGAATATGGCCTTTGCCGGGGCGACAGAATTGATTCAAGATCTTGGCGTGAATTGGCTTTCGCAAGATCTTACAGCTAAACTTTCTGCCCGAGCCGCACAGGGCATTGGCGTTGGATTGTTGACGGCGCGATTGGGCATTAAAGCCATGGAATTTTGCCGTCCTCTTGCCTTTGAAACTAACGAAAAACCGCGTTTATCTCATATTCATAAAGAATTATTGAGTCATCTCGGCGCGAGTATTTTTGAGAACTTGAAAGTGAAGCAAAAAGATAAAGCGTAAACTATAAATAAAACTTGCCAAAGTGGTTGGCGATTTTTTGTTGTAACGGTATCATGACAACCGTTTTTTATTGAATGTGCTTTTTACTTCTCGAGGCTTTTTATGGCAACGCCCCAAAATATTGATGCTTTTTCTCATATCGTAACGCGAAATCCGCAAATGCAGGACATTATCGCCAAAGCGAAAAAATTTGCCTTATTGGATGCGCCATTATTGATTCAAGGGGAAACCGGCACGGGAAAAGATGTGATTGCCAAAGCTTGCCATGATTTTAGTACGCGTCGAAATAAGGAATTTCTTGCGGTGAATTGCGCAGGCATTCCGGGAGAAGATGCGGAAACGGAAATGTTTGGACGACGCAATAAAGACGGCGAGTTTATCGGTTTTTTTGAATATGCGGATGGCGGCACGGTGTTGTTGGACGGGGTGGAGGAGTTGCCCTTAACCTTACAGGCAAAGCTGCTCCGTTTTTTGAGTGACGGTACTTTTCGTCGTGTGGGTGAGGAAGAGGAACATTACGCCAATGTTCGCGTGATTTGCACCACACAACAGCCACTACAACATTATGTAGAACAAGGCAAAATGCGCAGTGATTTATTTCATCGATTAAATGTGTTGACGCTTAATTTGCCACGTTTACATGAGCGAATGGAAGATATTGAGCTGTTAGCGCGTCAATTTATCCGAGAAATCAGTGAGAAACTCGCCATTTCTGCACCGCACTTTGATACTGAATTTTTACATTATCTACAACAATATCCTTGGTTCGGCAATATTCGTGAACTCTATAATGCCTTGTACCGTGCGGTTTCCTTAACAAAAGACAATCAGTTGCGCATTGAGGAACTAGGCTTGGAAACATCGGTTGCTGCATCGCAAGAGGTGGAGGGCTTGATGATGGAGGGCGCAACTTTAGAGGAAATGGTGGGGCGATTTGAAGCCGCCGTACTGACCAAATTTTATGCCCAATACCCGAGCTCCCGAAAACTTGCCGCGCGTTTAGGTGTTTCCCACACGGCAATCGCCAATAAATTACGCCAATACGGGATTGGCAAATCCTAGTCCTCTTCCGGCTGAATTGGGTTAAATGCTTCAAGTATAGGGAAACGTTTCACCAGTTTCAGCCATTCTGTTTTTTCAAGACGAATACTCAATAAAAACTCACCATATTCAGTGATTTCTTCTTTTTCCACGCAATTGAGTTCATACAGCACATGACGAATTTTTCCTTCCGACGGTGAAAGTTGAAGCGAGAGTTGGAGAATGTGATCTGTTAAACGAGCACGAATAGCTTCCAATAAAAGCGCAAGGCCGTCTGCAGAATTAGCCGAAATATAGACCGCACTTGGCTGATGTTTTTCATCGTATTCGATGTGTGGCGTTACGTTTTCCAGTTGATCAATTTTGTTGTACACCAATAATCGTGGCACATCTTGCGCACCGATTTCTTCCAGAACGAGGTTCACCGCCTCGATATTTTCTAATTTGCGGGGATCGGCGCAATCAACCACATGGAGCAATAATGCGGCTTCGGTGGTTTCCTGTAGGGTGGATTTGAAAGCGGAAATTAAATCGTGAGGCAAATCCCGTAGAAAGCCTACTGTGTCCGCCAAAATCGTTGTGCCGACATCTTTTAAACTGAGACGACGCAATGTGGGATCGAGCGTAGCAAATAACTGATCCGCCGCGTACACATTGGCAGAGGTCAACAAATTAAACAGGGTAGATTTTCCGGCATTGGTGTAACCCACTAAGGAAATGGTCGGGATATCTGCTTTTTGGCGCGTTTGACGATTCTGATTACGTTGCTTAGCGACTTTTTCCAAGCGATTTTGTAACTGGTTGATACGCACTTTAATTAAACGACGGTCGGTTTCCAGTTGAGTTTCACCGGGGCCACGCAAGCCCACCGCACCTTTTTGTTGATCTAACCCGGTTTTACGGCGCACCAAACGTGTGGCGAGGTGTTTTAACTGAGCCAGCTCCACTTGTAATTTCCCTTCATGGGAGCGGGCGCGTTGAGCGAAAATATCTAAAATTAAGCCGTTTCGATCAACTACGCGACAATCACACAAGCTTTCTAAATTTCGGGCTTGTGCAGGCGTTAAGGTGTGGTTTACTAAAATTAAATCGGCTTGGTATTGTTTGACCGCATCGGCAATTTCTTCTGCTTTGCCTTGCCCAACAAAATATTTGGCTTGTGGCGAACTGCGACTACCGGTGATCACAGTGAGAATATGTGCCTGGGCAGATTTGGCAAGGAGTCGAAATTCGTTTAAATCGTCTACATTTTTCTGCCCATCAAAAAAACAGTGCACGATAATGGCATTGTTCAATGCGTGATGTTCATTTTCTAGGGGATTTTCAGACGCAAAAAGTGCGGTGGAAATTTCCGCAGAATCCACCGCACTTTCAGTTAAAGGTTGTTGAGTTAAATTACCGAGTAAATTAGCCAATATTTTCCGCTTTGTTATTCTGCTTGAGCATCAATATTGTTTTCTACAGAAGGAGTTTCCTGTTGTACTTGGTGTTGTTGCTGTTGGTTCGCGTTGTGATGTGCGACAGAACGAGCCGGAACAACTGTTGAAATTGCGTGTTTATAAACCATTTGATTTACCGTGTTTTTCAACAAAATCACGAATTGGTCAAACGATTCAATTTGCCCTTGTAATTTGATACCGTTTACTAAATAGATTGAAACGGGAATGCGTTCACGACGTAATGCATTCAAGTAAGGATCTTGTAGAGATTGTCCTTTTGCCATTTTTCTTTCCTTCTTTTTGTAAAAAGTGATGAATTAAAACAATACAGCAAGCTGTATGCCTCCGCGAATCAATATAGCAACAATTATATTGAAAGTCACTAGGCGCAATCTGTGTTTTACGCTTTCGCTGACACCGAGGTTAATACTTTTTCAAGGGCTTGAGCCGGTTGCAAACTATCCAACCATTGAATCGGTGATGTCCAACCACGTAGCCAAGTGATCTGGCGTTTTGCTAGTTGGCGGGTGGCGCAGATACCACGAAAAACCATCTCATCGTGGTCATAATCACCGCGTAAATATTCCCACATTTGGCGATAACCCACACAGCGAATGGACGGCAGGTTCTCGTTTAAGTCGGGACGACGGTACAATTTTTCGACCTCTTGCTGAAAACCAAGTTCAATCATGTTGTGAAAACGTTGCTCAATTCGATGATGTAAGACCTCTCGTTGTTTCGGTACAATCGCAAATTGCAGAATGTCATACGGCAAGGCTTCGCCTTTTTGTGCCGTTAATTCCGTTAAGGTCTTACCAGTTAAATAAAAGACTTCTAATGCGCGGTTAATCCGTTGCGAGTCATTCGGGTTAATACGTTGTGCTGAAATTGGATCGATTTTACTGAGTTCTTGATGTAATCCACCCCAACCGATAAGTGCTGCTTTTGCCTCAATTTCCGACCGCACTTTTTCGTCAGCGGAGGGGAGGGGCGACAGACCTTCCAATAAGGCTTTGTAATACAACATCGTGCCGCCCACCAATAAAGGAATTTTGCCTTGTGCGCTAATCTCTTGCATTTCGCGTAAAGCATCTGTGCGGAAATTCGCCGCAGAATAACTTTCTGCCGGATCGCAAATATCAATTAAACGATGAGGTGCCAGTGCCAGTTCGGCTTTTGAGGGTTTTGCCGTGCCAATGTCCATGCCACGATAAATCAGGGCAGAATCGACGCTGATAACTTCCACGGGCAATTGTTGGCGCAACTGGATCGCCAAATCCGTTTTACCGGAGGCGGTTGGCCCCATTAAAAAAATCGCTAAAGGTTTGTGTTCTGAATGCTGCATAGTTAGCGGGTTAATTGAGTTAAATAAGGCTGCCAGTCAATTTCGACGAGTAAATCTAACAGGCGAATTTGTTGCTGTTTCGCGAGTAACTGTTCGGTTTCTGTCAGTAAATTTACCGCATCGGCCAGCACGGTGATTGGCGGCGAGGCTAAAGGTGCCAAAAGTGCGGTCAAAAATTCAGGTAAATTTTCGAAAGATTGATTTAATAACGACACAATCATGTGCTGTAAGTTTTGTTGGCGCAAATGTGCCGATACTTTTTGTAACGTGATTTTATGTTGCGCCGCCTCTTCCATAAACACAAAGCCGATTTGCTCGAAAAAGGCTTTTTGTTGAAGCCATACCTGCCATTGCGCATCAGATAAACGGAAAATAATCGGAATCAACAAGGGCTGGGAGGTGGGCGCTAAGGTTAAATTTAGCGTTTGTTTTAGCTGTTGCAAACGCGCAAGCGAGAGTAAATAAAAATGTTGTTCTTGCTGTAACAGCAAGGCTTCATGTTGGATTAATGCAAGAGCGTGCAAGAAATGGGTATTTGTTTTTTTGACTTCGGTTACGTTGGTTTGCATTGTTGTCGAAGAACCTGCCCACAATGCTTGATGTGCTTTTAACACGCTTGGTGTAATTGATTCACGTGGAGACGTTTCGCCATAAAAGTGCGGTGGATTTTTTGGCTGTTTTGGCTGTTCGTGATATCGGTTTTCCGAGTCGGTATTGGCAGAATGAACTGTCGGCTGGGCAAAGATATTTTGTCCTGCAGCCAAGCGATTGGGTTTTGTCTGTGTGGAAACTTCCCATGCACCGGCGGGTTCTTCCACGCGATATTCTGTTGCAAGCGTATTCAACGGCATTGGCTCGGAGGCCAACGCATTGCTGATGCCTTGGGTGATGAAATCATGCACCAAACGAGATTGCTGGAAACGCACTTCGTGTTTGGTGGGATGGACGTTCACATCAACATCATTTGGATTAAGATCAATAAACAGCACAAAAGCTGGGTACTGCTCGTTGGTTAAATAGTCAGCGTAGGCTTGTCGAATGGCGTGAGTAATGATTTTATCGCGCACCATCCGCCCATTCACATAACAATAATTTAAGTCATTTTGTGGACGATGAAAGTGGGGCGTAGCGATCCAACCGGACAAATGGAGATCATCGTGTTTCCAATCAATTTGCAACGCATTCTGAATAAAATCATCCCCACAAATTGCCGCAACACGTTTTAATTTTTGTTCATTCGTGACCGCACTTTTGTATTGGCGTAATACTTTGCCATTATGCGTCAGGGTAAAACTGATATTAAATTTCGCCAACGCAATACGACGAATGACTTCATCAATATGAGAAAATTCGGTTTTCTCGGAACGTAAAAATTTACGACGGGCGGGCGTGTTAAAAAATAAATTTGCCACCTCAACGGTTGTCCCCACCGGATGGGATGCCGGTTGAATGGTGGTTTCCATGTCGCGTCCTTGGGCATAGACCTGCCAAGCTTCGTTTTGTTCTGCAGTACGAGAGGTGAGGGTTAAACGGGAAACGGAACTGATACTGGCAAGGGCTTCGCCACGGAATCCCAAACTTAAAATGGCTTCCAAATCGGCAAGATCGGCGATTTTACTGGTGGCGTGACGGGCAAGTGCTAAAGCCAATTCTTCCTTGGCAATGCCAATGCCATTGTCGCGAATTCGGATAAGACTGGCGCCCCCGTTTTCAATATCAATTTGAATTTTATCGGCACCGGCATCTAGGCTGTTTTCCACCAATTCCTTTACTACCGAAGCAGGGCGTTCTACCACTTCTCCGGCAGCGATTTGGTTGGCTAATTGTGGCGATAAAATACGTATAGTCATTATTTTTTCCCTGAATTATCGTCAAGCAGTTGGATTTTTTGTCCGCTTAACACTTTGCCATCTTTTAATTTCGGGTTTAATTTCAACAGCTTATTGGGTGAAATTTTATATTCTCGGGCAATCGAGTAAAGCGTTTCATTTTTTTGTACCGTATGGAATTTCGGTATTGCTTCTTTGACTTCCACTTTGTTTTTATTTTGTTCTTTTGGCTTCGTTTGGCTGTGATTCGGTTTCTCTTGTTTTTTATTTTTATCCGCCGCCTTAGTTTCTACCGGTTTGGCTTCCTTAATGCTTGGCGCGTTTGTTTTGGGTGTTTTCTCCGTTTTTAGCGGTTGCCCTGACTTCGCTTCTTCTACTACTTTTGCCTCTCCCGGAATTTTGAGGATTTCGCCCACCAAGAGTTCTTTTCGCTTGAGCTTATTGAGAGCAAGGATATCTGCAGAGGAAACCTTGTATTTCAAAGCCAATTTATTCAAGGATTCACCAGTTTTTACGCTATGACGAATGCCACTATCTTTAATCTCATCAGGTTTCATCTCTTGCGGTTTAGCTTGAGCGGTTTGGGTTGGTGTCTCTTTTTCTTCTACGATTTCTTTAGCGTTATTTTTGGCGTTACTTGGAATTTTAATGGTTTCACCGATTCGCAATTCTTTGCGTTTTAATTTATTCAAAGTAAGAATGTCCGCCGGTTTTACACCGTACTTGGCGGCAAGTTTTGTTAGATTTTCCCCAGCTTTTACGGTGTGGCGTAAAGCGCTATCGTTTGTCTCAAGTGCGGTGGATTTTTCATCTGTTTTTGTCGTGGCAATTTGGGGTTCGTCTTTATAGTTTTTACGGCGATATTCCACTAAGCCGTTGTAAATGACTTGGGCGATTTTTTTGCGGTATGCCGGTGTACTTAATTTAAGTTCTTCTTCTTGATTCGACAGAAAACCGGTTTCTACCAAAATAGAGGGAATATCCGGTGAACGCAAAACACCGAGGCTGGCATGGCGTGGTGTTGGACGGCTTAAAGAGGCAATTTGGGAAAAATGGCGTAAAACGATATTGCCCAATTCATATCCTACGCGTTGGCTATGACCAAATTGTAAATCTAATACGGTTTGATCTAAGTATTTTTCATTATGTGAAGCAAGCACGTTACCGGCACCACCGAGTAATTCTGAGCGTTTTTCATGATCTTCCAGCCATTGCCCCATTTCATCATTGGCACGACGGTTGGAGAGAACCCACACAGAAGCGCCGCGTAAATTCGGGGTTTCTGAGGAATCGGCATGGATAGAAACTAAATAGTTGGCTTTATATTTACGGGCGATTTCTGAACGCTGTGGCACAGAAATAAAATAATCGCCGTTGCGGGTAAGTACTGCGCGAAAGTGAGGATCTTTATCCAGTAACGCCTTCAATTCTTTGGCAATAGAAAGCGTGACATTTTTTTCATAAATTTTGAGATTGTGTCCGATTGCGCCAGGGTCTTTTCCACCATGGCCGGGGTCGATCGCTATCGTCCAAGTATTATTCGCAAACGCGGATAGCGCAAAGAAGAAAAGGCTGTTAATCAAAAGAAATCTAAACATCGTTTTGGGTTTCATTGTGATAAAAGGTTAATTCAGTTTTTCAATAATGTGTCGACCGGTTTCAGATTTAGCAATTAATTCAATATTGCGGGCGTGTTCAGCGTAATGAATATTAACGAGTAAATCCGGTGCTGAGAGCAAACCGGCACCTTTTTCAGCCCACTCAATTAAACAAATCGTGTTTTCTGTGAAGTAATCGCGGATGCCCATAAATTCAAGTTCTTCCGGATCAGAAAGGCGATATAAGTCAAAATGATAAATATTTTTTCCTGAAATTTTATATTCTTCTACGAGCGTATAAGTAGGGCTTTTTACATTGCCTTGATAACCCAATCCCTGAATCATGCCACGACTTAATGTGGTTTTTCCCGCACCGAGTTCTCCGTTTAGATAGAGTGTAATGCCTTTATGATTTGGCACTTGGCAAATGGCATCAATGAGTTTTTTGCCAAAATTACACATGGCATTTTCATCAGAAATATATTGAATTAATGTTTCAGTCATCTTCTTCGCCGGTTGAAAAATAAGGCTGGATTGTACCGCACTTTGAGGGAATTATGTAGTTTTATGATTGCGTAACGTTGCCAAGAGTCATGCTGCAAATTTCATCATTAAAGCTAAGAGCTAGGCAAAAAAATCCCCCGCAAACGCGAGGGATTGTGAATTTGGAGCGGGAAACGAGGCTCGAACTCGCGACCCCGACCTTGGCAAGGTCGTGCTCTACCAACTGAGCTATTCCCGCATTCACATCAAATGAATGAGACGGCATTATACGAATATTTTTAGGCAGTGCAAGCATAAAATCATGAAAATGATGCGCTTGTTTATATATTCGTCGATTTAGTCCATCTTTAAAAAATGTTCGCGATAGTAAGCGAGTTCTTTGATGGATTCACGAATGTCGTCTAAGGCTAAATGGGTGTTTTGTTTACTAAAACCGTCCAGAATTTCCGGCTTCCAACGGGCGGCTAATTCTTTTAGTGTGCTGACATCAAGGTGGCGATAGTGGAAGTAGTCAGCAAGCTCAGGCATGTATTTAAAGAGAAAACGCTTGTCTTGCGCCACACTGTTGCCACAAATGGGCGATACCCCTTTTGGCACATATTTTTTGAGGAAATCTAAGGTTTGTAATTCTGCCGCGCGTTCGGTTAATTTGCTGTTTTTAACACGTTCAACCAGCCCATTGGCGGTGTGGGTTTTCACGCACCAGTCGCTCATTTTATTGAGTAATTCATCCGATTGATGGATGGCAAGCACCGGCCCTTCGGCAAGAACATTTAAATTTTTATCGGTGACAATTGTTGCGATTTCAATGATGTGTTCTTTTTCCGGATCTAAGCCTGTCATTTCAAGATCAATCCAGATCAGATTTTGTTTATCTAATGCCATTATATAAGGTATCCTATGCAAAAATTTTCCTTATTCTAGCGAAAAACGCGAGAAAAAACGACCGCACTTATATGAGTAAACCTAAATTAACGCAAAATCAAAAACGCCGAATTCAGTCCAATAATCATAAGGTATTACATCGCCATCAGAAGAAAGACATTGATTGGCAGGATGAAATGCTGGGCGAGTCGCAGGATGGCTTGGTTGTTACGCGCTATGCCCGTCATGCAGATGTGGAAAATGCGCAAGGTGAGATTTTTCGTTGTAACTTGCGTCGTACATTAGCGAGCGTTGTCGTCGGGGATCGCGTGATTTGGCGGCAAGGCAATGAACAATTGCAAGGAGTGAGTGGGGTAATTGAAGGGGTTCATCCACGCAAAAATGAAATTTCCCGTCCGGATTATTATGATGGCATTAAAGTCATCGCGGCTAATATTGATCGCATTATCATTATTTCTTCCGTACTGCCGAGTTTGTCGTTGAATATTATTGATCGTTATTTGGTGGTATGCGAAGACGCCCACATTGAACCGATTATTGTGTTGAATAAAGCCGATATGCTGACGGAACAGCAATGGCAAGAGGTGGATTTACAGCTGAAAATTTATCGTGATATTGGCTATCAAACATTGATGGTTTCCGCGCAAAATAAAAAAAATCTGGAAAAACTGACCGCACTTTTATCGGATGGCGTGTCTATTTTTGTGGGGCAATCCGGTGTGGGAAAATCCAGTTTGATTAATGCCGTTTTGCCGAATGTGGATGCATTAGTTGGGGAAATTAGTTCAACCTCAGGCCTTGGACAACACACCACAACCTCTTCTCGTTTATATCATTTACCGCAGGGAGGCAGTTTAATTGATTCACCGGGCATCCGTGAATTTGGTTTGTGGCATTTGGAAGATGAGCAGATTACCAAAGGTTATCGAGAATTCCAAACCGTGCTGGGGACTTGTAAGTTTCGTGATTGTAAGCATTTAAACGATCCCGGCTGTACCTTACGTCAGGCGGTAGAAGAAGGCAAAATCAGTGCTGTTCGTTATGAAAATTATCATCGCTTACTCAGCAGTAAAAAAGAAATGAAATCGCAGCGCCATTTTTCTGCGGAATAAAAGTGATTTACTATTTTTTAGGTATGAAATGTTAATTATTGGTTAATGAATTAGCTGATTTTCTGTTTTTTTTGTGATCTAATTCAAATTTTATACCAAATCGCCTTGCGAATTCATTGTGTTCATCTGATACTGCACTATATTTATTTTAATTATTTAAATAAATATTTAATGAATCTTATCTACTTTTTCCAGAGGAAAATTATATGTACTCAAAAGATGTTGAAATTACAGCACCTAACGGTTTGCATACTCGCCCAGCGGCACAATTTGTAAAAGAAGCAAAAGCATTTGCCGCAGATATTACTGTTACTTCTGCAGGAAAAAGTGCGAGTGCAAAAAGTTTATTTAAATTACAAACATTAGCCTTAACTCAAGGTACCGTTATTACGATTTCTGCTGAAGGTGAAGACGCAGAAAAAGCAGTTGAGCATCTTGTTGCATTAATTCCTACATTAGAATAATGCTGTCGCCATAATTTGCGTTCTTATGTTTTTCAATAAAAGCATGGAGAGCTGTGAATTATGGCTTTGTTTTATTTATTCGGTGATTGATTTTTGTTCAATTTACATCAATGAATTTAGATAATAGAGAAGGTCATTATGATTTCAGGAATTCCTGCCTCTCCCGGCATTGTTTTTGGTAAAGCGCTCGTCCTTAAAGAAGAAAAAATTGTACTGGATACGCAAAAAATTAAAGATAGCCAAATTGATGCTGAAATCGCGCGTTTCTATGAGGGACGCAGTGCGGCGGTTGAACAATTAAATTCAATTAAAGATCGTGCTTATGCTTCTTTAGGCGAAGAAAAAGCTGCCATTTTCGAAGGGCATTTAATGATTTTGGAAGATGAAGAGCTGGAAGAGGAAATTATTGATTATCTTCGTTCAAATCATGTGAATGCGGCGGTAGCGGCCAATGTGGTGATTGATCAGCAAGTCGCCATGTTGTCTGAAATTGATGACGAATATTTAAAAGAACGTGCCGGTGATATTCGTGATATTGGTAATCGGTTGATTAAAAATATTTTAGGCATGCACATCGTTGATTTAGGTGAAATCAATGAAGAGGCGATTTTAGTTGCCTATGATTTAACGCCTTCTGAAACGGCACAGCTAAATTTAGACAAAGTATTAGGTTTTGTGACGGATATCGGTGGTCGAACATCACATACCTCCATTATGGCGCGTTCTCTTGAGCTGCCGGCAATTGTTGGGACGAATAATGTTACCGAGCTGGTGAACACCGGAGATTTCTTAATTCTTGATGCATTAAATAATGTGGTTTATGTTAACCCCTCTCAAGAAGACATTCAGTGTTTAAAAGCATTGCAAGCAAAATTAACAGATGAGAAAGCTGAGTTGGCGAAATTAAAAGATTTACCTGCATTGACACTAGATGGACACCGCGTGGATGTGGTTGCGAATATCGGTACTATTCGCGATATTGAAGGTGCGGAGCGCAACGGCGCAGAAGGTGTAGGGTTATACCGCACGGAATTCTTGTTTATGGATCGCGATCAACTGCCGACAGAAGAAGAGCAATTTATCGCTTACAAAGACGTCGTGGAAGCCATGAATGGCAATTTGGTAATATTGCGCACCATGGATATTGGCGGTGATAAAGAATTACCGTATTTGAATTTACCGAAAGAAATGAATCCATTCCTCGGTTGGCGTGCTATTCGTATTGCGTTGGATCGTCGCGAAATTTTAAATGCCCAATTAAGAGCGGTGTTACGGGCATCCGCTTACGGTCGATTAGCCGTCATGTTCCCGATGATTATTTCTGTAGAAGAAATTCGAGCACTTAAATCCGTGATTGAAGAATTAAAAGTTGAATTACGCAATGAAGGCAAAGATTTTGATGAAAATATCCAAATCGGTGTGATGGTTGAAACGCCATCTGCTGCTGTGAATGCCAAATTCTTAGCAAAAGAGGTCGATTTCTTCAGTATTGGTACAAATGACTTAACCCAATATACGTTAGCCGTAGACCGTGGCAATGAACTCATTTCTCATTTATATAACCCAATGAGTCCATCTGTGCTGAGTTTAATTAAACAGGTTATTGATGCCTCTCATGCGGAAGGAAAATGGACCGGCATGTGCGGTGAATTAGCCGGTGATGAAAACGCCACGATCTTGCTACTCGGTATGGGGCTAGATGAATTTAGTATGAGTGCAATTTCTGTGCCACGCATTAAGAAATTAATTCGTAACGTCAATTACCAAGATGCAAAATTCTTGGCTGAAAAAGCGTTGCAACAACCAACGGCGGCAGAAATTGAGCGCTTAGTTGCTGATTTTTTGGTAGAAAAAGCATTAAATTAGATACAAATTTGGCTTTTTAAGCTAAAATACGACCAAGTTTTAAACTTCAGGAGATGATAAAAATGGGTTTATTTGACAAACTATTTGGTTCAAAAGAGAAGAAAGCGGTTAATGTGGAAATTTATGCACCGCTTTCCGGTGAAATTGTGAATATTGAAGATGTTCCGGATGTTGTTTTCTCCGAAAAAATTGTTGGCGATGGTATCGCAATTCGCCCAACCGGTAACAAACTGGTTGCGCCGGTAGATGGCGTTGTAGGTAAAATCTTTGAGACCAATCATGCCTTTTCCATGGAATCCAAAGAAGGGGTTGAGTTATTTGTTCACTTTGGTATTGATACCGTTGAATTAAAAGGTGAAGGTTTTACTCGTGTAGCCCAAGAAGGTCAAAGTGTCAAACGTGGTGACACTATTATCGAATTGGATTTAGCATTATTGGAAGCCAAAGCCAAATCTGTGTTAACCCCTGTAGTAATTTCTAACATGGATGAAGTTAGCAATATGGAGAAAAAATCCGGTGAAGTTGTTGCCGGTGATTCCGTTGTATTGGTGTTGAAAAAATAAGTCGATTATTAAAAACAAAAGGCTTACCTGTTAAGAGTAAGCCTTTTTTATAGGTTAGAAACGCATTAAAAAATGACCGCACTTTGCTTGTTCAAAAGTGCGGTCATTTTTTTTCAGCATTTTTTAGTTTGCAATGCCTTTATGACGTAATAACGCATCTAATTGCGGTTCACGGCCACGGAAGTTTTTGAACAAGGTCATCGGTTCTTCAGAGCCGCCTTTGGTGAGAATTTCATCCAAGAAGGATTGACCGGTTTGTAGATTGAAAATCCCTTCCTCTTCAAAACGCGAGTAGGCATCTGCCGATAAAACCTCCGCCCATAAATAGCTGTAATAGCCTGCGGCATAGCCGCCAGCAAAAATATGGCTGAAGCTGTGCGGCATTCTTCCCCATTCTGCGCCAGGGATGACGGCAACTTGGCTTTTCACCTCGTGTAACATCGCTAACACTTGATTTTGCTTATTTGGATCAAATGTGTGGTGCAAGCGGAAATCAAACAGCGCAAACTCTAACTGACGCAACACAAACATCGCCGCTTGGAAGTTTTTAGCTTTGAGTAATTGGCTGAGCTTTTCTTTTGGTAGAGGTTCTCCGGTTTTATAATGACCGGAAATGAACTGTAGTGCCTCTTCTTCCCAGCACCAGTTTTCCATAAATTGGCTTGGCAATTCCACCGCATCCCAAGGCACACCGTTAATGCCCGCAACATCCGATACATCAATTTTGGTCAGCATATGATGCAATCCATGGCCGAATTCATGGAATAGGGTAGTAACCTCATCATGCGTGAATAAAGCCGGTTGGTCGCCAAGTGGACGGTTGAAGTTACAGGTTAAGTACGCCACCGGTTTTTGTAGGCTGCCGTCAATCTTTTTACGACGACCGATACAATCATCCATCCAAGCACCACCGCGTTTATGTTCACGAGCGTATAGGTCTAGATAGAAACTGCCGCGAACCTCGTCTTTTTCATCAAGCAAATCGAAGAAACGGACATCTTTATGCCAGGTTTCGACGCCATGGCGCTCTACCGCGCGAATATTGAAAATGCGTTTAATCAATTCAAATAAACCGCTTAATACGCGATCTTCCGGGAAATACGGACGCAATTCTTCATCGTTGATAGCATATAAATGTTGCTTTTGTTTTTCGCTGTAAAAAGACAGATCCCAAAGCTCAAGTGCGGTCAAATTATAGTGTGTTTTGCAGAAGTCTTTTAATTCTTGTAATTCACGTTCGCCTTGGGCTTTAGAGCGTGTCGCGAGATTTTCTAAGAAATCCAACACTTGTTGCGGATTTTCCGCCATTTTGGTGGCAAGGGATAATTCGGTGTAGGTGTTGAAATCCAATAATTTGGCTAATTCCACGCGTAGGCTAAGGATCTCCTGCATAATCGCCGAGTTATCCCATTTACCTGCATTGGGCCCTTGATCGGACGCGCGGGTGGCAAAGGCACGATACATTTCTTCGCGTAATTCACGGTTTTCACAATACGTCATGACGGGAATATAGCTTGGGTATTCCAAGGTGAAGCGATAGCCACTGACCCCTTTGCTTTCTGCAGATTGTTTGGCCGCTTCCAGTGCGGATTCCGGCAAGCCTTTGAGCTGGTTGACATCTTCAACGATCTTTTCCCAGCCCATGGTGGCGTCTAATACGTTATTGCTAAATTGTGAGTTGAGTTCGGATAAACGGGCAGCAATCTCGCCATAGCGTTTTTGTTTTTCTGCCGGTAAGGAAATGCCCGATAATTTGAAATCGCGTAAGCTGTTTTCAATGGCTTTCTTTTGCGCTTGAGTGTAATCGGCAAATTCAGGGCTATTTTTTAATTGTAAATAGGCTTTATATAATCCTTGATGTTGTCCGACCCACGTGCTGTATTCGGCCAATAATGGCAAGCAGGCTTGATAGGCTTCACGTAATTCGGGGCTATTTTTTACTGAGTTTAAATGCGAAATTGGCGACCACACTTTGCTTAAACGATCACCGGCTTCGGTTAACGGGAGAATGAAATTTTCCCAAGTAAAGTGCGGTTGATTTACCACGCGTTCTACCGTTTCGCGGTTTTCTTGAATAAGTTGTTTGATAGCGGATTCAATGTATTGCGGTTCAATTTTAGAAAATGCCGGTAGTATGGTTGACGTCAGTAATGGGTTTGTCATTAAGCTATCCTTAATATAAATAAATGTAGTGAGTAAAATTGGGCTCGATTTTATGATTTCAAGCTTGAAAAATCTACCAATTCAATTATTATTGCGAATAATTTTTATTTTGAGGTGTGCAATGAAATACTTTTACATTGGATTAGGGTTTATTTTTTTAGCGTTAGGTCTTATTGGTATTGTTGTGCCTATTTTTTTGCCGACCACGCCATTTTTGCTTTTAACGTTGTTTTTCTTTACAAAAGGTTCGACACGTTTACATAACTGGTTTGTGGGCACAAAGATTTATCAAGCACATTTAAAAGATTTTCATGAACAACGCGCTTTAACTAAAAAAGCCAAAATCTACATTTTGAGTTTTTCCACTACGATGTTGTTAATGGGGTTTTATTTCACACCAAGCATTGTCGGCAAAAGCATTATCATGAGCGTGTTATTGATTAAATATTGGTTCTTCTTTTTCTGGATTAAAACCCTCGAAGCAGAATAAGCTTCAAACATTCGTGTATAATGAGCGCAACTTATTTCATGAATGTATTTCAATGCGTAATTTCCTCTTTAAAAGTGCGGTGCTTTTTTTAGGTGTTTTTTTTCTCAACGGATGTGATGAACACGCTCAAAAGCTCGCCGAATCCTCTCTAACGGTTGATGCATCTGCAACGCCGGAATTCTCTCAATCCCGTCGCCAATTATTGGTTCGTGGTGTTTATACCGATTTATCTCTCAATCCGCTACAAGCGTCTAACATTGAACAAGTCGCCTTTTTGCGTGATCTTTTTGAAGGATTGGTGATTTACGATGCCAAAGGCAATATTGTGCCGGCAGTGGCGGAAAACTGGCAAACTCAAGACAATAAAACATGGCGATTTAGGTTACGCGAAACCGCTAAATGGTCCAATGGAGAGCCCGTGACGGCTCAACAATTCGTGGCAAGTTGGTGGGCATTGGCAAAATCTAACAGTCCGCTAAAAGATTATCTGGCGTATATGAATCTGCTGAATGCGGAGAAAGTATTAAAGCAAGAACTGCCACCGGAGGAGCTAGGAATCGTGGCGGAAAACGACCGCACTTTACGTCTAACCTTAGATAAACCGACGCCGTATTTGCCACAAATGTTGGCTCATAGCAGCTTGTTGCCGCAATATTTACAACCTCATGAAGGCATTGTAACCAACGGGGCGTATCAAGTCAGCGGTCAGCAAGGTGATCTCATTCATCTGGAACAGAATCCGCACTATTGGGCGAAAGAAAAAGTCTTCTTCGAAAATGTGGACTATCAAAAAATCAACTCAAAACAGGAAGTGAGTGCGTTAGATATTGTGTGGCAACCGCAACAATATGTTGAACAGACACAATATTTCCCGCAACTCTGCACTTATTTCTACGCATTTAATTTCAACATGCCACAATTGGCACAAAGCTCGGTGCGTAAAGCTTTGGCGATGCTGACATCTCCTCGTCGTTTACTGCCTGAAAATCCAAGTCGGTTTTATTTAACGGATAATTTTTTACCGCAGTCTATGCAAACGCTAGAAAGTCACTGGGAACAAACTCCGGTGGAGCAATTATTAAGCCAGGGGCAAATTAGTGAAAAAGCGCCGTTAAAACTGACCTTGAGTTACGAACAATCTGAACTGCAGAATCAATTAGTGCAAGGGATTATTCGTATGTGGTCGCAGTCAGATATGATCCGAATTATTGGTGAAGGTATGTCAAAAACACAGTTATTGGAAAATATAGCCAAAGGCAATTTCCATATAGCCCGTTCCGGTTGGTGTGCCGACTATAACGAGCCATCCGCATTTTTGAGTTTGTTTTATAGCCATAGCCCGGATAATAAAAGCGGTTATCGCAATGAGGAAGTGGATCGTTTGTTTGAGCAAAGTTTAAAGGTGATTTCCTCGGCAGAACGCACTGCACTTTATAGCCGAATTGAGCAAATTTTGCAGGAAGAAAATGTGGTATTGCCACTATATCAGTCTAGGGTTCCCGTTTACCTTAATCCGACTTTAAATGGTTACGACTCAGCCAATCCAACAGAAGTTATTTACAGCAAGGATTTGTTCCGACGGATTGAGTAAAGTGCGGTTGAAAATAGGAACGTTTATTTAAGTGTTAAAAGTATGCTTGGATAGCTATTTGAGATAACCGCCTTAGAAAAATAAAAAGCACAAACGCAATGAACGTTTGTGCTTTTTTATGTCATGTGAGGCTGTTATTTTTTCGGCACTTCTTCTTGGCAATAGGGGCATTCCATTAAATGTTGTTCACCGTTATGTACGATAAAATGGCCCATTTTTTTGGCTTTGGTATCTAAATAAGCCGTGTTATAGCGGTTTTCGCCAACATTCAGCGGCACGCGTTCTACCACATTAATACCGGATTGTTTCATGGTTTCGATTTTTTCCGGATTATTGGTAAGCAAGCGAATTTGTTTGACGCCTAATAAATCGAAAATGTCTGCACACACGCTAAAATTACGTTCATCCGCAGCAAACCCTAAAGCCAAATTTGCCTCAATGGTGTCCATGCCTTTATCTTGTAAGGAATAAGCGCGAATTTTGTTAATTAAGCCAATGCCGCGGCCCTCTTCACGGTGATAAATCAATACGCCACGACCTTCTTGTTGAATTTGGCGTAATGCCGCGGCAAGCTGGAAACCGCAGTCACATTTTAAACTATGCAATGCATCGCCGGTGAGGCATTCGGAGTGGATACGTGCTAAGACGGGTTCTTCTGAATGGCTGATGTCGCCCAAGACTAAGGCAACGTGTTCTTTTTTCGTGTCGGGAAATTCAAATCCCACGATTTTAAATAGCCCGAATTCTGTCGGTAAATTGGCTTGGGCAACGAGTTCAATTTTTGCCATAACGTATCCTTATTTTGTCCTTATTCTTTTTCTTTTGTTGGGTTCTGATGATAAAATGACGGCTCAATTTTATCTATGGTTATGAATATGTTAAAAAGGTTGTCATTATATACACTATTGCTTTGTCTTGTCCCTCTTTTTGTCTGGCTGTCCGCTTGGCAGTGGAGCGGCAGTCTCATGTTTGAAGACTACGAGCATCCTTTATATTGGTTGACAGAAAGTGGGAGTGTGCCTTACGCCATTATCACTTGCGGCGTTTTTGCGTTGCTTTTTTTACCATTATTTCCTCAGCGAAAACAATGGATTTTAGCTGTTGCTGTAATGGCTTTTTCAATGGTTGTGACACAAGGACTGAAATCCGGGTTGAAAAACGCGTTTAGTGAGCCTCGGCCTTTCGTGACTTATGTTGCTGACCAAACCGGTACAAGCACCGAAGCTTTTTATGCGCAAGATCGCAAAGCTCGGGCGCAATTTGTTGAGCAATTTTATCAAACGCAAGCATCTGTACCGGAATGGATCAAAGGGCATTACGCGAGCGAAGTGGGCTATTCTTTTCCATCCGGGCACACGATTTTTGCGGCCAGCTGGCTTATGTTAACGGTGGGGTTCGTACAATTAATCGGTAATCGAAAAGGGCGTGCAAAATTATTAATTGCATTTATGAGCTGTTGGGCGGTGTTAATGTTGGTCAGTCGTTTACGTTTCGGCATGCATTATCCAATTGATTTATTTATTTCAGTGTTAATTGCGTGGTTAGTACACTGGATGATTTTTGCATTCTTAGCGAAAAAACAGTATTTCCAGAAAATGGAATAAGTGACTAAAAGTGCGGTAGGTTTTTCAGATATTTGTTGCGTCGTGTAAAAGGAGATGGGTATGTTATATGGGCTTGATATTGGGGGCACCAAAATTGAATTAGCGGTGTTTAATTCTCAGTTAGAGAAGCAATATAGCGAGCGGGTGGAAACACCGAAAAGCAGCTATGAAGATTGGTTGAATGTCATTGTTAATCTGGTGAAAAGCGCCGATAAAAAATTTGATTGTAAAGGTTCTGTGGGATTAGGCATTCCAGGTTTTGTGAACCAAACTACCGGCATCGCTGAAATTACCAATATTCGCGTAGCAGACAATAAACCCATTTTGCGCGATTTATCTGCTTTGTTAGACCGTGAAGCCCGCGCTGAGAATGATGCAAACTGTTTTGCGCTATCGGAAGCTTGGGATGCTGAAAATGCGCAATACCCTTCTGTGTTAGGATTGATTTTAGGCACCGGTTTTGGTGGCGGATTTGTATTGAATGGTAAAATTCATTCCGGACAAACCGGTATGGCTGGCGAGTTGGGGCATTTACAGCTGAACTACCACGCATTGAAATTACTCGGCTGGGATAAAGCACCGATTTATGATTGTGGTTGCGGCAACAAAGCTTGTTTGGATACTTATTTATCCGGTCGTGGTTTTGAAATGCTATACCGTGATTTGAAAGGCGAAGCTTTATCGGCAAAAGAAATCATTCAACGTTTCTATGCCGATGATAAAAGTGCGGTGGATTTTGTCGGTGTTTTTGTGGAACTTGCTGCAATTTCTATCGGTAACATTATTACGGCTTTCGACCCACATCTTATTGTGCTAGGCGGGGGATTATCCAATTTCGATTATTTATATGAAGCGTTACCAAAAGCATTACCGCCCCATTTAATGCGTAGTGCTAAAGTGCCGGTGATTAAAAAAGCCAAATACGGTGATTCCGGTGGGGTGCGTGGGGCGGCAGCATTGTTTTTATCCCGCTAATAATGATTAAAAATAAAAAGGCTGAATTTATTTCAGCCTTTCTTTTTTCTTTGAGATTATGGGATTAAAAAATTATCAACGGTTTCGACTTCGAGTCTGCCTTGTTCTATTCGAACGGCTTTGGCAACTTGCTTGATCATTTTATCCCGAGGATTCTTTTCATCCAGTGTATAAATCGGTGTACTGCTCAAGTAAGCGGAAATATTACTGGCAAGTAGAGGGAGAAGATTTTGCACTTGCCCTATATACTGTTGTGGCGACCCGGACCAACGAAGCACGCGAATATCTTTCAAATATACGGCACCTTTTTGCGCATCATAATAAGGCACGGTGTCAAAGGTGAGATTCAGCTTGGCAGAAAATTGATCAGTTGGGAGTTGAAATAAACCATCAATAATGCCACTTAACTCCAATCGTTTTTCTGCGTTTTGCCCAATTTGGGCGCTGAAATCATGCAAGTTGTAGTTCACACTAGCTAGGCCGGGAATGCCATAACTGTTTTTATAATGATTATGTTGTTTGAGTAATTGGTTTATTTCGCTTTCGCCGATAGCTAAGGCAAAAGCGGCTGTTGAGCATGTGAATGTCAGTAAACAGGCAAAAATGAACGCGATGCCTTTTTGTTTTAACCATGCAAACATAGATGTTCTCCAAAGTGTAAGGTTTAAAAAAAATCAAAAAACGGTTAAACTAGACCGCACTTTTATTGGTTTTAGGAGTTTTTTATGCGTCAATATATCGTCAAAGCGATACTCGGTGCTTCAATATGTTCTTCAATTCTATTGCTCTCTGCGTGCGGATCTTTATTTCCGTCGAACGACATGCACAAACCGAGAGCGGTGGTTGATGTCGGTTCAACATCAGCGCCAACGTTTGATGTTAATGCCTTTGTTCAAAAAGCGGAAACATTGCCACGCTTTGAATATACGCACAACAATACCCATTATGTCGCGTATCTTAATGGACAACCGGAATTGATTAAAGTTACGCATGACGGTGAGAATAAATTATTTTTTTATAAAGCCGGAAATGTGGCTGCAGTGCAAGAAAACGGGAAAGTGTACAGCCTAAACGGTGCTAATGAATCGCATAAAACGCTCATCGCCGAAGGGGCTAAATTGTACAAAATGTTGGGAACAAACAGCGCGGATAAAGGCGCTGCCAACGTCAAAACCGGCAATGATGCCAAATTGAATTACCTTTGCATCGCGAAAATTCAGCAGGTTGCACAAACGTCACGGGTATTTCGCAGTTCGGCAAATCACGCTAACAGCGATTCCCGCCTTACCGCTGATGTTCGTTTGAACGGCAATCAATTTTATAAAATGGATTGTCAATTAGCCGGTGATCGTGTGGCTAAATTAAGTTTAATTAAAAAATAGCACACCTAGTTGCTTAAAAGTGCGGTTAATTTTGACCGCACTTTATGTTTGTGGGGAACGAAAATATGTCGCAATTATCCGCATTGCCTTTTGAAGAATATGTTCAGCAAGTGCTTGCCGAGCATAAAGGTGAGCGCGTATATCATTTTACTTATAACGATAAAGATTTTTGGTTAAAACAACCGGAACAATTACACGGTGTGTGGCATTTTTTGAAGCCGAAACCGAAACAAGCCTTTAAAAACGAAATTCAAAGTCTGCAATACCTTGCGGAACATCATGCGCCGGTACCGCACCTTGAAATGTTTGGTGAGGATTTCTTAGTGTTGGAAGACGGCGGAAACAGTGTAGCCCATTGGATTGGGCTTCGCCTTTCCGAACAACAAAAACGCGCTATTTTATTGGATGCTGCAGTCGCATTGGCTGGCTTACATAGACAAGGATTAGTGCATGGCCGTCCGGCAATTCGTGATATCCTATGGCGTGATGGTCAAGTGTTGTTTATTGATTTTGAAGTGAATGCAACCAAGCGGGCTTTAAGTAAGCAAAAAGCGCGTGATTTGTTGCTGTTTATCTATAATTTATGTCGTGAAGATGAATTATCCGATGAGATCATTTGCGATGTTATGCGGAAATATCGTGAATGTTGCGAGCCACAGGAATGGCTGGATATGCTGGCATCCGTAGAACATTATCGTTGTATTTACTATTTATTACTGCCCTTTAAAGCTATCGCCAAGCGAGATCTTATTGGAATTTATCGGCTATATCAGAATATTGAACAAGTGAAAAGAGAGGACTAAATGAAAAAAATCATCATGACATTATTTATTGTTTTGAGTCTCAGCGCCTGTTCCGTTGGTGTAGGTGTTGGTGGCGGTTCTAATAGTGTCGGCGTAGGCGTTGGCACTGGCGTTCGATTCTAAAAAAATGCCCGATAATATTTCTTATCGGGCATTTTATTTTTTTACTGTTTAACATACGACTTTAATGTCTGTTCCACTTCATAAATCCAATCTAATTCATGTTGCGTAAAACCGGCTTGTAAACGGGCATCCGTGTTGATGACGCCTTTAAAAATCACAATACGATATTTGTGTAGCAGTTCGGTAAAACATTTCATAGCCTCTAATCCGCGCTTGGCGGAAAGTGCGTGATACCAATGATTGCCGATATAAACGTGTCCGATTTCATCCGTTAAAATCACATCTAAAATCTTGACGGCGGCCATGTCTTTCCGTTGCGCAATTTTTTCTTGTAATACAGGCGTGGCATCCAGCCCTCTCGCTTCCAGTACGCGTGGCACTAATGCCATACGTTCCCAAATATCATGCGCGGTTGCCTGTGCCATTTCCCATAAACCGGCATGGGCTTCAAAATCGCCGTATTGATATCCAAGCGTATGCAAATGCGCGTTGACTAAGGAAAAATGGGTGCTTTCTTCACGTGCGACACGTAGCCAATCTTTTACAAATGCCATGCCTTCGCCTAATTCTTGTTGCGCATTTCGGCCAAAACGCCAAGCAGCATCCAAGCCTAAATTAATGGCATTAAATTCAATATGGGCAATAGCGTGCAACGTTGCTGCATAACCTTCTTCTGTGGCGAAAGAACGTTTCGGTACATCTTTCGGTGCAACGAGCCGTGGCTTATGCGGAATACCGGCAAGATCCATTTCTGGCGTCACTTCCGGAAAATCGGGTAATTCCGCCAATTTAATCTGCGGTAATAGCTCATCATAAAGATGATTCACTAAGCGGCATTTTTCTAACGGATCCTTGGTTTGCAGAGCCTTGGTAACGGCATGCCAAAAATCTTGAGCAGCATAAAGTGCGGTCATTTTTTTCCTCGTTTTTTATTGTTCTTCCGGAACGTAACGAATTAACCCTTCTTGTTGGGTGGTTGCAATTAATCGGCCATCTGCCGCAAAAAATTGACCACGAGCAAGCCCACGGGCGGCATAGGCGTTGTTACTTTCAATGGCATAGAGTAACCAATCATTCATATCAAACGGGCGATGGAACCAAATAGAATGGTCGATGGTGGCAACTTTCATGCCTTTTTGTAAAAAGCCTTTTTCATGGGGATGAAGTGCGGTCAAAATGCAATGAAAATCGGAGAAGTAGGCGAGCAGGCATTGTTGAATGCGATAGTCTGTCGGTGCTTCGCCATTGGTGCGCACCCAAGAGTATTGTTGTGGTGGCAGTTTATGTCCGCGGAACGGATTATTTAAATATTTGGTACGAATATCAAAGGGACGCTCTGCTGTAAATTTATCGCGCACGGCTTCCGGAATGGTTTGTGCCATTTGCTGAATGACCGAGCTTTCTGACATGAAGGCATCAGGTGCTTCTACCTTTGGCATCTCGCTTTGGTGTTCAAAGCCTTGTTCCAGCGTTTGGAAAGAGGCGGTAATGTGACAAATCGGTGATTTATGTTGAATGGCTTTTACCCGCATCGCCGTGAAATTTCTGCCCTCGCGTAAAATTTCGACATCATAAATAATCGGATATTGGCTGTCGCCCGGCGAAAGAAAATAGGCGTGGCAAGAATGTAAAAAACGATCTTGAGGGGCGACTTGAATCGCAGCAGAAAGCGCCTGCGCCACGACTTGACCACCGAACACTTGGCGAAACCCGAGATCTTGGCTTGCGCCGCGAAAAAGTAAATCGTCGATTTTTTCCAGTTTTAACAGTTCGATAAGTTGGTTAAGTGCGGTCATGATTTTCCTCATTTGTTTAAAGTTCAGGCTGTTCTGATGTGATCCGGAGATAACGTTTGCAATTCAATAGGGCTTATTGCATAATGCGAAGCCTTAATCGCGCTATCAAATCTTGCGGTTAATTCAATGGAAACCTTTTCGGTCCCTCGCAATGAAGTCTGGTTTACCAGGTCAGGTTCGGAAGAAAGCAGCCAGAGTCAGAATTTTCGTGTGCCGAGACTAAGCCGGAAAGGTTTCCACCTTTCCAGCCCTTCCTTTTAAATACGTTGTGTCAGTTGCTTGAAAAAGCCATTTTCTTTATTGATCAATTCGCTGTACGAACCTTGTTCAATTAATCGACTGTTATCGATCACCACAAGTTGATCAAATTGCTCAATGGCGGTTAAACGGTGTGTCACCATAATCAAGGTTTTACCGACACTGTGAGCCAAAATCGCTTGCAGAATATGGCGTTCGGTTTCGCGATCCAAGCCTTCTGTGGGTTCATCTAAGAGTAAAATGGGCGCATCATTTAATAACACGCGTGCCAAGCCTAAACGACGTTGTTCACCGCCCGATAACGGACGACCGCCGTCTCCCAGCCATAAATCTAATCCTTGTTCTTGATTCACCAATTTTTCCAAGCCCACTTGTTGTAGCACGGCAACCATTTTTTCATCGCTCAATGGCGCAGGGTTAGCCAGTTGCAAGTTGTTACGCAACGTATCGCTAAACACATGCACGCGTTGCGTTAAGAAACAAAATTGTTGGCGTAAACTGCTTTCGCTATAGGCTTGAATGCGATTACCGGCGAATAAGATTTCCCCTTGGTTGGCATCATAATTGCGTACCAATAATTGAAGTAGCGTCGATTTGCCGCTGCCGGTTTTTCCTAAAATGGCCAATTTTTCACCGGCTTGAATATGGAGATTTAAGTCCACTAATGCCGGGTTATCACGTTGCGGATAAGTGAAATGAACTTGATTAATTTGCAATAACGGCACTTGAGTTTGGCTTTCAACACGTTGCGTGCCGGAAAAATCCACCAGGGGTTGCTGTTCAATAATATCGGTTACCCGTTCAGCCGATGCCACCATTTGCCCGATGTGCAAAAATGCGGCGCCGATCGGCATCAGAATTTCAAACGAGGCGAGGGCGGCAAAGGCAAACAAGCCAATCAAGGCTGTGCTGTATTCATTGCTGCCCAAATCCACTTGTGCGGCAAACCACATCACAATACATAACACCAAACCGTTGGCGAACAACAAAAGTGCGGTGGAAAATCCCGATAAATTTGCTTCCCGTTGTTGATAGGCTTGCCATTGCTGTTCGGTTAGGCTCAATTTCCCTTTTAGTTTTTCTTCCCCGTTAAATAACAATAATTCTGCTTGTGCCTGAATAAATTCCACAAATTGCGTGCGGTACAGTGCGCGGGATTGGGTTAATTTTGCGCCGAATTTGTTGCCCAGATGGTAAAAAATGGTTGGGATCACCAGTAATAAGGTCAGTAATGTGAGGCCAAGGAACAGTGCGAGTGGCACATGAACAAAACTTAATCCAAGGGTAATCAAAGTAATCACCACAATGGCACTGATAAACGGTGCAATCAGGCGAAGATAAAGTCCGTCTAAGGTATCCACATCGGCGACCAAACGGTTTAATAAATCACTGTTACGATAGCGATTGAGCACGCCCGGGCTTAACGGAATAATTTTGCTAAACACTTGCACGCGTAATTTGGCTAACACGCGGAAAGTGGCATCGTGGGTGACGACTTTTTCAAAATAGCGCGCCACCGTGCGCCCGATGGCTAAACCGCGTACGCTAGCGGACGGATAGAAAAAGTTAAAGAGCGAACCCAAGCCGGCAATGGCGGTCGCCGCCAAGAACCAACCCGAAAGGGTAAGTAACCCGATGCTGGAGGCAAGCCCTAGAATCATTAACAAACCACCGAAAATTAACGGCAGTTTGGCAAATTTAAATAAACGAATAAAAGGCAATAAAGCACGCATTAGTTAATATCCTGTTGTCGTTGTGCCAATAATTCGGCGAAGAAACCTTGATGTTGCAGTTGGTCAAAATGCCCCTGCTGAATTATTTGTCCGTGACGCATCACTAAAATGGTGTCGCATTGTTTCAGATCTTCAATGCGGTGGGTGATCATCACGGTTGTTTGTTGGCGACTGATGTGTTGCAAGGCTTGTAATACCTGATTTTCCGATTGCGCATCAAGGCTGGCAGTCGGTTCATCTAATAACAACAAATTGCCTTTGCGCAGTAGCGCACGTGCAACGGCCAAACGTTGTGCTTGCCCGACGGACACGCCAATGCCACCTTCTTTAATTTCTGCCTCTAAGCCGAGACGGTCGGTAAATTCTTTCGCTTGCGCTAATGCCAATGCGTGATCAATTTCTTGTGCGGAAGCTTGAATATCCCCCAATAATAAATTCTCTTTAATCGTGCCTTGCAACAATAACGGGTTTTGTCCAACCCAGGCAATGTGTTTGCGCCATTGGGCTAAATCGACATCGCGCAATTCTTGCCCGTTGATTTTCAGGCTGCCTTCATAAGGTAAAAAGCCCAAAATGGCATTGATCAGCGAGGTTTTTCCGGCGCCGCTTTGTCCCACAATCGCGATATGGCTTTTCGCCGGAATATGGAAATTCAGCGCTTCTGTCAGCGGTTTACCTTGTGGCGACAAGACCACCACATTTTCACCTGAAATTTCCACCGCACTTTGGCTTTCAAATGCCGCTTTGCTGTTGCCTTGAGCGATTAAATAATCTTCTTCCAAGAAATCTACGATGGCATCTGCCGCACCAATACCGGCTGCACGGTCATGATAATAAGTGCCGAGGTCGCGTAAGGGTTGGTAAAACTCCGGTGCAAGAATGAGGCAGAAGAAACCGATAAAGAGTGTAATCGGCGTGCCATAACTGCCGAATTCCACTTGCCCTAAATAACTGAAACCGAAATACACCGCCATTAATGCAATAGAAATCGAAGTGAAAAACTCGAGGACGGCAGAGGAGAGGAACGCCATTTTTAGCACATCCATGGTAGTTTCACGGAAATCTTCCGTACTGTTTTCAATATGGCGGGTTTGCTCGGAAGTGCGGTCGAATAAACGTAAGGTTTCCAAACCGCGCAGACGATCGAGGAATTGACCGCTTAACCGCGCAAGGGTATCCATGTTCTTTTGGCTGCTGTCTGCCGCCGCTTTGCCGACTAAAATCATGAAGATAGGAATCAGCGGCGCGGTGCCCATTAAAATCAAACCGGCTGCCCAGTTTAACGGGAACACGGCAATCAGAATAATCATTGGCACAATGGCGGAAAGCGCTTGTTGCGGTAAATAGCGGGCGTAGAAATTATGCAAGTTCTCTACTTGTTCCAACATGATGGTTGCCCAGCTTCCGGCAGGTTTATTGTTAATTGTTGCCGGGCCAACTTGATGGATTTTATCCAAAATTTGCTGACGAATCATATTCCGTAATAATTGACCGCACTTGAAGCCGATTTTTTCTCGGAACCACAAAATTAGCGCACGTAGCGCAAAGCCGGCGATTAAGCCGATAAAGTAAGGGACTAAATCGGTAACCGGTTCGCCCAGAATAATGAGCTTATGCAGCAAAGCGGCTAAGAGATAAGTCTGCCCCACTAAAATCACTGAGGAGAACGTGGCGAGCAGAACATTGAGATTCAAATATTTTTTAATCGGCTTTTGCTGGGTGCGAAGCCATTGTTGCAAATGTTTTTGACGAGATTTATCCATAAGTTATGTTTTATCAGAAACAGAAAAACGGAAGGTGGGCGTTATTGCCCACCCTGTATTACACAATGTGTTGTCTCAGTGCGATGACCGTGCGGTTATGCTTTTTGCGCATCCAAATAACGCTCGGCATCTAACGCCGCCATGCAGCCGGTGCCGGCAGAGGTAATGGCTTGGCGATAATTGTGATCCATCACATCGCCCGCGGCAAAAACGCCTTCCACGGAAGTGGCGGTTGCATTGCCGTCTAAGCCGGATTTCACCACGATATAGCCGTTCTTTAATTCCAGTTGATCTTGGAAAATTTCCGTATTTGGTGCATGGCCGATGGCTACGAAGACGCCGTCTAATGCGACCTCTTCCGTTGCTTCGGATTGCACGTCTTTCAAACGTACGCCGGTCACGCCCATATTGTCGCCCAACACTTCATCTAAAGTGCGGTTGGTATGCAGCACGATTTTGCCTTCTTCCACTTTTTTGTATAAACGGTCGATAAGAATTTTCTCTGCACGGAAACTATCGCGACGGTGGATCAAATGCACCTCGGAAGCAATGTTGGCTAAATAGAGCGCTTCTTCCACGGCGGTGTTACCGCCACCGATGACGGCAACCGGTTTGTTGCGATAGAAGAAACCGTCACAAGTGGCACAAGCGGAAACGCCGCGACCTTTGAAGTTTTCTTCAGAAGGTAAGCCTAAATAACGGGCAGAAGCACCGGTGGCGATGATTAACGCATCGCAGCTAAAGGTTTGTGCATCGCCGTATAATTTTAATGGGCGAGAAGATAAATCTACACGGTTAATGTGATCGAAGACGATTTCAGTCTCAAATTTTTCGGCGTGTTGCAACATTCTTTGCATTAATTCCGGGCCGGTCGTTTCACCGAAATCTCCCGGCCAGTTTTCAATTTCGCTGGTGGTGGTGAGCTGTCCGCCTTGTTGTAAACCGGTGACGAGTACCGGTTTTAAATTAGCGCGTGCCGCATAAATTGCCGCCGTGTAACCGGCAGGGCCTGAGCCTAAAATGAGTAATTGCGCGTGTTTAATATCTGACATAATCAATCCTTATCAACGTAATATTTGTGGGCGCTATTATAGAAGATTTCCCCTTAGTACAACAACGAATAGAGCAATCGGCGGTATTTATTGGTTACCGGATCGTTGTTGCCGATGGCGGCCAAAATAGATAAAAATTCCTGCTTAATTTTGCCGTCCTCTGCGCCTAAATCTTGACGTAAAATGGTAAATAACAAGTCCAACGCCTCTTCGTTGCGATTGGCTTGGTGTAATTGCAACGCCAATTTTAACGCGAGATCATGGGTTGGTTGTTTCGCAAATTCTTCCTGTAATTGTTGAATTTCCGGCGTATCGGCAGCTTTAATCAACAACTCAATTTGCGCCTGTAAACCCTGCCAGCGACTGTCACGATCTTGTAGGGGGATTTTGTTCAAAATCTGCTGTGCCGGCTCAGTTTTTTTCATGGCGATATAGGTTTCCGCATAGAGCAGTGCGATATCGCTATTTTTCTGATCAGATAACTCCCACGCCTCTTTCAACAACGGCAACGCTTGATCATAATTTTCCACCGCAAGCAAATCCAATGCCTGATTAAATTTGATTTCTTCCTCTTTCGGCAAAATCGCACTCAAACGCTGTTGCAAGGTGGTGTTATCCAACGCGCCTTGAAAGGCATCTAACGCTTGCCCGTCTCTAAACAAATAAGTGGTCGGCAAGGCTTGAATACGGAATTGCGCCGCCACCATTTGTTCTTTCTCACAATCTACTTTAGCTAACACAAATTGCCCTTGGTATTGGTTGGCATAATTTTCCAAGGTTTTTACAAACGCCACCGAATCTGCATGGCTTGGCGCATAAAACGTGATCACCAAAGGATGATGTTGTGAAAGTTGTAAAATTTCGTTGAGATTTTGCTCGTTGAGGTCACGAATGGCAGGAAAATCAGTCATGTTCTTCTCTTGTTTTGAATGAAATGAATGGCGCGCATTATAGCAAAGTGCGGTGCGATTTTTTAGTGTTTTTCAGGGTATAGCGTCTTAAAGGCTTGCAAGATTGACGACTCGCATAAAGTCGACCCGGATAGGGTTTAAATACGCAAAATATCCGAAAATTTGACTGCACTTTTCATGTCATTTCCTATTAGTAAAAAATGTTGTTCATAAAGTGTGGTTTATTACTTAATCATTATTTGCTTCATCAAATAACAAGGAGAAAATCATGAAAAAATGTCGGTTTTGTTTATTGAAGAATAATAGTGAATGCTGGTGTAGCGTGGTGCGCCACCGCTTGCGCCTTGGTACGCCGCGTCAAAGGCGATGGTCAGATAGCCCTGTTCGGCGAGTTTTTGCGCGTACAGACCCGCCACTTGCTCTTTCACGCCGCCGTTCGGGTGGGCGACGACGATGGTCGGGTATTTTTTGCTCGGGTCAAAATTGGCGGGCGTATAAACGTTGGCGGCGACTTCGATGCCGGTCTGTTTTTGCACGTATTTGACGGGGTGGATTTGCACTTTGCCCGCCTCATTTTTTGTGATGGCGTGGTCGTAAGTCAAAGTGAATGGGTTGTTGCGGTAGTCTGCTGCCATAGCGTTGCCTCCTAGTGTTGCGGTTAAGATTACGGTTAATAAAGTAGTTTTGAGACGTTTCATTTTAAGTCCTGCTGGTTGATTGATCGATGGAATGCATTATAGGGATTTGTGTTGGTTTGATAATTAGGGGAAATGGCAATGCCGTTGTGAGGAAAATTCAGTAATCAGGCTTTCAGACGACCTTTTATTTTCACTATACTGAAAATCAGCCTGTAAAACCCTTTAACTTTGCATTATAATGAAAATAATCTAGCAGAATTTAGGAAGTTTTCATTATGCTGCAAACTGTATTTGACCGCCCCATTTATCTCAACCGCTTGAAAAAATACCAAAACAGCGAATTTATCAAAGTCATCACCGGCGTGCGCCGTTCGGGCAAGACTTTTGTGCTGGAAATGTTCCGCCGTTATTTGCAAACCAGCGGCGTGGCAGAGGCACAGATTGTGTTTTTGAACTTTGAATCCATGCAGCACCAAGCCTTGCGCACCGCCGAAACGCTGTACCGCTATGTGATGGAGCGTGCGCAGGCGGGGCAGAAAATGTATCTGTTTTTTGATGAGATTCAACGGGTTGCAGGCTGGGAAGATGCCGTAAACAGCCTGCGGGTAGATTTGGATGCGAATATTTATCTGTCGGGCTCAAATTCCTCGCTGCTGTCGGGCGAGCTGGCGACGCTGCTGGTGGGGCGAATGGTGGAAATTCCCGTGTTTCCCCTTTCATTTCAAGAATATATGCAGTTCCGCCAATTCGACGGCGTGCCGGACACACTTTTTCCCGAATATGTGCAGCGCGGTGGTTTCCCCGCCACGGCGTTGGTGGAAGACGAAGAAGTGTGCCGCACGATTTTGGACGGCATTTTCAATTCGATTTTACTCAAAGATGTGAGCGAGCGTGCTAACCTGCGCAACGACGGCGTGTTGAGCCGCCTCGCCGCCTTTTTATTGAGTGAAACAGGCAACAGCATTTCCATTAACAACATTGCCAACACCCTGAAAAACGAGGGTACGGGCGCAAGCAACAACGCCATTGCCAAATATGTGGACCTGCTGGAACAGGCGTTCATCTTCTACCAAGCCCGCCGCTACGACCTGCGCGGCAAAGCCCACTTGCGCACCCAAGCCAAGTATTACAGCGTGGACACGGGCTTGCGCAACGCCACGCTGAACAAATCTTTCCGCGACAACTTCGGCCATCAGATTGAAAACATTGTGTTCATCGAACTGCTGCGCCGTGGCTACCAAGTAGACGTGGGCAGCTACGACAACACCGAAATTGACTTCGTGGCGAAAAAAGGCGCGGAAATCCAGTATTTCCAAGTCGCCATGCAACTGCCCGAAAACAGCAACCGAGAAGTCGGCAATCTAGTCAACCTGCCTGATAATTATCAAAAAACCGTGCTGACCGCGAACCGAATGGACGTGGGCGAAGTGGATGGAGTTAAGGTGGTGCATGTGGTGGATTGGTTGGTGGGGAATATATCTGCCACCGATTCGGATAGTGTACAATAAATGATTCTTTTTATAGGGAAAAGGAAGGAGGAATAAAATGATTTTTCCAGAACCGCCGGACTCATTTTTAGAAGTAAGAGTGCATGACTTATCTTGCACCCCATCGATTTGTGCTCTATGTGCTGGGTATGAAGGAGGAGAATGGAGAGCCGCCCATCTGGCTGATCATGCTATGGAATGGCTGCCTGAGTTCTGCTTATCATTTGATGAAATCACTAGCCTATCATCTAGCAATGCATTGAAACTAATAAGAAAGGCTGCTCGCTTAGTTTATCAAACTGATAAATATAAGAATCGAGGAGAATTTGGAGAGCTTTTTCTTCATATTATATTAAGGCAAGTTTATGGTTCCATCCCAGCTATACAGAAAATATATTTTAAAGATTCTGCTAATTCAACAGTAAAAGGATTTGATTCTGTTCATGTTATAGAAAGAGATGGAAAATTTGAGCTTTGGATTGGAGAGGTTAAATTTTATAGTAATGCAGCAAGAGCCATCATTGAAGTAATAAAAGAAATAGTAGAGCATACAGCAATAGATTATATAAAAAACGAGAAAATATTTATTTCAAATATGCTGAGTCAAAACCATCCATTCTATTCAAAACTAAAGCGACTCCTTGATCAAAACACTTCTATAGATGATTTATTTGATTGTGCATGTATTCCAATATTAATTACCTATAATAGCAAGGTAGTTAAAAGCCATAATAAGAGAGATGACGAATACTCAGAAAAAATAGAAAAGGAAGTTCTAAAAATCAGAAATAGCCTAGAAAAAAGACTATCAACAGTTAAATTACCCCCCATCCAAATTCATCTTTTTCTTCTTCCATTAAAAGATAAGGACACATTAGTTGAACAAATGGATAAAAAACTTAAGGGATTACAATAATGTTGAAAAATCATGAAGAGATCGAAAACAGGCTAAAATCTAAAGAAAAAATCAACTTTGATACAGCATTTCTTATTCTTCAATCTCTATGTGAATTAGTTAATCACTCCTATGATACTAATAGATTGCAATTACTGTTACTGCGCATATTAGACCGCAAAGAAGAATTTTTAGATTTTACAGATGTACTAAATGGGCTTATACGACATTTTGGTCTTTATCCCTACTTAGACGTAAAAACCTTAAATTTTAAAGATGAGCTTGCAAGAGCACTGCATAAACCATCATTGTTATCCAATACTGAGACAGAAGCTCCGTCAGATGATGATTTTGTTTTTCATCGGGTTCAAGCTGAAATTTTTCAGTATATTCTCAATGGAAAGAATGTTATTTTAAGTGCGCCAACCAGTTTTGGTAAAAGCGCGATTATCGATGCGATTATTGACTCACATAGATTTAATAATATTGCAATCGTTGTACCTACAATAGCACTGATTGATGAAACAAGAAGACGTTTATCTAAGTTTAAGAATAGTTATAAGATAATTACTCATGCCTCACAGAAATATACAGATAAAAATATATTCATTCTCACCCAAGAAAGAACTGTTGAATTTTCAGACCTGCTTGACCAAGACATATTTATATTAGATGAATTTTACAAATTAGATCCTAATCAAGATTCAGAGAGAGCAACTACATTAAATCATGCATTTTACGAATTATATAAAAAATCTAAACAGTTTTATCTGCTAGGTCCAAATATTGATCGTATTCCCGATGGATTTCAAGAAAGATTTGAATGTAAATTTATCCGAACAGATTTTTCAACCGTTGTTACTGAACTTATTAAAATTAAATCAAATAATCAAAATAAAGAAGAAAAATTATTAGAATTATGCAGAAAGATAAAAGAACCTACTTTAATTTATTGCGCCTCACCTAATAGTGCAAGGAAAATAACAAAATTACTATCAGAACAATGCTGCCTGAATTCATCACTATCTGAAGCTGCAGAATGGATTGGAGAACATTATCATCCTGATTGGACACTCGTAAAAGGCTTAAAGAATGGCATAGGAATGCATCATGGTCGTATGCCTAGGGCACTGGCACAGTTATGTGTAAAAGGTTTTAATGATGGCAGTTTGCAATTTTTAGTTTGCACATCCACCTTAATAGAAGGAGTAAATACAAAAGCCAAGAATGTTATTATATATGACAACAAAATCGCTACAAAAAAATATGATTTCTTTACCTTTAATAATATAAAAGGGCGTTCAGGAAGGATGTTTCAACATTTTATTGGTAATGTATATATTTTTAATGATCCTCCACAGCAAGATTTACCATTGGTAGATATTCCTGTTTTTTCTCAAGATGAAGACAATACTAAAGAAAGTCTGATTATACAACTTGACAGAGAATATATGACTGATAACTCTTGGAACAGGATAGAAAAATACTATAACCAAGACACATTAAGCATATCTACAATTAAACAAAACATAGGCATTGAACCTAAGGACCAGATTAACTTGGCTTTAGAAATGCTAAATGATTTTTCAATGACTAGTAATTTAGCTTGGAATTCCTTGCCAGAATATAATCAGCTTAAATATTTATGTAATTTAATATGGAAGTTCTTTGTAAAAAGTGGACATATGGGAGAAGTTGTTTCAGGTGAACAACTAGCACTAAAACTAAGCCGGATAAGACATAAATCAATTGAGGATATTATACAGCTAGAAATTAAAGATGGGAAAACTGCAGATTATGCTGTAGAGGACACGCTAAATTTTGTTCGGCAATGGCCCCAGTTCCATTTTCCTAGATATGCAATGGCAGTTTGTAGAATTCAAAATGAGATTGCACAAAAGCAGGGTATTGACCTTGCTGACTATAGTTTTTATTGTGGACAGATTGAAAATTTATTTTTAGATCCTGTATTTACTGCTTTAGATGAATATGGCCTTCCATTGCAAATAGCCCAAAGAATAGATGAATTAAAAACAGACGGAAATCTTGACCTAGCAATAGAGAAATTATCTAAATTGAATATTTCAAATTTAGAATTAACAGAATTTGAAAAAAATCTCGTATTGGAAGTTCAAAAAACAATTTAAGTTAATCTATTAAAACTATGTTTACCAACCGCAACTTCAACGACCTCTACGCCTTCACCCAAGTCGTCAAACTCGGCAATTTCAGCCGTGCGGCGCAGTCGCTCGGGGTGCAGCCGTCGGCGCTCAGCCACCGTATGAACGATTTGGAAAACCGCTTAAATACCAAGCTGTTAAACCGCACCACCCGTTCCATGTCGCCCACCGAGGCGGGGCCGCGGCTGTATGAGCGGATTGCGCTGATGTTTGGCGGGATTCAGGAGGCGCTGGCGGCGTTGGGCGATTTGCGCGGCAAAGTGTCGGGCAGGCTGCGGATTAACGCCGCCGAAAACCCCGCCTATTACCTGATTTACCCCAAAGTGCGATCGTTTTTGGCGGCGTTTCCCGAGGTGGACGTGGAGATTCTGATCAGCAACAGTTGGTCGGACATCGTGGCGCAGGGCTTTGATTTTGGTGTAAGACCTTTGAGCGACGTGGCGCAGGACATGGTCGCCGTGCCGATTTCGGGCGAACGGGCGATGTGCGTCGTTGCCGCGCCCGACTATCTCACCCGCCACGGGCAGCCTGAAACGCCGTCCGAACTGGTGCAACACCGCTGCATCGTGCCTGCGTTCAACGCCTTTAACCGCTTGGACGACTGGGAATTTTTCCAAAACGGGCAAATCCACCGGGTGCGCGTGCCTGCCAGCCTCACCTTCAACAGCACGGCACTCATCAAAACCGCCGCCCTCGACGGCTTGGGGCTGACCTGGCTGCCGCACTACGCCGTCGCCGACGAACTCGCCTCGGGCGCACTGCTGGAAATTTTCGCTCACGCCCGTGCCATCTATCCGCCGATGGCCTTGTACTACCCGCCCAACCGCCACAAAACGCAGGCAGCGGAGGCGTTGATTGAGTGGTTGAAAATAGAAAAGGTCGTCTGAAACTCAACTTTCAGACGGCCTTTTGATTTTAATTTTTTAGCAAAGCCAAAGAATATTTCATCATTTCCTACTGGGAAAATATGTTGTTTATAAAGTGCGGTTTATTGCTTAATCATTTATCCGTACAATCCGCCTCATCAGATATTAAGGAGGCAACGATGAAAAAAATGCCTGTATTGTTTGTCGGGCATGGTAGCCCGATGAATGTGTTAGATAAAGAAAACCCATTCAATCAGAATTTCAGCCTAATTACGCAAAAGTTTGCCAAACCGAAAGCCATTTTGATGATTTCAGCGCATTGGTATAGCAGCCGTTTGCAGGTTTCATCGGGCGAACAGCCTGAAATGATTTACGATTTCTACGGTTTTCCTGAAGAACTCAGCCAAGTGCAATATCCGGCGCCCGGTTCGCCTGAGTTGGCGGAACAAGTGCGGTCGTTATTGCAGCCGGAAAATATCGAGCTGAACCCGACGCGCGGTTTTGATCATGGTACTTGGGCGGTGCTGAAATTTCTGTATCCCGATGCCGATATTCCTGTGGTGCAGCTCAGTCTTAACCGCTTACAACCGGCAGAGTGGCATTTCAATTTAGCGAAAAAGTTGTCTGTTTTACGCGAACAAGGCGTGTTGATTATCGGTAGCGGCAACATTGTGCATAATCTAAGAGCCATAAGCTGGGAACATATTGATCAAATCGGTGCGGGATACAACTGGGCGTATGCGTTCCGTGATCACATTAATCACGCCATGACCACGCAAAATAACGATGAATTGGTGCATTATGAGCAATTTGGTGAAAATGCGGCACTTTCCGTACCCACACCTGATCACTATTTGCCACTCTTGTATGTAATGGCGTTGCGTGAGCCGGATGAAAAAGTGGCATTTTTCAATGATAATTTGATTGCCGGTTCATTGAGTATGACCTCTGTGTTGGTGGGATGAAATGAACGCAACACTTTATGTTGAAATCTATAAATTGGTGTTGTAATAGGGCGGGGTGGTGGCGAGCATTTCGCTTTCAGTTGCCGAGTTTGAGGAACCGTTCACGCACGGATCCGCCCGGTAAAGTAACATGAGAAAACACAATGAGAGCGCTTCTTGCTTTGAAGGTGACAACAATCACGTTATGTTCTGAAAATTAGTGATTCGTTGTTGAAAATAAATTAATCACCAGCACGCCGGAAATAATCAGGGCAATTCCTAACATAGCGGGCATATCGAGTTTTTGTCCAAAGGCAAAGAAGGCAACCATCGCTGTCAAAATGATCCCTACGCCGGACCAAACGGCATAGACTAATCCGACAGGCAGGCTGCGGAAGACGATGGAGACCAAATAAAACGATAAGGCATAAATCAATAACGCACTTATGGTAGGAAGCTGTTTGGTAAAACCATCGCTTAATTTCAGCAAATTGGTGGCGATGACTTCCAAGCCGATAGCGCCACCCAGTAAAAGCCAAGGATTCATATTTTCTCTCTGTTTGTAAAATCTTTCTAAAAAATGACCGCACTTTAGAATGCGATTGAACCGTCCATGAAAAAACGACAATTTTGAACGGAATATAGCAAATTTGCATTACGCCGTCGCAATTCTTTTTTAGATAGGGTTTTTGAATTGATTTAATAGATTTCAATCGGTAAAACCTTTCTATATTATGCTTGGCGATATTTACTTCAAGCTAATACTATTTATTAAGGAGTTTTCTATGAGTGCTAAATGCCCTTTTTCTCATTTAACCAGCACGCCTTTAACGATGGGTAACGGCGCGCCTGTTGCCGATAACCAAAACAGTTTAACTGCCGGCCCACGTGGTCCGTTACTTGCGCAGGATTTATGGCTTAACGAAAAATTAGCGGATTTCGTGCGTGAAGTGATTCCGGAGCGTCGTATGCATGCGAAAGGTTCCGGTGCATTCGGCACCTTTACTGTGACGAATGACATCACTCAATACACCCGCGCCAAAATTTTCAGTGAAGTCGGCAAAAAAACGGAAATGTTTGCACGCTTTACGACCGTTGCCGGTGAACGTGGTGCTGCGGATGCGGAACGTGATATTCGTGGTTTTGCTTTAAAATTCTATACCGAAGAAGGGAACTGGGATTTAGTGGGTAACAACACGCCGGTATTTTTCTTGCGCGATCCGCGTAAATTTCCTGATTTAAATAAAGCGGTAAAACGCGATCCGCGCACGAATATGCGTTCAGCTACAAACAACTGGGACTTTTGGACATTATTGCCTGAGGCATTGCACCAAGTCACTGTTGTCATGAGTGATCGCGGTATTCCGGCAAGCTATCGCCATATGCACGGTTTCGGTTCACATACTTACAGTTTTTGGAACGAAGCGGGCGAACGTTTTTGGGTGAAATTCCACTTCCGTACCCAACAAGGCATTAAAAACTTAACCGATGCAGAAGCGGCTGCCGTCATCGCAAATGACCGTGAAAGTCATCAACGCGATCTGTATGAAGCGATTGAACGGGGTGATTTCCCGAAATGGACGTTATACGTACAAATTATGCCTGAAGCCGATGCGGAAAAAGTGCCTTACCACCCATTCGATTTAACTAAAGTATGGCCGAAAAAAGACTATCCATTAATTGAAGTAGGGGAGTTTGAACTTAACCGCAATCCGGAAAACTTCTTTGCTGATGTGGAACAATCTGCCTTTGCACCGAGTAACTTAGTGCCGGGGATCGGTGCAAGCCCGGATAAAATGTTGCAAGCGCGTTTATTCAACTATGCAGATGCACAACGTTATCGTTTAGGAGTGAACTACCGTCAAATTCCGGTAAATCGTCCACGTTGTCCGGTACACAGCAACCAACGTGATGGTTTTGGTCGTGTGGACGGTAACTACGGTAGCTTACCACACTATGAACCGAATAGTTTTAATCAATGGCAACAACAACCGGATTTTGCCGAACCACCACTTCGTATTAATGGTGATGCTGCGCACTGGGATTCCCGTAACGATGATAACGATTACTTCAGCCAACCGCGTGCATTATTTAACTTAATGAATTCGGAGCAAAAACAAGCGTTATTCAATAACACGGCAGCCGCAATGGGGGATGCACCTGATTTCATCAAATATCGTCACATTCGCAACTGTCATTGGTGTGATCCGGCGTATGGTGAAGGTGTTGCTAACGCATTAGGCTTAACTGTTGAAGATGCTTTAAAAGCACGTGAAGTAGATCCTGCTTTAGGTCAACCAGGATTGTTGTAATTTCAGGTTTTAATGCATATAGGTTTAGCGACAAAAAAACACCTGAAAAACGGATTGGACTTTATCATAAAAAATCACCTGAAATCTTAATAGCCGTGATGTGCAATTTTTCGATAGAGCTCAGTCAAAAATTACTTATAAAAAATCCCCTAAATTAAACATTTAGGGGATTTTTGTTTTTAATGATATGTGATTATTTCATGCCTTTCTTAACTAAATCCTCATAACCACCATGGTTGGTGACGTTGGTATAGCCGGCTTTTTTCAGCTCATTCAGTGCAGATTCTGCGCGGCGGCCACTACGGCAGTAGAGGTTAATCGGGGCATCTTTATCAGGGCTGACAGATTGGATGCGTTCAAGGATTTGATCGTGTGGAATATTAATCGCATCTTGTAAATGGCCTGCGTTAAATTCTTCAGCAGAGCGAACGTCAATCCAAACGCCTTTTGTGTTTGCTTGTTGTGCCATCGCTTTTTCTGTTTCTGGCATAGAGGCTGCAGAGGCAGCTAAGGGGGCTGTCATCGCAGCAGCGAAAACGATCGCAGTCATCAATTTTTTCATGATTTAATCTCCTTTTATATGGATGGTTATGTGTTTTGAATCGCCCATTATGTTACTCACAAACACGGCAGTAATAAATGGCAAATTAGCCCCAAAATGAGATGTTTTATGAATCGTTTTGATAGGAAATTTTAGGGGGGGTAACTAAATCTCAAGCGATCAGATGTTGAGTTTAGAAAAACAACTAAAAATCTGACCGCACTTTTTCTATCTAGCCAACGCTCGTTGCAAACTCTGCGTCCAAGCGGTTCTGAATGCGGCATCTTTGGCAAAAAGTTTGTATAGCTCGAGTTCATCTCGGTGGCGTTCACTCATCACATCGCGCAAAATAGCTTGGAAAGCCAATTCACGGGTATGAACATCCGGGTTGTTTTGATATTTTTGCTCAAAGTCTTTATGGCTACGGATGCGCTCAGTAATATTGATAAATTTTACCCGTTGCTCATCCGGTGTTGCGCTCCAATCTTGAAACCATCTTTCGTTAAATACACGAATAATTTCATCAATCGGATCTTTTTCTTTATCTTCACCATGCGTGCCACGTGGATTTGGATTTTGTGGGTCAAGTTCCGTTTCTTCATCATCTAATTTAATGCTGTAATTCAATTTAGTACGCGCCAAGCCGTAAGAGCTTAAATCTACGGCATCTAAAATTTCATCAAATTCATCCATTGGATCTTGCACTTTTAATTTGGGTACTAAGAACTTGAGGAACCAATAGAGCTTTTCCCAAGCAATATTTTCAAAATTGATGATGGAGGCCATTTGTCCGTAGATTTTTAAAAACTGTTTTGCCTTGATTTTAAAGTCTACTTTTGCTGTTTGTTCAAGATTCAAGTCATGATCGAAACGTTGAACCGCCACATCAATAATACTGCTTAATTGTTGTGCGTCTTTATTGGCAAAATAGCCTTCAGTAAAGTCGTTGACCTCCGCTTGTTCATACACGCCGGTTTCATCCAACTGATCTTTCAAATCATGCAAGACATTGACATCGGTTGCTTGAGACAACGAAGTAGAAGTATAAAACGGCTCAAATGCTTGCTGAATATCTTCAACTCTGTTAAAAAAGTCCAATACAAACAAATCTTCCGTGCGTTTACCCAACTTATTCGCACTGCGATTTAAGCGAGATAAAGCTTGCACACAAAGTACGCTGGAGAGTTTCTTATCCACATACATCGCACACAATTTCGGCTGGTCAAAACCGGTCAGATATTTATTGGCCACCACCAGCAAACGATATTCATCTTGATCGAAATACTCTTTGGTATCGCTTTCTGCAAACCCATTCATTTCCGCTTCGGTGTATTCAACGCCATCAACCACTTTACTGCCTGAAAACGCAATTGCAATTTTAAATGGATTGCCTCGCTCAGCCAGCAAGCGGTTTAATGCCTGAAAATAGCGGATGGCGGTTTCAATATTTTGCGTTACCACCATTCCCTTGGCTTTGCCTTTGAGTTTTTTACGGTTAAAGATTTGCTGGATAAAATGATCCAGCATCACCTCCGCTTTAGTATCAATCGTTTGTTGAGAGCGCTCCACATAAGCTTTCAGACGGCTTTGTGCCTTCTTACTATCAAACTCCGGATTATCTTCAATCGATTTAGTGATCTCATAAAAACTTTTATAAGTGGTGTAATTAGCGATCACATCTAAAATAAAGCCTTCTTCAATCGCCTGCTTCATGGAATAAAGATGGAACGGCTTAAATTTACCATCCGCCTGTTTCTCGCCGAATTTTTCCAAAGTGCTGTTTTTCGGTGTGGCAGTGAAAGCAAAATACGACGCATTGCCGCGCATTTTGCGGGATTGCATGGCGTGTAAAATCAAATCTTGCACATCTTCGGCATCAAGATCTTCCGTTTTGCCGATCGCTCGGTTCATATTGTCGTGTGCCGAACCGGATTGTGAGCTGTGCGCCTCATCAATAATTACCGCAAATTGTTTGTCACCCAAATCAGCAATGCCATCCACAATAAACGGGAATTTCTGAATCGTGGTAATAATGATTTTTTTGCCCTGCTCAAGCGATTGGCGCAATTCTGCCGAACTCAACGCCGGCGCAACAATGTTTTTCACTTCTGAAAAATCTTTGATATTGTCGCGCAGTTGCTTATCCAGTAAACGACGGTCGGTTACGACAATCACCGAATCAAAAATCGGGCGGTCTGCCTCTCTACCATTTGCTGCCAGCTCATTACGCGGATAAGCCTCAATCAACTGATACGCCAGCCAAGTAATGGAATTAGACTTACCTGAACCGGCAGAATGTTGAATCAAATAACGTTTACCCACGCCATGTTCGCTGACATCAGCAATTAAACGGCGGACCACCTCTAATTGATGATAGCGGGGGAAAAAGAGCGAGCGTTTCTCCAGCGGATCTTTTGTTGAACCATCTAAACGCATAAAATGCTGAATAATGTTGGCAAGACTGGCTTTGCTGAACACCTCTTGCCATAAATACGATGTGCGGTGTCCGTTGGGATTGGGCGGATTGCCCTTACCGCAGTTGTTGCCCAAATTAAACGGCAAGAAAAACGTAGCAGGCCCCGCCAATTTGGTGGTCATATAAGCTTCTTCCGTATCTAAAGCAAAATGCGCCAAACAACGCCCGAAATGGAACAGCGTTTGGCTTAAATCACGGTTGCGATATTGTTTTTGGGCATCAATGGCCGTCTGACCCGTCCAATGGTTTTTCAGCTCAAGGGTAATAATCGGCAAGCCATTGACAAACAGCACCATATCCACCGTTTCATTGCTTGAGGCAGAATAAGGCACTTGGCGCATACAGCTAAACAGATTTTGTTCAAAACGCTGTTTGACCTTTTCGCCACTGCTGGCAAGCGGAACAGGGTAGAGCAAATCAAAATGGGCGCTATCAATATCCAAGCCTTTTTTCAGCAGGTGCAACACGCCGTTTTTCTTCATTTGGCGGTCTAACCGCTCTAGAATTTTACGTTGCCAGTCGTTTGGGTTTAGCTGTTGAAAACGGGCAAGTTCTGCCTCTTGGCTGGTTTGCAGGAATTGCCAAAACAGACGCAAGTCAATCGCAAACTGCGCATCAAAATCCTGTGAAAATGCCAACTCAAATCCATGATGGCGTGGCAGGTATTCAGCCTTAGGCTCGCCCAGCTTATTTTCCATGTTTTCACGCCAAGTGCCGGTTAAGGCTTTTTCGATGGCAATTTCTAAATCTTTTTCCTTAGTTCCTGAAACCATTTTTCACCCTTTTGTGAAATTTTTAAAATTTATTCATTACGTCTAAGTTGCACAGCCGCCAATATTCAAAATCCATCGGATTTTTTGACCGCACTTTTCACACTGATACCCGCACCTTGCCGGTCACCACATCGTTAATCAATACGCTTTTATACTCTTTCAGTTTTTCAATATGGGCTGTTTTTAATGCGATTGCTTGATCGATTTTGGTTGCTTGTTTATTGAGGTAAATAGCAATTTTTTGTTGTTCCTCTAAATCTGGTAATGGAAGATAAAAATTTTTGATTGCTTGAAAGTTTAGTCCCTCGCGTCCACCTCCTTGTTGAAAGAACCAAATTTGTTTTTGTCCAATTTCTGAAGCTAATAGCATATTCAAAAAAATTGTATTAATTTTTTTATTTGGACGAATAATACAAACATGCTGGTTCACATTCATTTCTTCATTCGAATCTACATAAAAACAACGTCCTAAAGAGCCCCCCGTAATATTTAAAAGTACATCTCCTTTACGTACCTTACTATTTTTCATTGAATTATGTGTAAATTCAGAAATTCTTGCTACATCATTTAAATCAATGCGATCAAAGTGTATATTTTGACTGCGTAATAATGGTATGCCACCATCAATATAATTTGAACCACCTCCTAAAGGGGTAATTCCACTACCTATTTTGGAAGTAACATGTTTAATTTTCTTCACTTCCCAATGCTCCGGCACTTGCCCTATCCACTCCACACCGGAATCTTTTAACGGCATATCAGGGTTTAAGCCACGGGTTACAGCATTTTGAATCAGAATCTGCTTGTGCTCTTTCAACAGGGCAATCTGCTTTTCTGCCAAATCCACCGCCTGATCGATTTTAGCGGTTTTATTGTCTAGGAATTGTGCGATTTTTTGTTGTTCGGAAAGAGGAGGAGCAACCAAAATACTGTCTGAAATATGACCATAGTTAATTGTTTGTCTAACACCTGAACCTAATAATTTCATATACGCAACATCGTATCTATGTAATAAATACGAAAAGTATTTTTTGTTAATTATTTGTTTTGCTTTTAAAACAATGTAACCAGCACTTACAACAACGTCTATTTCTGATAAAGCAATTCTCAAACTAATTAAGTCATAATTTAAGTTTAAAGGATTTATTAAAAATTCTCCTTTTAACACCTCTTGATACGAACGTTTTGTTGCCTCTGTTACTTTATCGTCATCTTTTTCAATAACTTTACCAAAACTAATGGCTCCACAATTAAGAGACAGGTTTTGCTTATGTTTTTTTTCAACAAATAATTGTTTCAAGCGTTTTAATTCCCAATGGCTAGGCACATCCCCCAACCATTCCACGCCCGAATCTTTGTAACTATCGTATCGTCTCATTTGCAAAAAATCCTTAAAATCTGACCGCTCTTATTGATTCAATTTGTGACTCTGCTAAAGCTTCGCTTAAACATCACAAAATGCGCTTTATATTCCCAAAATCTCACTAATCAAGCCGTCTGCTTGTTTTTCCAGCGCAAGAATGTCTTGGGCAACTTCCGCAAGGCTGCGCAATGGCTTATGGCGGTAGAAGTATTTGTTGAAGCTTATTTCATAGCCGATTTTCACGCTTTCCATATTCAGCCATGCTTCGCTGATGTGCAGTTGTACTTCAGTTTTGAAATAATCGTGGATATTTTGTTTGAGTGGTATGGATTCGCTGTCGCGTAAGTCGCTGCTGGTTTCATATAGGATATATTCGCCTGCTTTTTCGGTGGCGTAATAGCCAAAGTCTGCCAGCTCGTCGGCTTGGCATTGGTAGCGGGCGCAAAGTGTTTGTACTTCGTCTGGCTTGAGTTTGACGGTTTTTGCAATGACTTTAGCGGCGTTTTCGTTATACCAACTGACGGCATTGAAGATGGCTTTTTTCTCTGTGGTAGAGAGGGCAATTTTTGCAGATTTCAAATCATTTTCGACCGCTTGTTTGAATTGGTTGAAATCATCAAATTGGGTTGAGCCAAAATGCTCGAGCAATGTTGATGCCTTCTGAAAAAGTGCGGCGGCGTTTTCCCACGTTTTAATATCCAACAGCTTGGTCTTGTTTTTGTTGTTTAAAGCAATGCCTTGTGTTTCACACCAAGCAGTGATTTCTTGCTCTGTTTCAGCTAAATATTCGGCGTTGTAAACCTGTTCGCCATGTTGCTGATAAAGATATTGCATCGGCTCAAACAGAGCCTTATCAAAACGTAAGGATGCAATATTTTCTGCGGTAAATTGGGCAGAACGACGATCCGGGCGTTCGATGGTGACTTTATAATAGCCGAAATCTTGATTGTCAAAAATCTGCGAAGCCAGGCCGACCGCTTCATTTTGGCTGTCGATTTCGCGCGCTTTGGCGGTGAAATCAAGATAGTTTTGGGTAATTTCGGCGATATGTTCAGGTGCAAATTCGCAGTTTTTATCGCCAAGGTTTTTACGCAATTTGCGGAATAAGAGGCTGGCATCAATCAGCTGTACTTTGCCTTTACGTGCTTCGGGTTTATTGTTGGACAGCAACCAAATATAGGTGGTAATGCCTGTGTTGTAGAACAGGTTGTTAGGCAGCTGTACGATGGCCTCCAGCAAATCATTCTCAATGATATGGCGACGGATATTGCTTTCCCCCGAACCTGCATCGCCGGTAAAGAGGCTTGAGCCGTTATGTACGGAGGCCACTCGGCTGCCGATTTTATTATTAGGTGCTTTCATTTTGCTGACCATTTCCATTAGGAATAGCAGCTGTCCATCACTGGAACGAGGTGTAGCATCAAGGATTTCTTCTTTTCCCCAGTAATCAGGCAAGCTAACTTTAAAGCGACTATCGATAACATCATTGCCATCTTTAATATAAGCTTGGTCACTGCTCCAGCTTTTGCCGTATGGCGGATTGGAAAGCATAAAGTCGAAACAACTACCTTGGAAGCTATCGGTTGCAAGGGTGGAACCAACTTTGATGTTTTCAGGATCGTCGCCTTTAATCATCATGTCGGATTTGCAGATGGCGTAAGTTTCGTCGTTGATTTCTTTGCCAAATAGGAAAATTGAACGCTCGCCTTGCGATTCTGGTAGCGGATATTTTTGTTCAATAAAGTTTTGTGATTCGGTCAACATACCGCCACTGCCGCAAGCCGGGTCGTAAATCGTAATAATCGCCGGAATTTGAGTTTTAAGTGGATCAAAGACTAAATGGGTCATAAGCTCAATCACTTCGCGTGGCGTAAAGTGCTCGCCAGCTTCTTCGTTGTTTTCTTCGTTAAACCTACGAATCAGTTCTTCAAACACATAGCCCATACCCAGATTGCTCAAGGCAGGCAATTTGTTGCCATCCGGGTCTTGTTGCTCTTTAGGCGTAAGGTTGATGTAAGGGGAGATAAATTTTTCCAACACACTCAGCAAAACATTTTTATGGGACATGTGGCGGATTTGTTCACGCAGCTTGAAGCAGTTGATAATTTCCTTCACGTTGGCACTAAAACCATCAAGGTATTCTTCAAAATTGGCCAGCATATATTGCGGTGTATTGCTGGCGGTTTGATAGAGGGATTTCAGCGTCCATTTTGAGGTGTTATAAAAAACATGGCCTGTAATTTTTTTTAGGGGAAGATCATCCAATTCGGTGAATGCTAATTCTTCTTTTTGAAAGCGTACTTCTTCCAATACCGCTTCTTTGCTTGGCTCAAGTAACGTATCCAAACGACGAAGCACAAACATTGGCAAAATCACATCACGATATTTACCACGCACATAGACATCGCGCAGACAATCGTCAGCAATGCTCCAAATAAAAGAAACAAGTTTGTTGTGAACTGAATGATCCATATTTATTCCTGAATGATTTGTTTTTATTTTGACGCAATATTGTTACTGATTTTGAGTTAACGAACAATTTCCACTTTTAAATAAAGAGTTATTTTGCTTTGCCATTACCCCAAAACACCTAAAAATCTGACCGCACTTTGAACTATTTTAGAACTATTTCACACTCAATCTCACCGCCACGGTTTCGCCAGCCTCAAGATAGCGATGGATTCGCGCGGTTTCTACGCATACCATGGTTTGATAGTCGTTTTCAGCCATGCTGCTTGTGGCTTTGTGCCATGGGTTCCATAACACCACATCGCTGGCATTTTGATGTGTTACGAATAGGGTGCGTTGGTTGGCTTGGTCGTGAATTTCTGTTGGTTGCTGTGGGGCGGCATAAATGCAATCCACGTTTTCATTGATGGCGCGTGGTGAAGGCACGGTTTCCTGTGATTGGGTCAGGGAGTTAAAACAGGTTGTTGGCAGGTTGACGATCGTCGTGTTGGCGATGTTGCCAATGTTGAAATAACTGTGTAGAGCCAGTTGCACGTTTTCCATGCCGGTTTCGCCGTAGTGAGTAAAGCGTACATCGCAATGTTCGGTGAACAGCATTTCAATTTTAGCCAAGATGAGGTGGTGTTTTGAAAACAACGAAAAAACCAACCGCACTTTATCATTGCCAATCTCATAGTCGCTTAGTTGCCACAGCCTGGTACGGGCGAAACCGTGCGCCGGTGTGCCGGCATTACCAAACCATGGGTAGCAAATAGGGATGCCGCCGCGAATGGCGTTGCCGGCTTTAAACGGCTCAATGTCACTTAACCACAATACATCTTGTTTGCTGTGCGCCGGTTGCCAACTGAATAAATGCGCCCCTTGCAAGGCGATTTTGGCGGTGCCGACGCGGTGGTGTAAATGTAAAACTGGAATGTCGTTGTAAGCATATAAGCTCAATTCTGGTGTGATTTGTTGTTGTAATTGAATGTTCATCATCTTGTCCTTGTTGATTCAGAAAGAAGGGGAAATCTGCTATACTGTGCCGACTTTTTAACAGGTGAAAAATAATGGCGTATTCAAAACAAATTAGCAAGGCGTTTTCCCCAGACGGTGCATTAAGTGCACACATCAAGGGCTTTCGTCCCCGCGCAGAACAGCTTGACATGGCGACGGCGGTGGGCAATGCCATTGAACAGCAAGGGGCGTTAGTGGTGGAAGCCGGCACAGGCACGGGCAAAACCTTTGCGTATTTGGCGCCGGCGTTATTGGCGAAAAAGAAAACCATCATTTCCACCGGTTCCAAAAATTTGCAAGATCAGTTGTTTAATCGTGACCTGCCGGCCATTCAAAAAGCTCTCGGGTACAGCGGCAAAATTGCGTTGCTCAAAGGGCGTGCTAATTATTTATGTTTAGAACGTTTGGAGCAGGTGATTGCGCAAGGCGTATTGGGTGATCGCAATGTGCTGCATGATTTATCCAAAGTGCGCAAATGGCGCAATGCCACGAAGACCGGTGATTTGTCCGAATGTATTGAAATTGCCGAAGATAGCCCGATTTTGCCTCAACTCACCAGTACGGCGGAAAGTTGTTTGGGGAGTGATTGTCCTAATTATGCGGATTGTTTTGTGGCATTGGCGCGTAAAAAAGCGTTGAATGCGGATTTGGTGGTGGTCAATCATCACTTATTTTTTGCCGACATGGCAGTGAAAGAAAACGGCTTCGGCGAATTGATCCCGAATGCAGAAGTGATTGTGTTTGATGAAGCGCACCAACTGCCTGATATTGCCAGCCAATATTTTGGTCAATCGGTGACATCTCGCCAACTTTTTGATTTATGTAAAGACATTCAAATTACCTACCGCACCGAAGTGAAAGATATGAAACAGCTTGGTGTGGCGGCAGATCAGCTGTTAAAAATCGTGCAGGATTTTCGTTTAATGTTGGGTGAAGGTAATTTGCGCGGCAACTGGCGGCAAATGCTACAACAAAGTGCGGTCAAAAAAGCCTTTGATTTTTTATTGGAAAAACTGAATTTCACCGCTGAAGTGGTGAAATTAGGCTTGGGGCGTTCACAAACGCTAGACAGCATTTTTGAGCGCATCGCGCAGTTACAAAATTTACTTAAACGCCTAACGGAAACAGAAATCACCGGCTATTGCTATTGGTTTGAATGTATTGGTCGTCAGTTTGGGTTGCATATTACCCCGCTTACCGTAGCGGATAAATTCGGTGAGCAAATGGCAAAACAAAAATGCGCCTGGATTTTCACCTCTGCCACCTTGGAAGTGGGCGGTACTTTTGCCCATTTTTGCCAGCGTTTAGGCATTCAACAGGCTGCGCAGAAAATTCTGCCAAGCCCCTTTAATTATGCGGAGCAATCCTTGCTGTGCGTGCCACGTTATCTGCCGGCAACCAATCACAGCGGCACGTTCACTCAATTAGGCAAAATGTTACTGCCGATTATCGAAGCCAACCAAGGCCGTTGTTTTGTGCTTTGTACGTCGTATGCCATGATGCGTAGCCTGGCGGATTATTTTCGTGAAAACAGTGAGCTGACGATTTTATTGCAGGGCGAAACGGCGAAAACCACGCTGTTGGAACAATTTATTTCGCAATCGCACAGCGTGCTGGTGGCCACCTCCAGTTTTTGGGAAGGCGTGGACGTGCGGGGCGATGCGTTGTCATTGGTGATTATTGATAAACTGCCGTTTACTGCGCCTGATGAGCCATTATTGAAAGCCCGCATTGAAGATTGCCGTTTGCAAGGAGGCGATCCGTTTAATGATATTCAAATTCCCGAAGCGGTGATTACCTTGAAGCAGGGCGTAGGGCGGTTAATTCGTGATGTGACCGATCGCGGTGCTGTGATTATTTGCGATAACCGCTTGGTGATGCGACCTTATGGGGAAACTTTTTTACGCAGTTTGCCGAATTTTAAACGTACTCGGGATTTGCACAAAGTGGTACAATTCTTAACAACGTTAAAGACAGACGATAACAACGAATCAATATAAATATGAAAAATGTCACATTATTAGCTTTAGATACCGCAACAGAGGCTTGTTCTGTTGCTTTGTTACGCGGCGGTGAAAAAACACATTTAGCGCAATTTGCACAGCGTGAACACACCAAACATATTTTGCCGATGGTGGATGAAATTTTGGCACAAGCAGGCATTACGCTACATCAAGTGGATGCCTTGGTTTTCGGTCGAGGCCCGGGCAGTTTTACCGGTGTACGTATTGGCGCAGGGATTGCGCAAGGGTTAGCCTTCGGGGCTGCGTTGCCGGTGATTCCGGTGTCCAATTTAGCTGCGATGGCGCAAGCCGCATACGTGCAATATCAGGCGGAAAATGTGTTGACGGCGATTGATGCACGTATGAATGAAGTGTATTTCGCCCAATGGCAAGCGCAAAAAGTGCGGTCAGATTTCGGTGAGTTTTTAGATTGGCAGCCGATGATTGCCGAGCAGGTTTGTAGTCCGTCAAAAGCCATTGAGCAAGTGGCTCAACAACATCATGAAAACGCCGTTTTAGCAGGAACCGGCTGGGCGGCTTATCCTGAGTTAAACGAAGCGAATCTTGGTAAAGCGACAGAGATCACCTTGCCTTCCGCATTATATATGCTGGATTTGGCATTGCCAAAATGGTTTGCCGGCGAGACCATTAGCCCGTTGGAGATTGAGCCGATTTACTTACGCAATGAAGTAACGTGGAAGAAATTGCCGGGGCGAGAATAGATTTTAATCACCTTTTGAGAGGAGCATTAAAATGAGCAAAAAAATAGGGTTAATATTTACCGCACTTTCTCTTGTTTTAACCGGTTGTGTGTCGGCGCCTCAAGGGTTAGAGCCAAAACAATTTGATGCGTTAAATTTAAACAAACTCCAACCGCAAGATTATGATTGTCGTTGTGTGAAAGTCCGATTGGGCGGCAAAGTGATTTCCGCTACGGCATTGAAAAATCAGACAAAAGTGGAAGTGTTGAATCAAACGGTTGCCTATTTCTCCGCAAAACCGATCATTGATAGCCACAGTAATGGACGTTTTATTGCCTATTTAAACGGCTTTGTGGATCCGGAAAACTTAAAAGATCAATACATTACCATTGCCGGCGTGCTAAGTGGCAAAGAGCAGGGCAAAATTGATCAAGCGGATTACCGCTATCCGGTGGTGCAGGCGCATCAATATCGTCTTTGGAAGTTAGTACAAGAATATTATTACGATCCGGACGATATGTATGATTACGGGCCGTTTTATCCATACGGTTGGGGCGCACCGAGATTCATGTGGGCCGAACGACGTCTTCGCTATAATTTGTATTAAGTTTGGGCGGAATGTTAGAATTCCGCCTCATTTTATAAAAATAAAGAAAAAAGATAAGGAATCATCATGACTAAACCTTGGTTTCAAAATTATCCGGAAGGTTCTGAGCGTGAATTGGATACGTCAGAATATGATTCGATTTTAGATATGTTTGATAAAGCGATTCGCGAACATCCTGACCGTGCCGCTTACATTAATATGGGACAAGTGTTAACGTTTCGTAAATTGGAAGAACGCAGTCGTGCTTTTGCAGCCTATTTGCAAAATGAATTGAAGTTAGAACGTGGTGATCGTGTGGCATTAATGATGCCGAATTTGTTGCAATATCCTATCGCGTTATTTGGGATTTTACGTGCCGGCCTTGTGGTGGTGAACGTGAATCCGCTTTATACGCCACGCGAGTTAGAACATCAACTTCAAGACAGCGGCGCCAAAGCCATTGTGGTGGTGTCTAACTTTGCCTCTACGTTAGAGAAAATTGTATTCAACACCGCTGTAAAACACGTCATTCTGACCCGTATGGGCGATCAGTTGTCTTTTGGTAAACGCACATTAGTGAACTTTGTGGTGAAATACGTGAAGAAACTCGTGCCAAAATATAAGTTGCCAAATGCGGTCACGTTCCGTGAAGTGTTGAGTGTCGGTAAATATCGTCAATATGTGCGTCCGCAAATAGAACGCGATGATTTGGCCTTTTTACAATACACAGGTGGTACGACGGGCGTAGCAAAAGGGGCGATGTTGTCGCACGGTAATATTATCGTGAATGTGTTCCAAGCCAAGTGGATTGCTCATCCTTTTGTGGGTGATCGTAGTCGTGAACGATTAGCCATTTTGGCTTTGCCTCTGTATCACGTTTTCGCCCTCACCGTGAACTGTTTGCTGTTTATTGAATTGGGGGTGACTGCCGTATTAATTACGAACCCGCGTGATATTCCGGGTTTCGTAAAAGAACTGAAAAAATATCCGTTTGTGGCGATTACCGGCGTGAATACCTTGTTTAATGCTCTGTTAAACAATGACGAGTTGAAGAACGTGAATTTCTCTGCCTTAAAACTTTCTGTGGGCGGCGGCATGGCGATTCACCAATCCGTTGCAACTCGTTGGCATGAATTGACCGGTTGTAACATTATTGAAGGTTACGGCATGACGGAATGCTCTCCGCTAATTGCGGCATGCCCGGTGAATGTGGTGAAGCATAACGGCAGTATTGGTGTGCCGGTTCCGAACACCGATATTCGAATTGTGAAAGAGGACGGCTCTGAAGCAGCTCTCGGTGAAGCAGGGGAGTTGTGGGTGAAAGGCGAACAGGTGATGCAAGGTTATTGGCAACGCCCGGAAGCCACCGCGGAAGTGATCAAAGACGGTTGGATGGCAACCGGTGATATTGTGATCATGGATGAAAGTTACAGTTTGCGCATTGTGGATCGCAAAAAAGACATGATTTTGGTGTCCGGTTTTAACGTGTATCCGAATGAAATCGAAGATGTGGCGATGTTAAACAATAAAGTGGCGGAAGTGGCGGCAATCGGTGTACCCAATGAGGTATCCGGCGAAACCATCAAACTTTTTGTTGTGAAGAAAGATGAAAGTTTAACCCGCGATGAATTGCGACAACACTGCCGTAAATATTTAACCGGCTATAAAATCCCAAAAGACATTGAGTTCCGTGAGGAATTGCCGAAAACCAACGTAGGTAAAATTTTACGTCGTGTTTTACGTGATGAAGAAATGGCGAAACATGTGACAACCGCCTAAGTTATTTTATTAATCAATTCAAGAGAGAATGTCGCTTTATGGCACATTCTCTCCTTTATTTCTATGACATATCAAATAAAAGAATGTAACGCCTCACCACGCTTTCAATTAATTACTGATGATCAGGCGTTGTTTGATGTTTGTGAACAGGCAAGAACACAAAGTGCGGTGGCATTAGACACTGAATTTATTCGAGTCAGAACCCTGTACCCGAAATTAGGCTTAATTCAATTATATGCCGGTGATGAAGTGGCGTTAATTGACCCGACAACAATTCAGGATTTTTCTCCTTTTATTGCCTTACTTGCGGATGAAAGCGTACTGAAAGTATTGCATGCTTGCGGTGAGGATCTGGAAGTTTTTCAACATTATTTTGCGCAATTACCACAGCCTATGTGCGATACACAGGTGATGGCGAATTTTCTTGGTTTTGCCGGTTCCGCCGGTTTTGCTACGTTGGTACAACATTATTTCCACATTGAAATTGATAAAGGGGCGTCACGCACCGATTGGTTGGCGCGCCCGTTATCAGAGATACAGTTACGATATGCCGCTGCGGATGTATGGTATTTATTGCCTTTATATGCGCAAATGCAGATACAACTTGCGCAAACCGAATGGCAAAGTGCGGTCAAAAATGAATGTGAATTTTTGCTGCACAAACGCGCTCACGCTGTTAAAAATCCTGATACGGCTTATTTTGCGATTCCTAATGCGTGGAAGTTAAATTCCTTAGAATTAATGCGTTTAAAATTGCTCGCAAAATGGCGTATGGAAGAAGCCATAAAACGTGATTTAGCGTTAAATTTTGTGGTACGTGCAGAAAATTTATGGCAAGTGGCAAAATATAACCCGAAGAATACCTCGACTTTATTGGAACTAGGTTTGAGCACGGCAGAAGTTCGTATTCATGGTAAGAAATTGCTACAAATTATTGATCAGGTGAAACGTATTTCAGAGGAGGATTATCCGCAGCCAATTCAACGTCTGGCGGATGATTCGCGCTATAAAGCCGCATTGAAGGCATTACAACAACAATTAATTCAGATTGCTCCAGATAATTTACCAAAAGAAGTGATTGCCAGTAAGCGTCATTTAGAAAGTCTGATGAAGTGGCACTGGCGAAAAGAAACGGAGGATGAGCCGCCGGAATTATTAAGTGGTTGGCGTAAACCATTTGGTGAAAGCCTGTTGGAATCCTTAAAAGCATTCGATGCATAAGATATTTAAATAAAAAAAGTGCGGTGAATTTTTATGACGTTTAAAAACGTGTTGAAAATCCACCGCACTTTTTATTGATGGCGATTATTGCAATTTCTTATCTTCAAACTCACCATTGAGACTTTCTAAGAAAGAAGTAATGTCATCAATGTCTTGCTGTTTCGTTCCTTTTATCTCTCCAAGAAATATCCAATTCCTTTATAACAATCAAAGAGAAAAAATACCAATGATCATGCTGAATATAAGAAGAGGGATTTGATAGTTTCCGTAAGGGGAGGTAGATGCGTTTAATAAACAAAGATAATGCATTACCCCATTAAAGATAAAGTAAATATTAAGAGAAAGAATATATTAAATAATTAGGAACTTATATTTGGTGGGTCGTGAAGGATTCGAACCTTCGACCAACGGATTAAAAGTCCGCTGCTC